>JAJEAI010000003.1 GCA_022824205.1 Candidatus Binatia bacterium
ACGATGCTACAGATCCTCAGCGTCACCCCTTTCGAAAAAGTGCCGTTGATTCAGTTACTTACCGATATGTCCGCGCTGCCAGAAAGCCCCGATGACCGTAACCAACTGTTTTTGCTATGAAATGTGTCGGACACTACTGACTTTGAATATGTCACCCCATTTCGTATTCTCCGTTTTGCCGAGCTAGTCAGGTCCAGCATCGACGTGATTACGTTCGTCACCCTAATGATTACGACTTTGTATCTGGTGATAAGATGGTCGTTGGCAAAAGCAGTGGCTGTGAACGAGAACAAAGGAGTATTTCCCAGCCTTGCGCAGAGTTGGCGGTACACCGCATCGTGCGGATGGACAGTAACCCTATTGACGGGCATTGTAGCAACGTCACTGTTCGCTGTTGTGTGGCTGCTAGTATCGATCACAACAGCACTTCAAGGCGACGAACCCCTTTCGGTGGATTTCACGACGGCGGAGTGGGCATTGAGGTTCGCCGTTATGGTAGTGGGCAACCTCACCATGTCCTTGCTTCTTGCGGTTGTTCAAGTCCGGCTCGCGCTATGCCCGTAAGGTGCGGCTGTCATACGATTGCGGTGGGAATTGACTCAGAGAACAAAGCCTTGGGAGGACCTATGAAACTAGCAGATCAGGTAGCAGTCATCGTCGGCGGCGCCCGCGGCATCGGCGAAGCCCTTGCCCACACCTTCGCGGGCGAGGGCGCGAAGATCGTCCTGGTGGATCTGGAAAGGACGAAGACCGAGCTAGACGGCGTGGTTCAGGCCATCCAGCAGAAAGGCGGCGAGGCGGTCGCCATGACGTGCGACGCCACCGACTTCGCGCAAGTGGAGCGTATGGTGGCGGACGTGGTGAGCCGGTGGGGAAGCCTGGAGATCCTCGTCAACAGCGTCGGCTTCCGCGGCCCAATGGTCCAGGTGCACGAGATTACCGAGGAGGAATGGGACGAGGTCCTCAACGTCAACCTGAAGGCGATCTTCCTCTGCTGCAAGGCGGCTCTGCCGGTGATGATCGAGCAGAAGCGCGGCAGCATCGTCAGCATCTCCGGCACCGCAGGCCGCGAGGGCATGGCGCTGCGCGGCTCCCTGTGCGCCGCCAAGTGGGGCCTCCTGGGGCTCACCCAGACGATCGCCAAGGAAGCCGGCCCCTCGGGCGTACGCGCCAACGTCATCTGCCCCGGCGGCATGGACGAGGCGGATCTCAGGGAGATGTACCGGAACCGTGCGGAAGGCCTCGGCGTCTCCTTCGAGGAGTTGTGGGAGAGCGTCCTGAAGCAGACCCCGCTGCGGAAGCACGCATTGCACGAGGAGGTGGCGAACGCCGCCCTCTTCCTCGCCTCCAGCGACTCGTCCCATACCACCGGCGAGGCGTTGAACGTGTCGGGCGGGCGGTTGATGTCCTGAGCCGCAGGAGTTCTCGACGACGGCCGTTAGGGCCGGACTACACGTTCACCCGCTTCATGTCCCGGGTGCGGTTCCCCGCCGCGGCGCCGTAGGGGAGGATCGCGTCCAGCCGGCGCAGGTCCTCGTCGGTCATCCCCACCTCCACGGCCTTGACGTTCTCCTCCAGGTGATCGCGGCTCTTGCTGCTGGGGATGGGGATGATGTCGGGGCCGTGGGCCATGAGCCAAGCCAGCGCGAGTTGGCTGGTGGTGACGCCCTTGTCTTTGGCCACCTCGTCCACCTGGGCGAGGAGTTCCAGATTCCGCTCGATGTTGCCGGGCTGGAGCCGGGGCTGATTGCGGCGGCCGTCGCGTTCGCCAATCTCGTCCAGGCTGCGGACGGCGCCGGCGAAAAAGCCCCGGCCCAGGGGCGAGTAGGCCATGAGGCCCATGCCGAACTCGCGGCAGGCTTCGATGTTGCCCTGCTCGGGGTCCCGGGACCACAGCGAGTACTCGATCTGCAGTGACACGATGGGGTGGACCTTCCGGGCACGGCGGATGGAGGCGGCGCTGGCCTCGGACAGGCCGATGTAGCGGGCCTTGCCCTGTTCCACGAGACAGGCCATGCCGCCTACCGATTCCTCCACCGGGACGGCGGGATCGATGCGGGACATGCAGAAGATGTCCAGGCAGTCGATGCCCAGCCGCTGGAGGCTCTCCTCGCAGGTCTGGATCAGGTACTTGGGCGAGCTGCCGCCGTCGAGGCCCGTACCGTCGGCGGCCCGCGGGCTGCCCGACTTGGAGTGGATCACCACTTGGTCGCGGCGGCCCTTGATGGCCTTGCCGATGAGCACGTGGTTGTGGCCGTTGCCGTAACTGGCGGAGGTGTCCAGGAAGTTGATGCCGAGTTCGAAGGCCCGGTGCAGCGTGGCGATGGATTCGTCATCGTCACCCGCTCCATACATACCCGACATGCTCAGGCAGCCGAGCCCCATGGGCGACACTTTGCAGTCGGTGGTGCCGAATTGGCGGTATTCCATGTGTGGTTCTCCTCGTTCGCGAAGCGAAGTCGAAGGACGCGGATGTCCCAACCTCCGCCATTACTACGTCTTTGGTCACCGAGAGGCAACGATGTCCAGCCCAACCGGTCAGCGGGGCGCGTCCCCGGCGACGATGGCGGGAAGGTCCCGCAGCGCCACGGCGGCCACGCCTTCACCCAGCGAATGGCTGGACACGGGCCGGCCGATGACGTAGTGCGGGCCGGGGCGCCAGGGGGTGTGCGACGCGGCCAGCCCGGCGCTCACCCGGAGCAGGCCGCGCGCGTCGCGCGGGGTGGGGCGCTCGCTCCACTTGCACTCCATGAAGCCGAGGACACCGCCGGCGTCGCGCACGAAGTCCACCTCCTGGCCGCGCTGGTCGCGATAGTACCAGAAGTTGACGGGCGCGGACTCGGCCTCGTTGAGCTTGCGCATCTCCGCGAACACGAAGGTCTCCCATACGGCGCCCAGGGCCGGCGACGTGAGCAGCGTGGAGGCGTCGAGCCCCAGCAGAAAGCAGAGCAGGCCGCTGTCACAGAAATAGACCTTCGGCGTCTTCACCACGCGTTTGCCGAAGCTCACGTGCCAGGGTTCCAGCAGGACGATCTGGCCGGACGCCTGGAGCACGCTCACCCACTCGCCGATGGTCTTCACCGCCACGCCGGTGTCCCGCGCGACGTCGCTCTTGTTAAGCATGGCCGCGGACCGTGCCGCCAGGACGCGGACGAAGCGCTCGAAATCCCGGAGGCTCGCCACGTTGAGGATCTGGCGCACGTCGCGTTCGAGGTAGGTGGCCAGGTACGAAGCGAAGAAATCCGCCGCCGGCAGTTCCGGCGCGCGCCACAGCTCCGGGAACTGCCCCCGGGCCATCAGCCCGGCAAGGCTGGTGGCGTCGTCACCGGGCGGGGTCACGGCGTTGATCTCGTGCAGCGCCAAGTTCTCCAGCTCCACGATCCCGCAGCGGCCGGCGAGACTGTCGGAGATCCCTTTCATCAGCGTGAAGTTCTGGCTGCCGGTAAGGATGTAGCGGCCCATGTCGTGGCGACGCTCATCGATGGCCGCCTTCAGGTGGCGGAACAGGCCGGGCGCGTACTGTACCTCGTCGATGAGGACCGGCGCCGGATGGTGGTGCAGGAACACGTCCGGGTTGCGCTCGGCCTGATCGGCCGTCGTGGGAAGGTCCAGGGAAACGTAGTGATGATCCGGGAAGGTGGCGCGCATCAGGGTGGTCTTGCCCGCCTGCCGCGCACCCGTGACTACCACCGCCGGGAAGTGCGTCGAGAGCCGGAGCAGCCGGTCGGCGAGAATCCGAGGGTACTGCATCCGGATATTATGAGGTTACAAGTAAAATTTGTCCAGGGTCTTCCACCACCAGGAACTGTCCCATCATGCCGTTATCTTCGTGTTCCATGATGTGGCAGTGGTACATGTAGGGCACTTCCGGATCGGCATACCGATCGAAGGGCATGATGATCCGGACGATGTCGCCCACGGGAACCAGGACCGTGTCCTTCCAGCCGAGCTCGGCGCCCGTGGGCGGGTGGCCGTTGCGGTCGAGAATCTGGAACTGCACCAAGTGGATGTGGAAGGGGTGGCCCTGACCGCCGCGATTGTCCACTTCCCAGATCTCGATGTCTCCCAGCCGCACGACCTCATCGATTCTCCCCATGTCCATGATCTTGCCGTTGATGGGCGGCCCCGGACCGGGTCCGCCTCCAGCGAACCGTCCTCCCTGTGCGCCCTGTATCTGTCCGCCCAAGACCACCGGACGGGTCTTGACGGCTTGTGAGGCATCCATGCGGGCGATGGTGTTGAGGCGCTCCGGCAATGCGTGGGATGCGCGCTTTGCCGGTCCCGGCACGACCTTCAACAGCTCCAGGTGGCCGGTGCCGATGCCTCCGAAATACGCCTCGACGGTCTCCAGAAGTCCGGCTTCCGGGTAGCTCTTCAGCACCGCCTCGGCACCGTCGCTGAAGTCCACCAGGATCTCGGCGCGTTCCCCGGGAGCGAGGATCACGCGGTCGGTTTGGAGGGGCGTCTCGAGGAATCCGCCATCCGTGGCGATCTGATGAAACGCGCGGTTGTCGTCGAAACCGATGTAGTAGATGCGCGCATTCGAGCCGTTCAACAGCCTGAACCGAATGCGCCGTGACTCCACCTGAAGGAACGGGTTCCAGGTTCCGTTGATCAGCATGGTGTCGCCGTACACGGCGCCCTGGTTGATGGCGAAGACAAACGCGCCGTCATCGTCGAACAGCCGGTCCTGGATCACCAGCGGAATGTCGTCCACGCCGTAGATCTTCGGCAGGTCCAGCGCCTCGCTGTTGTCGTCGTCGATCCACATGAGGCCGGCGATTCCCCGATAGGAGTGCCGCCCCGTGGTGCCGTGCGGGTGCGGGTGGTACCACAGCGGAGCGGCCTGCTGATGGACCTCGAAGCTGGCGGTCCACGATGTGCCCGGCTGGATCTTCTGATGCGGCGTGCCGTCCATGCGGGCGGGAACGTGCATTCCGTGCCAGTGCATGGTCGTCATCTCATCCATTTCGTTCCGGACGATCAGATCGACGTCTTCGCCTCGACGCAGCCGCACCGTCGGTCCCAGATAGGGGCCGTTGACGCCGGCCGTGGGCGTTTGCTTGCCCGGCAGGAACTCCCGGCTCCCTTCGTCAACCGTCAGTTGAAACCGCCGGCGTCCGTCCACAACGGTCCCGAACAACTGCTCGGGGATCTGCAGCTTGTTCTCGAAGGTCAGCCCGTCGTTGGTAGCGCGGACGAAGATCAGCCAGTAGGAGACCGCGACCGAGAACACGACGACGATCAACAGCCCCATCAAAACCCGCCTCATGTGGAAGGCCCCTCCCTCGGCCGCAGGCACACCCGTATCCAAATTAGACGGCGGAGCGTTCCCGGGCTTCCCAGGCTGTGGCCAACTCGCTTGGATGAGGATCGGCACTGGCGCCCCAAGGCGTCGTTCCCGCGAAAGCGGGAATCCAGGGGCGGTGGTGGGGGGACTACAGCGGCGTTTCCCCGCCGCCCCCCTCCTGGATTCCCGCTTCCGCGGGAATGACGATTCAGGGGGTCGTTGCCTCTCTCGGATGGTGAATTGACACCGCCCGTTCCGCGGGAATGACGGTTCCGGGCGTCGGTCAGGCGCGGCAGGCCGCCAGCTCGGCATAGTTGTGGAGGCCGAGCTGGCGCTTGCCGGCTTCCAGGTCCAGCAGCATTGACAGCAGGTTGTCGCACAGCGGCGTGGACAGGCCGAGCCGGGCGCTCTCCCGCACCACGTGGCCCAAGGTGAACTCCACCTCGAGCCGCGTCCCGGCCAGCAGTTGCCGTAGCGGACCCTTGAGGTCGTCGGCCCTCCAGGACTCGGCGTAGCCGTTGATCACGGCCAGGCGCGCTTCCACGGGCTGGTCGGGATGCAACTCCGGCGGGTTGTACTCCTTGAGGGGAATGAACCGGGCGCCGGCGGCCGTACCCACCGCTACCACCTCGGCGAAGAAATCCACCAGCAGCCGCCGGTCGTCAGGGCCGGCGCAGCTTTCCACCATCGACGTGTTCGCCAGCGAGCCATAGTAGCCGAAACAGGTGTAGGTGAGCTTGCTCCACAGAACGCCGAGGATGTTGTCGGTGATCTCGGTGGAGATCACGGCGTCGAGCATCGCATGGAGATCTTCCAGCCGCGGCGTCGTGCCGCCGTGGGAATGGCCGATGTAGAGGTGGCCGCGCGTGGCGGTGTGCACCCGCCCGGGGGCCGTGCGCCGGCTGCCCATGCGGATGCCCATGCCCACGGACCGGTCCGCGCCCACCGCCTCCTCCAGAACCGGGACGTTGATGCCGTTCTGCATCGACACGACCAGGCCGCCGTCGCTCAAGTGCGGCAACGCCGCCGCCAGCGTGTCGCGGGTGTAATTGCAGCGCACGGCGATGAACGCCGTGTCGAAGGTCCCTTCGATCTCCTCCGGAAAGACGACGTTCGCCTTCACGTTGAACGGACCGTCGGGCACGTCCACCTGGAACCCGTTCTCGCGGATCGCGGCCACATGCTCACGGTCCACGTCCACGAAGGTCACGTCATGCCCGTCCCGGGCCAGCCGCCCGCCGATGATGCCGCCGATGGGGCCGGCGCCCATGACGATTGCACGCATGCAAATGCTCCTTGATATCAGTCAGTTAGATCCTACTTGGCATGTACAAGGTGCGGCCCCGAGCGGCCTGCCACCGGACTTCGGTGCGGCCCGACGATCGCCGTCGGCTGCGTTCCTCTTCCTCGCGTGGTACCCGCCACTGGGGCGACCGCGGGTCGCCCCTACGGGTCAACGCGCCTTGCCGACGACGAAAAATCCTGTGCAACTTATGCCACTTATTTGCGGGACGCGACACTAGTTGAAGTAGATGACCCCCTTGACGATCTCGTACCTGGCCATGGCCTGGAGCGCCTCGTTGACTTCCTCCAGCTTGTATTCGGCCGAGATCATCTCCTCGAACGGGAAGGTGTCCTTGCGCGAGGAGAGGAAGTCGATGGCCTGCAGCCAGTGGCGCGGCTCGCCGGAGCGGATGGTGTGCAGGACCATCTCCTGGGGCAGGTTCTGGACGCCGATGTCGGCTTTGCCGCCGGCGCCGATGTTGACGAAGGTGCCGCCGCCGCGCAGCAGCGTGAGGCCCTCGGGCACGGCCATGTTGTTGGCCACCTGGATCACCACGTCGCCGCCGCGGCCGTCGGTGTGGTCGCGCACCCACTGGCGGCGGTCCTTTGGATCGGTGACCTCTTCCAGGTTCAGCACCTCGTCCGCGCCCATGCGCTTGCTCACCTCCAGGCGCGACGCCGGGGCGCCGATGACCAGCACCTGCTTGGCGCCGTGGTCCTTGGCCACCGCGGTGGCGAAGTTGCCCAGCGGCCCGCTGCCCTGGATCACCACGGTCTCGTGGCTCTTGATGGCGCCGAGGCGGTCGTAGCCGTGCATGACCGTGCGGTACGCGCAGGCGGAGGCGGCGGCGGACGCCGAGGTCACGTCCTCGGGCACCTTGATGATCTCGCAGGGCGGCGGCACGTACATGTACTCGGAGACGCTGCCCAGCAGGTACGGATACCGGTCGCTGCGGTTGTGCCCCCAGGAGGCCCGGCCCGGGCAGATGCAGGGCTGCAGCGCCACGGTGCAGTAGTAGCAGTGGCCGCAGGCGACGTAGCTCCACACAATGCGGTCGCCGGGCTTCACCGGCTTGCCCAGGATGTCCGTGCGCTCGCCGTTGATGTCCTCGATGTAGCCGCAGGGCTCGTGCCCGGTGATGATGGGCAGCGTGTCGCCGCCGCCCAGGGGGCCGTGCCAGCGGTGCACGTCGGTGCCGCAGATGGTGGACGCCTCGATGCGCACCAGCAGCGCCCCCGGCTCCAGCTCGGGGATCGGCACCTCCTGAATTTCCAGGGGTTCGTTGTGGGACACCACCACGGCGGCGCGGCATTCGTTCATGACGTTCTCCTTCTCGGGCTGTGGGCGTGCGGCTGGACGCGACGTTCGGTTCCGGCGGAAAGCGGGCACGGGCGGGGTGAAAAGGGCAGGGCGTCATGTACGCCCTGCCCCTTCCAGCTTCGGAAATGCGAAACCGGACCGGCCAGGCAGGCTAGGCCTTCGCCGCGGCGGCGGCCTCCGCGCCCGCGCTCTCCGGCTTGTAGAACCGCTCCGCGTTGCGATACAGCATCGCGGCCTTGTCGTCGCCGGTGAGCTCGTCGCTCTCCATCAGCTCGCCGATGTCGTGTATGCAGCTCTTGGTCGTGACCTCGTGGGGGAAGTCCGAGGAGTACAGGAACGGCCGGTGCCCGACGGTCTTGATGGCGAAGGGCAGCGTCAACTCCTCGGTCTCGATGCCCAGGTAGAAGCGGTCTTCGTCGACGAGCTTCTGGACGACCTTGGCCGGGTCCTGGTCCTCGCCGATGCCGAACTCGCCGTCCGGGATGTACTGGAAGTGCGTCTCGTGGGACGCGTGCAGCCGCTCCAGCAGCATCAGCAGCCAGGCCACCCCGCCTTCCAGGAAGGCGATGCGCACGTTGGGGAAGCGGTCGAAGATGCCGTTGTAGAGGATGTTGGCGCAGTTCAGCGCGATGCCCCAGGGGTGCCCCAGCGCGTGCACCGGCACGTACATGTTCATCTGGTCGAGCCCGAAGCGGTCGTGGCAGCCGCCGTGCACCGCGAGGCAGCAGCCCAGCCGGTCGGCCTCTTCATAGATGGGCCAGTAGGCCTTGGCGCCCAGCGGCAGCGGCAGGCCGTTGGACGGCATCATGGCGCCCATCATGCCCTGCTCGGTGACGATGCGCCGCAATTCCTTGGCCGCCTCCTCCGGGTCCTGCATGGGGATCAGGCCCATGGCGTTGAAGCGCGGGTCGCGCTGCAGGTAGGTGTGGTACGTCCAGTCGTTGTACGCCTTGCAGGCGGCCACGGCGTAGTCGAGGCTCACGATCTTGCCGTAGCCCAGCCCCTGGGTCGGATACATCACCGTCCAGTCGATGCCCACGTCCTCCAGGAACTGCAGCCAGCCGTCGGGGCCGACCTTCTCGCGCCCGTCCCGCAACGGCGGTGTCTCCACCGCGCGTCCGTCGTGCAGGTGGTCGATGGGCGGGAAGATGATGCCCTTCTTGACGGCGATGTCCCGGTACGGCTTCTCCATGTGCTCGAGGATTCCCGGGTTGTCCTCCAGGATGTGGCCGTCGCCATCGATAATGCGTGTATTGAGACCGGACATGATCGTGCTACCTCCTTCGAATCGCCCCTGTGTTCGGTCCCTTATACCGCTCCCGGTGGCCGTACATCAAGGGATTCGCGCCGCTTCTCTCACCGGCCGAATGCGCGATGCGGGCATATCGAGCGGCGGTGGATGCGGGCGTGCACGGATTTGAAACCCGCCTCTACAGCACTTGATAAACCCAGATCTGGTGGAAGACCTCGGGCTCGCCCTTGGGCATGGGCTGGTACTTCTCCCCCTCCTCCACCAATCGCCACTTGCCCTCGGCCTCCAACGATGACTGCTTTTCCCTGAAGCCGTCCTGCTCGTAGGTATCCGGCCGGAGCGAGAAGACGATGTGCCCGCCGGGACGGGTGACCCGCACCAGCTCGTCGAACGAACCCGGCGGCGCATGCCCCACCGTGAACACGCCCACGCTGATGACCCCATCGAACCAGCGCGGCGGGAAGTCCAGCGGCATGCCCATGGCCATCCGGTGGAACTCCTTGTAGACCCCCTTGCGGGCGGCCTCGTCCAGCATCCCTTGCGACAGGTCCATGGCCACCAGGAACTCGAAGCCCGCGTCGTGCAGCAGCTCGCCCACGATGCCCGTGCCGGCGCCGGCGTCGAGGATGCGGCCGTGCCTGGGCACCCGCTTGGCGAAGGCATCCACCGCCTTGCGCGGACTCAACCAGCCGAAGCCGGTATTCAGGTCGCGGTCATATTCCGCGGCCCACTCGTCGTAGCGCTCCTCCAGCTCGGCGTTGCCCTTGGAGGAGTAGATCCACTGGATCCGGTTTTGTGACGATTTCTCTTCGCTCATACGGTCTCCTTGTCGACGCTGGTCCATGTTTTCGCTCCTCGTCATTCCCGCCCCTCTCCGTCATTCCCGCGAAACGGGCTGCCAAACTCCGCTTGGACACGAAGTCGCACCAACCCCCGAATCGTCATTCCCGCGAAAGCGGGAAGCCAGGGGGGGTGCGGCGGGGAATACGGCCGTTTGACCCCTCCCAACCCCTGGATTCCCGCTTTCGCGGGAATGACGTTTCGGGGGTTGGTGCCATTTCCCATTCGCGTGACGTTTCGACACAACCTGTTTCGCGGGAATGACGATTCGGGGGTTGGTGCCATTCCCCATTCGCGTGGCGTTTCGATACAACCTGTTTCACGGGAATGACGACTCGGGGCGTCGGTGCCTGTCTCGTCCGAGCGGGGTTTGCCACAGCCTGTTTCGTGGTAACGACGGAAAATAGTGACGCACCCTTCCCCCCCTACGGCGTCGTCTCCGGCGCCCTCCGGTGCTGCGTCGCCTGCTCGTATGCATACGCCAGCCGGATCATGCGGCCGTCGTCGTAGGGACGGCCGAGGAAGCTGACGCCGGCCGGCAGCCCGTCCGCGGTGAACCCCGCGGGCACCGTCACCGTGGGCACGTAGACGAGGAACGTGTTCAGGTGCGGCGCGCCCTTGTGGTTCACGAAGGGCGGCTTCACGCCGTCGGCGATGAGCGTGGGCTGGTGCTCCACGGACTTGTGCACGATGGCGTCCAGGCGGTGCTCGGCCATGGTCTTGAGCAGGTGGATCATCAGGTGCTCCCGGGCCAACAGGTACTGGTAGTGGTCCGCGGGGTCGGAGGTGATGCGCAGGCGTGCCTGCACCTGCTCCGTGAGCTTGGGGTAGTCGGGTGACGCCATGGCGTCCGCGCGCGTCCGGTACGGCGGGTCGGCGCTGCGGGCCATGTAGATCCCGAAGGCCCGTTCCCCGGCGGTGGGGTCCGCGCAACGCTTGGCCAGCAGCTCGTTCAACCGCGCCAGCTCCACCGGGTCCACCACCTCGGCGCCGGCCGCCCGCAGTTCCTCCACCGCGCTGTCGAAGATCCCGGTGATGCTCTTGTAGTCGTCGGCCTCGGGATCGGTGTTGTAGCCCATGGGCTCGCGCAGAACCCCGATCCTCGCGCCGCGCAGTCCGCCGGCGTCCAGGAAGTCCGTGTAGCTCGGCGGCACGTGGCCGAAGCCTCGGCAAGTGATGGGGTCCTCGCCGTCGTAGCCCACCATGACGTCCAGCAATGTGGCCATGTCCCGGACCGTGCGTGCCATGGGCCCCAGCGACCCGGCTTCCTGGGGCCACCCGGAGTAGACGCCCGCGCGGCTCACCAGCCCGGCGGTGGGACGCATGCCGGCGATGCAGTTCCAGGTGGAAGGCCGGCGGATGGACGCCAGTCCCTCCTGGCCCACGCCCACCGTGCCGAAGTTGGCGGACACCGCCGCGCCGGAGCCGCCCGAGGAGCCGCCCACGGTGCGCTCCACGTCGTAGGGGTTGCGGGTGGAGCCGAACAGCGAGCCGTGGGTGTCGCCCGCGCCCAACTCTCCCAGGGTGGTCTTGGCCAGCACGATGGCGCCCGCCTCCTTGAGTTTCTCCACCACCCGGCAGTCCCGGTCCGGGTAGTAGTCCTTGAACAGGAGCGAACCCAGAGTGGTGGGCGTCCCCTGAAGGTCCGCCTGGTCCTTCATGACCACCGGGATGCCGTGGAGCGGCCCGGTCCGCCCCGAGATCTTGAAGGCCGCGTCCAGCCGGTCCGCCTCGTCGAGGGCCGCGGGGTTCACCGTTATGACCGAATTGATCCGTGGACCGCCGCGGTCATACGCGTCGATGCGGTCGATGTAGCTCTGCACCAGTTTGCGCGCGGTAAGGGCGCCCGCGGCGTAGGCGGCGTGGATGTCGGCGATGGTGGCTTCCGGCACCGTGAACGAATCTGCGTTTGCGCTCATGCGATCCTCCGTCGGCAATGTCTCCGTCCGAACCTACCTCAACCTCAATTCCATGAACAGAGCGCCCTCCAGCGGGTTCTCGGTGTAACGGGGAATCTCGGTGAACCCCATCGAGCGATACAGGGCGATGGCCGGGCGCATGGCCTGACTGACGCCGGCCCGAACGGCGCCATTCGCCCTGAGCGTAGCGAAGTCGAAGGGCACCGGCGCGGCTGATCGGAATCTTCCCAAATGGCCAGAACCCGCCTAAACGTGTATCACTAACCCGTGACCTGTAACAGGATGTGCCGGTGTCCCGAGTCATGGACAGGTCTTGGTAATGGAGAACGATCATGGCTGACGACCCCCGTAGCGGCTTCACCGAGGTACAGGGCATCCGCATGCACTACCGGGAATGGGGCGACCCCGGCGCACCGGACCTGTTGCTGGTCCACGGCTGGACCAACTACAGCCTGGGCTGGGCGGGCGTGGCCGAGCACTTCGCCGGCCGCTACCACGTGGTGGCGCCGGACCTGCGCGGCCACGGCGAGTCCGACAAGCCCGTCACCGGCTACCGCCTGCGCGACTTCGCCGAAGACGTCCACCAGCTCATCGCCAACCTCGAGCTCGAGCGCCCGGCCTACGCCGGCCATTCCTGGGGTGGCAACATCGGCACCATGCTGGCGGCGGACCATCCCGGGGACATCTCCCGCGCCTTCCTGGAGGACCCGGTGTACTGGCGCATGCAGCACGCCTTCGTCACCGCCCTTCCCGGCGCGCTGGCGCGGCTCGCCCGCCCGGAGGAGGAAATCCGCGCCGAGGCCCGCGAGAACGGCCTCTCGCCGGAGCTGGAGGACCGGGAGGTCTACCGCAACCACCACTTCTCGCCCCACGCCCTCACCCGCCTCCTCACCGACAACCGCGACTGGGCGCTGGCGTCCGAGGAGCGCCTGCGCCGCATCCAGGTGCCGGCGCTGATCCTGGTGGGCGACGCCACGGTGTCGCCCCAGCCCGGCGCCATCCTCGCGCAAGAGCTCGACCACCTTCGGAGCATCGCCTCGCCCCAGGTGGTTTTCGAGTTCTGGGAAGGCGTGGGCCACATGATGCGCGGAACCCGGCCCGAGGCGTACAACGAGCGGCTGGACCAGTGGCTGGCGGGAAGCTGACGGCGACGCCACCCGCATCGTCATTCCCGCGGAACAGGCTGGATCAAAACACCATTCAAGAGAGGCAACAATCCCCTCAATCGTCATTCCCGCGAAAGCTTGCCCTCGACCCCGATCGGGGGCGGGAATCCAGGTGGGGTGGAGCGGGGAAGCGCCGCTGCAACGCCCCGCCACCACCCCTGGATTCCCGCTTCCGCGGGAATGACGATGATTGTGCCGTTCCAGCGTGATTGGCAGGGCTCCTTGCCCGACTCGACACCACCATCGACCCGCATCTGGTCGCACCCCACACTGCTCATCGCCGGGCTGAGCGGCCTGCTGGCGTCCTCGGACACGTCGGTGAACATCGCGTTCCCGGCCATCACAGAGGCGTTCGGCATCAACCTGCTGTCCATCCAGTGGGTGGTGGTGAGCTACGTGCTGACCCACGCCAGCCTGCTGCTGGGCTGCGGCCGGCTGGCGGACCTCTTCGGCCACTGGCGCACCCTTACCATCGGTCTCCTGATCAGCGCCGCGGCATTCGTGGTCTGCGGGCTGGCCCAGACGTTCGCGTGGCTGCTCATGGGACGGATGCTCCAGGGCGTGGGAGTCGCGCTCGTGTTCGGCTCGGCCCCGGCGCTGGTGACGCTCAGCGTCAGCGGCGACGAGCGCGGGCGGGCGCTGGGGTTCTACCAGATGAACATGGCCACGGGGTACGCCATGGGCCCGCTGCTGGGCGGCGTGCTGGTGGACGCCTTCGGCTGGCGCGGCGTCTACCTGTACCGGGCGCTGCCCGCGCTCATCATCGCCTGGTTCACCTCCGGCCGCGTGCGCTCCGTGGAACGCGCGGCCTCCCGCGAGCGGTTCGACCTCCTGGGCGCCGTCACCCTCACCCTGGCGGCCGGCGCGCTGCTGCTGGCCATGACCCGGAGCCGCGACCTCGGCTGGACGGACCCGGAAGTGCTCGCGCTCGCGCTGATTGGGGCGGTCAGCCTCGTGGTCTTCGTCGTCACCGAGAAGCGGGTGGCCGCCCCCGTCATCAACCTCGACCTGTTCCGCTGGCCGGCCTTCACCCTGGCCAACCTGCTCACCCTGGCGGCCAACGCCACCCGGTTCCCCATCGGCCTGCTGGTTCCCTACTATGCCGCGGACATACTGGGCTACCGGGGGGTCGTGGTCGGCCTCCTCATCTTCGCGCCCGCGGTGATGACCATCTTCGCCGCCGCGTTCGCCGGCCGGTTGTCCGACCGCATCGGCACCGCCTGGCTGAGCTCCGCGGGACTGGCCGTCCAGTCCGTGGGCCTGTGGCTCGCCAGCGGACTGGACGCCGGCTCCGACTACCCCACCGCCGCCCTTTCCCTGGCCCTGGTGGGACTCGGCCTCGGCACCTTCCAGGTGCCCAACATGAGCTTCGTCATGGGCGCCATCCCGCGCGAGCACCAGGGCGTCGCCGGCGGCGTCAACCAGATGATGCGCACCGGCGGCATCGTCTTCGGCGTCACCGGCGCGAGCCTGCTGTTCGAACGCTGGCGCGTCTCCCACGTGGATCTGGGGGAGGTGGGCGCCTTCGTGGCCGCCTTCCAGCTCGTGTTCCTGACGGCCGCGGTGCTGTGCGGTCTGGCCGCGGCGGCGTCCCTGTTCCGGAGCGGCGGGAAGAGGGAGGGAGTCCAACGCGGTGACGAGAAGCAGTGATTCGGCACAACCGGCGAATGGACGACGAGTGCGAGTCCATCACCGGCACCATGGCCATGGCTTCCGAGCCGTGCGTTCCGCATTGACACCAGGGACGCCAACGCATAGCGTCTGGGAATTCAACACAAGGGAGGCATCTTCCATGAGCATCGAACACATCAAACCGCAGGTCTGGAACAGCCGCGCCGTGGTCCATGGCGATCTGGTCTATTTGTCCGGCCTGGTGGCCGACGACAAGTCCTTGTCGACGAAAGGCCAGACAGAACAGGTACTGGCCAAGATCGATGAGATTTTGGCTCTCGCGGGCACCAACAAGTCCCGCATCCTCACGTCCACCGTCTACCTCGCCGACATCGACACCAAGGACGAGATGAACGAAGCCTGGATGGCCTGGATCGACAAGGACAATCTCCCGGCCCGCGCCGCCATCGGCGTGGACCTCACCCCCGGCACCCGGGTGGAGATCATGGTCTGCGCGGCGAAGTAGCGTACGGCGACCGGGTCCCTTTCAGTATTCGTCCACCGACTCCGCGGGACAGGGTTACAACAACGCCGGCAGGTCCGTGGGGTCCGTGTTAGCGGGGGTTTCCGGCAAGGCGGCGCGTCAGAACGCCACGTTGGTGCCGATCATGAAGACGTCGGAGCGGGCGGAGCGCTCGCTGTGGGTGCGGTGGGGCATCACGTTGCCGTCTTCGTCCTTGACACTGCCGCCGCTGATGAAGTTCAGCGGCACGTAGCCGGCCACACGGATGTACTCGGCGAACAGCTTCACGCTGGGCCGGACGTACCACGCGGCGCCCAGGACGAACTGGTCCTGGCGCTCCCATGGGGCGCCTTTCTCGCCGGCGATGAACCGGCTGAATTCGGCGGAGAAGTCCACCGGCCCGATGCCCGGTTCAACACGGTACCGGGCGCCGATGTCGAAGCTCGTCACCTTGCTCGCGGCGAATTCGGGCATGCCCGGGTTGAAGGTTCCGGGCCACTCCTTCGTGGTTCGGGCAAACTCTCCCTTGAGGGTGATGTCGCCGAAGGTGAGCTTCCCGTAAATGTCGAAGGCGGGGTTGTTTTGCGCGCAGGGCTCGAAGTGGACGACGGGATAGTCCTGGCAATAGGCGCTGCCGTGCAGATACGACCCACCTGCCAGCACCATGCCGTCCGCACCCAGCCCGAACCGGTAGTTGGCGTCGGCGGCGAAGTTGTTGAGCCTGCTCGGGACAGCGGTCCCCTTCACCGGCATGTTTGCCGCCCGGAACTGCGCCCCGCCCTGGATGCCCATGAAGGACAGGTTCAGCCCGTCGCCGGCGTAGCCCAATGTGACGCCGTTGGCCAGCGCCCCGAAGGCGTGCCGGATGGTCGATGCGCTGAACGGGTTGACGGTATCGTTCAGCCCGAACGGCACCGCCATCTTGCCGAGGCTGACGAAAAGCGGCGTACGGCCCAGATCGCCGAACAGGACGTAGGCGCGCCGGACCTGTACCTGGTTGCGTTGTATCGCGGTGTTGGTGCCGGCGCCGAAGCTCTGTTCCGGATCGTATAGCAGCACGGCATGGGCGGTAAACCAGTCGCCGAGCATGCCCGTCAGACCCAACTGCACCGAATGGATCGCCGCCTCCGACACGGTTCGCCCCACTTGGTTGGAGGCGGTCGGATGCCGCATCAGGTATCCGAACTTGTCGGTCTTGTTGCTCGTCTGGTAGTTGGCGATGGCGGTGACCGCCCCCTGGAGGTGCACCCGGTTGGGCCCCAGGGCGCCATCCTGCCTGCCATCGAGGATGAGGCGCTGCTTGCGGTTTTGGTGGGTCGTAGGGTCGAGGATCCCGTAGCCGAAAGCCGGGTCGAATCGGATCATGCCCGGCTCGGCGGCCGCCGACACCAGGGCGGGCGGGCTCGGCTCCGGCTCGCGCGTCCGGGTCCGTTCGACCTTGAGCGCTTCGATCTCTTGTCGAAGTTGGCGGTTCTCCTTTTCCAGCCTGTCGAGGCGTTCGATCAGGCTGTCGAGGGAGTCTGCGTGAGCCGCGCCCAGCAGGAAACCGGCCAAGACCGTCACGGCAAGGCTCAAGCTGCCGATGACGGCTCCTCCACGATTCGCCCTTTGGTAGCCCATGTCTGTCTCGAAGCTGTCGGTGCCAACGAACCCTGACAAACAGAGAAATACTATCCATTAGTAAAATCTGTGGCAACCCTTAATTTCACACATAGACTTAACGATCATTCATTTACGAGCAGCCCTGGATGGACAAGAAAACCGCCCGCGCCGGCGGCGCCGCCCTGACCCCGGCACCTGCGTGGAGATCACGGTCTGCGCAGCAAGGTAAGCGGCGCTTCGTCCGGCGCGAGGCACTCCGGGGAGTCGTTCGCCGGCGAGTTCACGGCGCGCGAGACGCAGTAGCCGCGCATCAAATCAGCGGGATACGGTTTGAGGAGCGGCGACAGAGCCGCGGGATCGGTGACGGCGGGATCGAGCCACTTGGCCTCGTCCTCCGGCAGGAGAAGGACCGGCATCCGGTTGTGGACCGGCTCGATCACGCTGTTGGGGCTGGTGGTGACGATGGTGAACGAGTAGAACGGCGTCCCGTCGGGCCGGAGCCAGCGGTCCCACAGGCCCGCGAAGGCAAAGGGCTCGCCGTTCCGGAGGGTAAAGCGCATGGGCGTCCGGACACGGCCCTCCTTGCGCCATTCGTAGAACCCGTCGGCCGGCACCAGGCAGCGGCGTCTCGGCAACAGGTTTCGAAACGCCGGCCGTTGGCCCAGGGTTTCAGCCCGAGCGTTGATGATGGGCTTGGCGGCGTCCTTCGCATGGTAGGGCACGAGGCCCCAGTGCATCAGCCGCAGCGTCCGGGTGTCCGGCGTCTTGGGATTCACGCCCACCACCGGCGCGTCCTGGCTCGGCGCCAGGTTGTACCGCGGCGCCAGTTCGAAGTCCGGGTCTTCGATGCCGAACCGATCCATTAAGTCCTGAAGTTTCGCCGTCTGAGTATAGCGGCCACACATGGGATGACAGTTGTCCTATTTTGTCTTGTTTTTCGTTGGGTTATATTCCACAACCCGAGTTTCCCGCCTGCATTTGCAACGACAAGCGCAGACTCCGACTACCACTGAACTGATTTCTGTCGATTGCGGTTCGATGACGGATCGGTTAAGCTCCTCACAGGCTTACGGAATGAACTCGTGAGCCTGGATCCGAGACCGGAGGAGCGCCGCTCATGCCCCGACAAGGGCCCGTCAAGCTGACCAAACGCGCCGTTGACGCACTGTCGGTCGAATCCGGCGATACCGTGGTTTGGGACCGCGACCTTCCCGGCTTCGGCATACGCGTCTACGCCTCCGGGCGCAAGGTCTGGTGCGTCCAGACGCGCGGTCCTGCGGGCGGGCCGAAGCGCTTCGCCCTGGGCCGCTACGGAGAAATGGCGCCGGACGAGGCCCGGCGCAAGGCGGCGGCCGTGATTGACCGCATCAAGCGCGGCCTCGACCCGGAACCGCCAGAGCCCGCTCCCGAGCCTACCGTTGCCGAACTCGCCGAGCGCTACATGGAGGCCCATGTCCGGGTGAACTGCCGCCCGGGGACGGTGGAGGCCTTCGAGCGGTTGGTGCGGCTGTATGTCGTACCGGAGTTGGGGGACCTGCGGCTCTCGGATGTGGATCGCCCACAGGTCTTGGCGCTGCACCACAAGTTGCGCGACAAGCCCTATCAGGCGAACCAGGCGGTGACGGTGCTTGCCAGGATGTTCCGCCTCGCCGAGGCTTGGGGCATGACGCTGCCGCGGCGTAATCCGTGCCGGTCGGTGCGGCGCTACAGGGAGAACCGCCGCGAGCGGTTCCTCGCGCCCGCGGAGTACCGCAAGCTCGGCGACGTACTCGACGACGCGGAGGCCGACGGCTCGGTGTTTCCGTCCGCCATCGCGGCGATCCGTTTGCTGCTGCTGACCGGCTGCCGCAGGAACGAGATCGTGACGCTCAGATGGGACGACGTGGACCGGACGGCCGGAGAGCTGCACATCCGCGACGGCAAGACGGGGCATCGCCGGGTGCCGCTGACCCCGGCCGTGGAAGCGGTGCTCGAACGCATCCCGCGCATCGAAGGCAATCCGTGGGTGGTCACCGGGCAGAAGGCCGGGGGTCATCTCACGAACCTCGACGCGGTCTGGCTGCGGCTGCGCGAGCGGGCGGGGCTGCATGGCGTGCGGATTCATGACTGCCGGCATTCGTACGCGTCGCGGGCGCTGGCGCTGGGCGAAGGGCTTCCGATGATCGGCAGGCTGCTTGGCCATCGCAAGGTGACGACGACCGCGCGCTATGCGCACCTGGCGCGGGATACGGAGAAGGCGTCAGCAGCGAAGGTCGGAGGCAGCATCGGCGCCGACCTTCTGCCGCCACGCGTGGGTGCGGGCTGAGGCGCAAGGGGAATCGACATGGCGAAACTCACCACGACGACGATCTCGAAACGTACCGTCGAGGCCCTCAAGGTGGGGAAGGACACCGTCTTCTGGGATTCGGAGCTCTCGGGCTTCGGCGTTCGGGTGTACCCGTCGGGGAGCAAGTACTACGTTGTGCAGACCCGCGCGGACGGGAAGGCGGCGAAGCGGGTGACGGTGGGCCGTCACGGGATCGTCACGGCGGAGGAAGCGAGGCGCCGTGCGGCGCTCATCATCGCGCGCATCAAGGCGGGCGACGAGCCCGTGCCGGAGCCGTCGGCGGTGACGCTCGCCGACAGCCCGACAGTGGGCGATCTCGCCAGGGTGTATCTCGACGAGCACGTAGCGGTGCGATGCAAGCCGAAGACCGCGGCGATGTACCGCCTGATCGTCGACAGGCATCTCCTGCCCGCGCTCGGCAAGACCCCGGCGCTGGCGGTCGATCATGCACGGGTGACGGAGTTGCATCACTCGCTGCACGCGACCCCGGTGATGGCGAATCAGGTGGTCGGCACGCTCTCGCGCATCTGGAACGCGGCTGAAAACCGGGGACTGGTTCCCGAGGCGAGCAACCCGTGCGGGCTGGTGGTGAAGAACCGCGAACGCAGGCGCGAGCGGTTCCTGAGCGAGGAAGAGTTCCGCCGGCTCGGCCGGCTGCTCACCGAAGCCGAAACCCGCAAGGGGGTGTCGGTGCATGCGGTCGCGGCGATCCGTCTTCTCTTGCTGACGGGCTGCCGACGCAACGAGATCCTGACCCTGCGCTGGCGTGACGTGGACCTCGAAGCGCGCGAGTTGAACCTTGTCGATTCCAAGACCGGCGCGCGAACCGTGCCGCTGTCGCCGGAAGCCGTCGAGGTGCTACTCAACATTCCCCGCATGGACGGCAACCCGTATGTCATTCCGGGCAAGATGCGGGGCAAGCACCTGCGAAACCTGAACGATCCCTGGAACCTCATCCGCAAGCGCGCCGGGATAGAGGACATGCGGCTCCACGACTGCCGACATTCGTTCGCCTCCAGAGCGCTCGCTTTGGGCGAAGGATTGCCGATGATCGGAAGGCTGCTCGGTCACGCCCAAGTGGAAACCACCGCGCGGTATGCGCACCTAGCCCGAGACTCGGGGCGCGAGTCCGCCATCCGTGTCTCCGACAGCATCGCGGCCGATATCCTGAAGGGATACGTGCAGAAAGACGACGCCCGCGCGTGACGCCCCCCGGCACGGAAAGTTCGTTTCGGTCGTGCGAGGAAACCCTGGTCGATGGCCTGGACTTACCGACGGTTGGCACCGCACGACGCCAACACCGCCGCAACCTATTGCGTGATTCCAGTTGCAGCCGATCGCGCAAACTGGCTGGATGGCGGGTCGGTGTGCGTCAGCAGCTGCTGGTCGCCAAGTTCCCGCGAGACGTCTTTCAAGCTTATGAAGGGTATGATCCCGAGAGAGGCACCGCCCCCTCAAACCGTTGCCGCCGCTGTGAGCCTACTTGCGGCCGCGCATGGCCCGGGCGCCGGGTGGTTTCTTCTTCACCGCCTCGTCCACCGTCTCCGGCGTAATCAGCACGGTGGCCTTGATGTTGAGGGCGCCAGCGTTGCGAGGTTCAGTGAGACCGCCGTCGCCGTGGCGTCGTCAGTAAGACCGCAGATGATGTAGTGGTCCGTGTTGCCGAAGGCATAGCAGAGCCCCTCCACGCTGCCACCCATGGCTTCGGTGGTCTGGGTCAATGCTGGTTCTCAAGTGACTGTGGGAACGGTTGGCGGGGACGGACGAATCATCGAGGGAAGCGCACTGCCCACGACTTTTCCAAATCACCTTCTTCGTCCTCCGTCTCGTCCGGGGGTTCCATTCCGGTAAGCACGGTCCGGGCCTTGCCGTAGCTGCCCAGCCCGACGACCTCCTCCACAATCTCCTGGCGATGCGGCCCGCTGAACCAGTCCTGAAAGCAACTTTGCCCTTCGGCGCGCCGACCTCGGGCGATGTTGTCTGCATCAGCGTTGAAGTCCGCAGTCGTGCTGCCCGAGGGCAATGGAGTGCCCTTACGGATCCAGTCGAGACCTGGAAAATCCATCAGAGAGCTCGACATGATGGCGTAGTCGATGGTGTCGGCACCGCTACGGATCACGGCTACCGGATCACGGCTGGTTTGCGCATACCGGATGGCCGTGGCCTCAAGGGACGTTTCGCACTTCGCTTGAAGCGTCTCGATCGCCTGGAGTCCGTCACCGGCGCGATCCGCAGCGGCAACGAAGAGCTTGGCAGGCATGAGCAGTGCCGAGGCGAATTGGTCCGCCTCCTGTTCGTAGCGGTCAGTGCTCCGAAACCCGGCCTTGGAGAAGTGCTGGCCCCAGTCGTTCAGGACGGCATCGATGTGTCCGGGCAACCGGTAGTGCCCAATCTCGTGGGCCACCGAGAATCTCCTGAAGCCCTCGTTGCTGATGTGGGTCGGATATCCGATGCCGAAGACTCCACTGACATGGAGCAGCATGCCTGAGGCTCCGCCAGCGGATGCGGGCAGCGGCTTCAGTTCGATGTCTAGTTTACGCGCGATCGCAAACGGATCGATTGGCAGGGCGTCGATCCGCTGTTCCCGGAGAAGCTGTTCCGCCTCCTGATGCACCTTGAAGAATTGGTCACGGTGCCGCACCACCTACTCTCCCTCACTCGCCTTCTGCTTGGCTTTCTCGGCCAACATCTGGACGAAGTCGTCCGCCATCTCCTGATACTCGACCGAGAGGCCGGCGTAGTGCCGGTGAAGCCTGTCGACGGTGGCGGCTGATGTATCCATCAGATCGGAGCGGCCGAGCAGGTAGTCGGTTGTCACCCGGAGAGCGTCGGCCAAACGCTTGAGGTTGTCGAAGGAAGGCTTCCGGGTGCCCGTTTCAAAATGGGAGACGGCGGATGCCTGCAGATCGGCCCGACGGGCAAGATCGCTCTGGCTCAGATTGCGTGCCATTCGCGCGCTTCGCAGCCTCTGCGGAAACAGTTCTGCTGGGGTACTTGACTCGCTCATCACAAAGTCGTATATTATTTTATGACGATATCGTCATTACCTGCGGCCAAAACCCTGACGACTTCGTCAGACTATACAATACACGTCGGATGACGACAAGGAGATTGAGCATGCGTAAGGGACCGAATACCCATCATGTCGTGCCGAATCCGGACGGCGGCTGGGACGTGAGGCGCGGCGGCGCCGCGCGAGCCAGTAGCCACCACGACACCAAGCGGGATGCGGTTGATCGCGGCCGGGCGATCAGCCGCAACCAGAACACCGAGCTGCGAATCCACAACCGGGACGGGCGGATCGCCAGAAACGACAGCCACGGCGGCGACCCCTACCCGCCCAAGGGCTGAGAAAGGAGTCCAAAATGAAACACGACCATGAGCGCAAGCCCGAAGACGGCGACAAGGGTCACGGGCGTCCCGACGAAAAGGGGTTTTCGATTGTCGTCAACGGCCGGGAAAAGACGGTCGAGGACGAAGAACTGACATTCGACCGGGTCGTCGCTCTGGCGTTTGATGACCCACCCACCGGCGAGTTCATCTGCTTCACGATCACCTTCCGGAACGCTGGCGGCCGCAAGCCGGAAGGCACCCTGACCGAGGGCGAATCGGTGAAGCTCCGGGACGGCACAGTCATCAATGTCACCGTCACTGATAAGTCGTAGCCCCGACCTGCGCGCGCTGGCGGACGACGGATACGACATCGACATCGTGTCCGGCCATCTCGTCGTCCGCGACGTGCCGTACGTCAATCCCGACGGACAGGTGAAGCGAGGCATCCTGGTCTCAACGCTTGATCTGGCTGGCGACGTTACGACCCGGCCAGGCACCCATGTGGTGATGTTCGCCGGCGAATATCCCTGTGACCGGAATGGGCGCCAACTAGCGAAGATCAAGTGCGGGAGCAAGCGCAAGGTGATCTCCGAAGGGCTGCTGGTGGAGCACTCGTTCTCCAGCAAGCCCGCGGACGGATACCGGGACTATCACCACAAGATGACGACTTATGCCGCCATCATTTCTGGTCCGGCTGAAGCCATCGATCCTGGAGCCACTCCGCGACCCCGTCGGGTGACTGAGGCAGGTGATGTCGACTCGGTGTTCAAGTATGTCGACACTGCGTCGAGCCGGGCGGGAATCGTGGCAGCATCTGGCAAACTCGCGCTGAACAGCGTCGCGATCATCGGGCTCGGCGGAACAGGATCGTACATTTTGGACCTCATCGCCAAGACTCCCGTTCGGGAGATACACGTTTTCGACGGGGACGATTTCCTTCAACACAACGCCTTCCGGTCCCCGGGCGCACCATCCCTCGAAGAGTTGAAGGCGATTCCGACAAAGGTCCGTCATCATGCCGACCGCTACGGCCTCATGCGGAACGGCATCGTGGAGCATGACGTGAACGTCGATGTATCCAACTCCGAGGTGCTGGAGGGGATGGACTTCGTGTTTGTCTGCGTTGACCGGGGCGAGGCGAAGCGGCCGATCTTCGAGAAGCTGGAGGAGCTTGGCACCCCATATATCGACGTCGGGATGGGCGTAGAACTCGTTGACGGCCAACTCCAGGGGATCCTCCGAGTGACGGCGAGCACGCCCAGCAAACGCGACCATGTGAGAGGCAAGAAAAGAATAGGACTATCGGGCGGCGCTCCTCTCCAAGGAAGGGAGGTATCCAATGCCTAAAAGGAGCCCGTTTGGGATTAGGCTTACGGAAGCGGAAAGGAGCATACTCGAAGCAAGAGCTCGGAGCTATACATCATCGTATATCGATGTGGTCCGGGCCAAGATGGTG
>JAJEAI010000176.1 GCA_022824205.1 Candidatus Binatia bacterium
ACGATGCTACAGATCCTCAGCGTCACCCCTTTCGAAAAAGTGCCGTTGATTCAGTTACTTACCGATATGTCCGCGCTGCCAGAAAGCCCCGATGACCGTAACCAACTGTTTTTGCTATGAAATGTGTCGGACACTACTGACGTCATTTCATATGTTGCAAAGCTCGACCAAGTCGATTGGCGAAGGGCGACCTTGTGCGGGCCGGCTAGGATGTCGTCCGGATGCGTATCTGCCTCGGTCAATACGCCTGACTCGACCCTCCTCCTTGAGGGATTACAGCAGACAGTCGATCAGGGAATCGGAACTCACGAACTGCCGGGTTCCTGCAACGGGAGGAGTTCCATGGTGGCCGTCGGCGCCTTTGTTGCCTTGCTGTCGTTCATCTGTGTTTCGAGCGCGAGCGCCGATTCGGGCGTCGTCCGTTTCGACTCGGAATACAGCTACGAGATCCTCGATCCGACCACCCACGCCAACCGCAAGCAACGGCTGATACTCGACCGCAGAAGGGATGGGACCCTGTCCGCCGACCGGTTGCACGTCCAGGGGGCGATCACCGCGGTAGCCAACTACCAGTCGAGCAACAGGGACGACAAGTTCGGATACCTGATGCGGCATCCGACCGCCTCCAACCAGGTCGGGAAAACTGTGTCGGAGGCGGCCATTCACTCGGCCCAGTTGAGCGTGACGGGCATGCTGGGCGACTGGATCACCGCCCATGCGGTGCTGCTCTACGACCCGGAACAGAGCTTCGGTCAGGGCACCAATACGGCCATTGACCGCAACCAGGTTCAGGTGCGGCGTGCGTATGTCCTGCTGGGCGATCTCGGCCGGACGCCGTTCTATCTCAGTCTGGGCAAGATGGCGGCGCCGTTCGGTTTGACCGATACCGTCAATCCGTTCAGCGCCTCGACTGTCTGGCACTCGTTCGGTGGACTGGCCAACGGGGTGATCGTCGGCTACGCCAGCGAGGGGCTCAATCTGTCCATGATGGGAATACAGGGAGGGGCTCAGTTCAGGGCCGCCAACACCCCGGTCAAGGGAACTTCTGTGCCTGGCAGGCTGAACAACTTCGCCGCTGACGCCAGCTATAGGCTAGAGCTGGGTGAGGCCGGCGCCCTGACGCTGGGCGGTTCGTATCAACACGGCAGCGCCTATTGCCAGGATTTCCCGGTGGCCCATTTCGAGTCCTGCCGGGACAACAACCCTGCCTTCGACGTCTACGGTAAGCTCACCTACGGTGACCTTACCGTCAAGGGGGAGTTCGCCCGGACCATGGACGAGTGGCCCGGGACGTTCAATCCGGACATGCCGGAATTCGCGGCCAGCAAAGTGACCAGCTTCGACATCGGAGCCAAGTACCGCCATGACCCGGGCTTCGGGCCCGTGGACCTTTCGGTAGAATTCGGCCGCTTCATCGCTGGCGAAGCTGGCGCTCCGTGGGAGCGTCAGGACCAACTCGTCCTGGGCGCGGCGTGGTTCGTCCGGCCCAGCGTCAAGGTGCTCGCCGAATACGTCCGAGTCGCGGGCTATACGCCACTGAACTTCATAAGCGGGGGCAGTGTCAGGGACGACGAGGGAAACGTGGTGCCGGACCGGACACACAGCGAAAGGTCCGCGCTGTCTCACGTTTTCGTGATCGGCGTAAACGTAGCGTTCTGAACGCGTGACTGCCACGATGACGTGACGGGTGGTCAGGAACTCATCAAGAAGGAGTATTCCCATGCGGACAGTGTTGGCCCTGTTGGCCCTTCTCTTTCTCTCGACGGCAGTCTATGCCGACCCACCTTTCATCCGGACGAACGGAATCCGACATGATTGGGACCGAGCGACGTGCCTGGCGAATGTCAAGGGCGTGATGGAGTCCTTGGGATTTACGGATCTGGACGTTGATTCCGATGACGTGGAAGGACCGAAGGGCGAGTACATGGCGGAGGTCCACTGCTGGCGTAGGGCTGCGTTTGCCATCGTGGCCGGACCGGATCATGATGACGCAGGGGAACTTCGGAACTCCATCCTCCAGAGACTCAAGGGTTTGCGGTAGGTTTGACCGCCTGCTCGCAACGCTCGCCGGTGTCTCCGCACATGCGGGGCAAACGCTCGACCTGCCAGCGCGACCTGTATATGTCGGGCCATTGGTTCGGCCTTTGATTTTTCCGATGCTTGAACCCGCCCAAAAAAGGGACTTACACAGGATATTAGGCGCCGTTCACGGTGAGAACGCCCTTGTTGTGTCGGTGGCGTCCGCGCGTCTATTGACCATGCAAGCCGAAGGCGCCATTGGCCTCGGGAGCCCGGAACATCCCCCTGGCCGAATGGCGTACACCGTCGGCGATCACCATCTTCCAGTTGAAGTCCCAACGCTTGTCGCGCGCCAGCGCCCGGGCAGCGTTGAAGGTCTTCCGGCCGCGATCAAGCCGGTTCTCCCCCTGCCGCACAGCGGCCTGCGTCCGGGTGAGTAGCCGCGAGCCGGTGTCCCGTGAACCCAGATAGATGGTTACCGGCTGGCTCAGGTAACTCTTGAGCGCGTCGACCGCGTCGGGGAACCACCCGAAGCCGTAAGGCATGCGCTCGTTGAGCGAAGGCCATACGTGGGTGGACGGATTGGCGACCACGTAGCGGCGCACACCGGAGAACGGTGCGTACCCGGCAACCCGGGACACGAACTGGCCACCTGCGGAATGGCCGAACAAATACAGGGGCTGGTCGGAGCCGCCCTCTCGCGCCAACGCCCACTTCGCCAGATCCTGGACGATGGAGACGGTCCACTTGTAGCGCCACTGGATGACGCCCCGACGGATGACGCCGCCCCGGTGATACCGCCAACTCCGGAACCGTTCCCGATCGAAGAGCGGTGCATAGACCATCAGGCAGGACTTGTCGGCGAAGGGACGCGCGTAGTCGCGGTAGTCGTCCGCGTTCCGCGAGTTCCCGTGGAACACCAGGAGCACGCCCCGTGGTTTGCATCCTGCCGGGCGGTACGTGAAAACGGACAGCGTGAAGCCACGTTGCTCGGTAGTGAGTTCGCCGCTGCCGGGTTCCGCTGCATTGATCGGAAGCGGAAGGAGAGACGTCACGATGATTACGGCGGCAAAGAGGCTTGCCACCGGCAATGCGCGGGCGATGGCAGGAAAAGGACAGGATCGCATTCTCGGACACTTCCTCAGACTGTTCTAACTGACTATTGTTCTCGCAGAAACCGTAGCCGAATAGAGACTCGCCGAGCCTAGAACACAGGCTATAGATCCTACTGAAGGTTTTTGAGCCCCTTCAAAATGTCGTCCCGGAGATCTCCTGCCGCTCCGTTGCGGGGTCCCGCAACTATGACGAAAACCGCCCTCTTCCAGCAGATCACTTCAGCCATGTACTCGCCCTTGGGTCCCTCGACATCATCGTTGTCTACACCCAGGTTCGTGAAGCCGATGTCCTCCATGACACCCTTCACATTGGCAAGGCAGGTCTTCACTTCCCAGTTGTGTCTTGTGCCGTTGGTGCGGATGAACGGCGGGTCTGCGCTGGCCACGGTTGCCGTCAGCAATAGCAACAGAATACCCATGGTGATGCGCTTCACGAGAAACCTCCTTTGGTTGACTTCCGCGCTGTTGGCCTGTCCTTCAACTTCCAGTCCGCCCATCTGCGGTTCGCCGACGTCAAGTCGCGGGCATCTGCATTCGAGCTACGTCAGTGGCACGTAGCCGATCCCTTCCGCGAGTCGGCGGTGTTTGAACCGCTAGACGGCGTTATCTGGTCGCCCTTCGGTTTCTCGGATCACCGGAACAAGCGACCATTTCCAGGCCATACTTCCGCCCGTGCTTGCTCAGGCTCCTAACCACCTCCGCGGCGACGCGGCGAGCCTCTTCTTCGGCCTGGAACAGGATTTGTTCGGATGCGAGCCTCAATGGGTCCCTCACAAAAAAGCGGAACCAAGTTTGCGTTAATGTCTTTCCCCGAAGGATCATGAAACAGTGGTCGTGGTCGGAGCGATCTACCTCGCACCGGCTTCTCGCACGCTTCTCGCACTCGCCAACGGCGGCGGATTCCGCAGCGGCCTTGGTGGAAAAGTTCCAGGCAACGCCGTACGAGCTAAGTCCTCCGATCGGGTACGCCATTGCATACCATTTGCGGTTGTCTTCCGCTGCCGCCACGGTGGCGAGCAGAAGAACGGTCGCGATCGTCAGGTACTTCATGCCTATTCCTCCTCAATGCGATTCCAGGCCCCAATCCGATTTGCAAGCAGCAAGGCCACCGCGATCATCGTGCACCCTTTCCACTTTTCCAGCCGCGTCGTGGTCCGTTCTCCTGCACAGCGCTTGAGATCTCCCATCCTTCCTTTGCCAAAACGCCAGCCCGCTGACCATCATGGATTCCAGGCGCTCGAAAATGGGGAGCCTACGTAATAGCTTTGTGGGACACAAGTTGACGGGCGTTGGTGGGATAGGGGTGCTCGTCTTTCACCCGATCCATCGGCCAAGGCTTCGCCCTCAGGCGCTGTCAGCATCCAGGAAGACCCGTGACGGAGTCTTCAGTAATGACTCGCGTTGGTTCCCGTGGAGGGGGCGGATGCGCCTCCTTACACCCCAGGCACTTCAACATCCAGGCGGGTGGGCACCATCTGCGCCTCTCGGACCATCAACGCATCGATGCGGTCCGCCACCCGTTGCGCGGGCTCTCTTAGTTGTTCCACCGTCCAGTCCGCGGCATAGCCCTCGGTCACGTCGCCCGGCCGGGCATGGTTCACCAGACGCTTGGTCAATGACCGCGGCAGCATCAGCTCCCGCTCCGCCACCGTGATGAAGCAGTTCCGCAAAGCGTGAAACCAGAACTTCGCTCCGCCCGATGGCCCCATAGTATCGGTCAAGTTCTTCCACATGTCCCGAGCCACTCATCGGCGATGGAAACACCCATTCGCCGGGTTCCTCCACTACCGAGCCGCCCTCCGCCCGCCGCCGCGCCAGTATCTCCCCCAACTGCCGTGTCACCGGCAACTCCAGCGGCACTCCGGTCTTGGTCTCCTCCACCCGGAAAAGCCCCGCATCCAACTCCACATCCTCCCACCGGAGCGCCACGACCTCTCCCAGCCGCATACCCGTGTAGAGCCCGAACAGGAACACGTCCCGGTGAACCCCGTTGCTCACCTCCGCCTCCAGCCCCCTCCGCCAGCACGGCAGCACTTCGGCCGGAGACGATATCCGCTTCCGCTTCTTTCGGTGGTACCGCCCCCCGGCCGCAAGCCACTGCTCCACCGGATTGCGCAGACCCTCGTAGTCCACGCACGGCCTGCGGTACACCGACCGAAGGAACGACAGGCACTGGTTGGCAGGCATCTCTCCATGGCGTTCGGTAAGGAACTGGAAGCGGCTCTCCACTTCCCGGCGGGTGATATTGTCTAGCGGACGCGTGAGCCAGTCGCCCAGATACAGGTCCGTATACCGCCGATAGCCCCGCTCGGTGCTGGCCGCTCTGCCATGGCCCGAGTCCATGTAGTCCTTGCACGCCTCTCCCAGGGTCGGCACGCCACGAGCCTCGGCCCGTTCGCTTGCGGGGTCGTCTCCCGCGGCCACCCGACCCAGGAGTTCCTGGGCCAGACGCCTGGCCTGGTCCGGGGTGACCCGACCGGCACGGCCCACCACCACGCGCTTGTTGGGGGCCTTGCGCCCGCCGGTGCCGGAACGGTAGTTGACAAGATACGCCTTGGCGCCCGAGGGATGGACGCGCACGCCGAAGCCCGTGAGCTTGTCGTCCCAGGCGATCCAGGGCTTGTCTTCGGGTTCAAGAGCGTCTACGGTCCTCTTCGTCAGGGTGAGCTTGACCCTGGCGACGAGTTTTGCGGAGTGTTGCATGGGGGTACCTCGCGTATTCGGTATCAGTGGAAGACCGGGAAACACGGGTATGATAGCCATAGGGCAAGAAACAGTCAACCCCACAATCAACACGGCAGAAGGAATGGGAGCGCAGGAGAGGGCAGGAAGCGTCGCGGTTTGGCGATAATGGAAGGTCTTAAGGCACTAATATTGTGTGACTATTGGCGATCTGAGCGCATCCTTGCGTATGGATGCCGTTGATTGACGGGAGGGTTTCAAACCCGCCTTTCCACTGGACACGGAACCTAAAAGGGCGGAATCGAGAGCTGGTGCAAGCAGTGCGGAGGTCGAAGGGACAACAGCTCGATGGGTCGCAAAGCGGACGTACACACCGACATCCGTCAACGTGCCGTCTTGGCACTCCGAAAGGCACTGAAGGCCGCAAGCCCCGGTATCGATCTTGACGCGAAGGGCTACACCACCTCCTATGCCGACAATCTGGTCCCATCCGTAACGCCCGCTGATTTCGAAAGGGAACTCCGCCAAGGAAGCGGTGACGAACTCGCCCGGAAATTCCGCGCGGCTCACTCCTCTTCCGCGCTGGCGGTGAACTGCTTCGGGCCTTTCAAACGCAATCCGCACGACTTGAGGATGTGCGGCGACCGCAACTTCGCGTCCCTTCACTTCGAGAAGAAGTGCCCAACCGGCCTCAGGGGCACGCCGCCCAACCTGGACGTGCTGATCGAGAAGTCCGGCCATGTTGTCGGAATCGAGTCGAAATGCACGGAATATGTCTCGCGACACACCGCACGGTTCTCGCCGTCTTACGAGCGGAATATCCGTGATGCCCGCCGGGAGAGTGGCTGGTTCCAGGAAATGCTGCGGTTGATCAGGGAGCCCCGAGCCTACGCGTGGCTGGACGCAGCCCAACTCCTCAAACACGCGTTCGGCCTGATGCACTGCTTCCCGAATCGCCGCTTGACCTTGCTCTACCTCTACTGGGAACCCCGGAACGCCGACGATTACCCGCTCTTCGAAGAACATCGCCGTGAGGTTCGCGCGCTGGCCGAACGGATCGGAGACGCCCGCGTGGCTCTCGAGGCGATGCCCTACAATGATCTCTGGCTGTCCTGGGACGAGGCTGGGCCACCGTGGCTGCGCAACCATGTCCAAGACCTTCGCGCCCGATACGCCGTGACAATCCGTTGACTGCAAGCTCGCCGCAATTCCGCAAGATGCGCGGCGACCACCCCTTCGTGTTCTCGAACCTCAGGAACGGCACCGGACTCCGGAAAGTCATCCAGTTCATAGTCGACACGGGCGGACCGTAAGCCGTTGAAAAACCCTCCCCGATTTGCAACCATTCCGCGACGGGCACGTAACAGCGAGGAGGTTCTCATGGAAGTGGTCAAGGTCGACTTCAAGGGTACCAAGGGGATTCCGCCGTCGGGTCTGTGCGTGGGCGTGCACCGCGCCGGGGCCATGCACCAGAAGATGGTGGAGAAATACGGCGACGGCATCGCCGTGTGGTCCCTGAGGCCCGAGAACGACTTCATCGCCTTCAAGTCGCTGGAGGACGAGGAAGGCATCCGCTCCACCAACGACATGGACTCCATCAAGGACGAGAAGCTGATCTACGGCGTGCGCGGCGCGCCGCCGGAGATACGCAGGCAGGCGAAGGAGCAGGGTCTGGAGCTCCTGGCCGACGCCACCTGCCCGTTCGTGGTGCAGCAGGAGGAGGCCGAGCTGGAGCTGCTGGACCAGGGCTGCCACTTGGTGATCCTGAGCAGCCGCTCGCACCACGGCATCCCGCGCCTCATGGGCATCGCCAAGGAGAAGGAGCGGGAGGTGTTCATCGTCGAGAAAGAGGAGGACGTGGCCGACATCCGCCTGACCCGCTTCGAGCCCGTGGGCGTCATCGTCCAGACCACCTTCTGGATGGAGAGCTACACCGGGATCATGAGCCGGATCCTCGAACGCTTCGCCAACGTGCGCATCCGCAACACCGCGTGCATCGACTCGCTGCAGCGGCTGCCCAAGGTGGAGGATTTGGCGCGCGACGTGGAGGCGGTGGTCATCTTCGGCTGGACCGAAGGAATGACCAACCGCATGGAGGAGGTGGCGCGGGCGTTCAACGACAACGTCCACCGCATCGAGAAGGTCGACGACCTGGACCGTTCCTGGTTCACCGGCATGTCCCGGGTCGGCATCGTCGGCGCCAACGAAACCACCGACGACCTGGTGAACGAAGCCGTGGAACGCATCAAGTCCATGGCGGCCTGAGAAGAAACACCTGTGAGGAAACCGTAGATGTCCACCACCGAAGCCATGGAAGCCAGACTCCCCTACCACGACCTCCGCGAATGGATGGCCCGGGCCGACGCCCTGGGCGAGTTGCGCACCGTCACCGGCGCGAGCTGGGAAGAGGACATCGGCTTGGCCGCCGACGCGGTGATCCGCGTGGACGACGGGCCGGCGGTGCTGTTCGACGAGGTCCCCGGCTGCCCCAAGGGGTTCCGCGTCCTGATCAATACCTTCGCCGGCAAGCGCCGGAACATGACGCTGGGGTTCCCCGACCACCTCACCAAGCAGGAGCTGAGCCAGGCTTTCTTCGACCACTACATCAAGGTGCAGCGGCGCCTGCCCCACGTGGTGGTGGACGACGGACCGGTGTTCGAGAACATCCTCACCGGCGACGACGTCGACGTGATGAAGTTCCCCACGCCCAAGTGGCACCGGGACGACGGCGGCCGCTACATCGGCACCGGCTGCTTCTGCGTCACCATCGACCCGGACGAGCGCTGGATCAACGTCGGCACCTACCGCGCCATGGTGCAGGACCCGAAGTCGGTGAGCCTGCTGTTCGTGCCGGGCAAGCACGCCTACATGCACCGCAAGAAGTACTTCGACAAGGGACAGCCCATGCCCGTGGCGCTGGTGGTGGGCAGCGACCCCATGTCGTTCTTCGTGGGGGGCACGGAGTTCCCCTACGGCGTGTGCGAGTTCGACGTGGTCGGCGGGCTGCGCGGCACCCCCGTGGAGGTGGTGCGCGGCAAGGTCACTGGACTGCCCATCCCGGCCAACGCCGAGATAGTGCTGGAGGGCTTCCTGACCCAGGACAAGCGCGCCGTGGAAGGCCCCTTCGGCGAATGGACCGGCTACTATGCCGGCGGCGCCAGCGAGCAGCCGACCCTCGACATCCGCGCCATCTACCACCGCAACGACCCCATCATCCTCGGCGTGCCGCCGCTGGGCGCCGGTTCCGACGAGATGGCCCGCTACCGCGCCATCATGCGCTCGGCCATGCTCAAGCACGAGCTGGCCAACGCCGGCGTCCCCGACGTCACCCAGGTATGGTGCCACGAGGTCGGCGCCTCGCGCCTGCTGCACGGCATCGGCATCAAGCAGCGCTACCCGGGGCACGCGCGGCAAGCGGGCGTGCTGGCGTCGTCCTGCGGCTCGGTGGTGTACGGCTGCAAGTTCGTCATCGTGGTGGACGACGACGTCGACGTGTCCAACCTGGACGAGCTGATCTGGGCCATGCTCACGCGCACCGATCCGGAGACCTCCATCGAGATCCTGCGCAAGATGCGCACCTCCCCCGCCGACCCGCGGGTGACGCCGGATCAGCGCAAGGTCCAGGACCTCACCAACTCCCGCGTGGTGGTGGACGCCTGCCGTCCCTTCGAGTGGTTCGACAGGTACCCCCCGGTGAACGCGCCCGCCCCGGACGTGGTCCGCAAGGCGCGCGAGAAGTTCGGCTACCTGCTGGACTGAGCCGCCGGCGCCGCGCGGGAAGGAGAAACGCGCGCCCGCACGCGCGCCGGTGTGATGCGCCCTCGAATGGTACGCACGACGGGAATGGACTCATGACCACCGGCGCCGGACGCTTCGCGCAAGCATCGCTGATCGGCGACTCGGACGCCTCCTACGAAAACCTCGATTTGGCCGAGCAGGCCGGCGAGATGCTCGCGCGCCGCGGCGTCACGCTGGTCACCGGCGGCCGCGGCGGCGTCATGGAAGCGGCCGGCCGGGGCGCTGCCCGCGCCGGCGGTCTCACCGTCGGGATCATGCCCGGCACCGACGCACGCTCGGCCAACCCTTACTGCGACGTCGTGATCCCCACCGGCCTGGGCCATGCGCGCAACGTGCTGACGGCGCTCGCCGGCGACTTCATCGTCGCCGTGGGCGGCGGCGCCGGCACCCTCTCGGAACTCTGCTTCGGTTGGATCCACGGCCGGCCCATCTACGTGCTCGGGGGATCCGGAGGATGGTCCGACCGCCTCGCCGGCGGCGCGCTGGACCACCGGGCGTCGTCGGTGCTCGTTCCCTGCGGCGACATCGAGGCGCTGGAACGCGAAGTGGCGCGTCTCTGTGCCGCCAAGGGGTTGCGGCTCCGGGACCCGGCCCCGGAGTGATCGTCATGGGCGTTCGAGGCCCCCGATCACCGGCGCGGGAGCCCCTCGGCCAGGGGCATGGAATTCCACGATGGCGACGGCAACATACGGGACGCCAGGTTAGTTCATGAACGCTCGCTCGCAAGCCTTGTCCTGGCTCCTGGTGCTGGCGATCACGCTGCTGCTGGTGTGGCTCCTGAGCGCCATCCTGTTTCCCTTCGTTCTGGGCATCGCCCTCGCCTACGCCCTGGACCCCGCCGCCACCGCGCTGGAACGGCGGGGGTGCTCCCGCACCGTAGCCACCGTGCTCATCGGCGCCGGCTTCTTCGGCGTCGGACTGGTGCTGTTGCTGCTGCTTATCCCGCCGGTGGCGGGGCAGGCCGCGGACCTGCTCCAGCGGCTTCCCGGCCTCGTGGCGCGCCTCGTCGACGCCGTCGGCCCGCTCCTGAACCGGGCGCTCAACGCCATCGGGGCCGACCAGCCCGAAGGCCTGCAGCACACCATGGCCGGGAACCTGCAGCGAATCACCGCCCTCGGACTGACGCTGCTCAAGGGCGTTCTCGGAGGCGGGGCCGCGGTCGTCAACGTCGCCACCCTCTTGACCATCACCCCCCTCACCACCTTCTACGTGCTGCGGCAGTGGCCGGGCATCGTCCGGACCGTGGACGACTGGCTGCCACGGGACCATGCGGAGGCGGTGCGCGGCATCATGCGCGACATCGACGTGGTGCTGAAAGGGTTCCTCCACGGCTCCGTCATCGTCTGCGCATCACTGGCCGCCTTCTACGGCATCGCTCTTTCGCTGGCCGGGCTGGACTACGGACTCACCATCGGACTGGCCACGGGCGCCCTCTCCTTCGTCCCCTACGTGGGAACGCTCTTCGGGCTGCTATCATCGGTGGGGGTCGCCCTCCTGCAGTTCTGGCCGGAATGGACCCGCATCGCCGTGGTCCTGGGGATCTTTCTCGCAGGTCAGCTTCTGGCCGACTACGTGCTGACCCCGCGGGTCATGGGCAACCGCATCGCCGTCCACCCCTTATGGCTGGTCTTCGGCCTGCTGGCGGGCGGCACCCTCTTCGGCTTCGTCGGCATGCTGCTGTCGATACCCGCCACCGCCGCCATCGGCGTCCTCGCCCGCTTCTTCATCGGACGCTACAAGCAGTCATCGCTGTACCGCGGCGCCGGCGGCGCATGAGCCAACTACCCGAATCGTCAGTGATATGAAAATAAAACCGTATCCAATGAGTTCGGGTAGTTACAGACGTCCGTCTTCGCCATTCCCGCCCCCCGATACGTCATTCCCGCGGAAGCGGGAATCCAGGAGGGGTGGGGCCTGGGGTAATGGGGCCGCCACACAACCACCCCTGGACTCCCGCTTCCCAGGCTGTGTCAAACGGCCATGGCCTGCGGCAAGCCACCCCGTAGGATGAAACAGAAGGGGTTGGAGCAAGGAGCTACCGAAGCAGTTGGCAACGTGGCAGTGTGAAAGGAGGCGGTGGCGGGGATTGGAGAGCGTCGAGT
>JAJEAI010000206.1 GCA_022824205.1 Candidatus Binatia bacterium
GGAGTCCAGGGGTGGGGGGTGTGGTGGCCTCATTGCCCGGCCCCACCCCGCCTGGATTCCCGCCCCCGATCGGGGTCGAGGGTGAACTTCCGCGGGAATGACTCATTGGGGGGCCGGGAATGACGAGTGAGGTGAGGCGCCGCGAAGTCGAAGGGCGCAAACGCTGAAGATGCCATGACCGGCTGGCTGCAAGAATTTCCCACCCTCGACGAGGCTTCGCTGCGCGAGCTCAAGAAGGTGTTCGACAACGGGTACCGGACGTTTTCCCGGGCCTACGGCGACAGCATCGAGAGCTTCTTCGATCCCCTGCTCTACTTCCTCATCTGGTTCGAGCGGCTGCTGCTGGCCACCCCCTGGTGGCTGGTGATCCTGGTGGTGGCCGCGCTTTGCTACGTGGCCGGGCGCAGCAGGCGGCTGGCCGTGGGCGTGGCCACGGCGCTCTTCCTCATCGGCTACCTGGGCATGTGGGAAGACACCATGCGCACGCTGGCGATCATCTTCGTTTCCACCCTGATCGCCATCGCCATCGGCATTCCGGTGGGCATCTGGATGTCCCGCTCGGACCGGGTGCAGGCGTTGATCACGCCGATCCTGGACATCATGCAGACCATGCCCATCTTCGTCTACCTGATCCCGGTGGTGATGCTCTTCGGCCTCGGCAAGATCCCGGGCCTCATCGCCGTGGTGATCTACGCGGTACCGCCGGTGATCCGGCTTACCAACCTCGGCATCCGGCTGGTGGACAAGGAGGTGCTGGAGGCCGCCGACGCCTTCGGCACCGACACGTGGCGGCGCCTGTTCGACATCCAGATGCCGCTGGCGCTGCCCAACATCATGGCGGGGGTCAACCAGACCATCATGATGGCCCTGTCCATGGTGGTGATCGCGTCCATGATCGGCGTAAGAGGCCTGGGCCAGCCGGTTCTCCAGGCCGTGACGAACCAGTATTTCGCCCTGGGCCTGTTCAACGGCGCGGCGGTGGTGGCGCTCGCCATCGTCTTCGACCGCATCACCCAGAGCTACGGACGGCGCATCCAGAGCGGCAGGCAAAGCTGATGGCCACCGATTCTTCTCAAATCGAGATTCGTTCCCTCTACAAGGTGTTCGGCGACGACCCCGAGTCCGTGATGTCTTACGTGCGCGAAGGCATGGACAAACAGGAATTGCTGGAAGCCCACGGGCACGTGCTGGCGCTGCGAGACATCGACCTCACCGTGGAGCCGGGCAACATCCAGGTGGTCATGGGACTCAGCGGCTGCGGCAAATCCACCCTGGTGCGTCACGTCAACCGGCTCATCGAGCCCACCGAGGGCACCGTGGAGGTGGACGGCCAGGACGTGCGCACCCTCGACCGCGGGGCGTTGCAGGACCTGCGCCGGCACAAGGTGAGCATGGTGTTCCAGCACTTCGCCCTGTTCCCGCACCGCACCGTGCTGGAGAACGTGCGTTACGGGCTGCAGATGCAGGGGGTGGCGCGCCCGGAATGCGACGAGCGCGCCCAGCGCTGGATCGACCGGGTGGCGCTCACCGGTTACGAGGGCTCGTATCCGCACGAGCTGTCCGGCGGCATGCAGCAGCGCGTGGGGCTGGCCCGGGCGCTGGCCACCGAGGCCGAGATCCTGCTCATGGACGAGGCATTCAGCGCCCTCGACCCGCTCATCCGCGCGGACATGCAGAGCCTGCTGCTGGAGCTGCAGCGCGAGCTGCACCGCACCATCCTGTTCGTCACCCACGACCTCGACGAGGCCATCACCATCGGCGACCGCATCGCCATCCTGCGCGACGGCGTGGTGGTGCAGAACGGCGACTCCCAGGAGATCGTGCTCCAGCCCAGCGACGACTACATCTCCAACTTCACGCGCAACATCAACCGCGGCCGCGTGATCCAGGTGGGCTCCATCATGGAGCCGGCCGAGGGCGGCGCGCCGGCCGTCGAGCCGGACGCGGACGCCTGCGTTCCCTCCGACATGGTGCTGGAGGAGGCCCTGTCGCTGGTGGTGGATTCCTCCGGCGAGGAAGCACCGGTGGTGGACCTGGAGGGCCGCACCGTGGGCGCCATCTCGGTGGAGCGCATGGTGCACGCCCTCGCGGGCGACGCCGGGAACGGCGAGGACGCGGGGCCGTCCGAGGCGGGTGCGAAGGGCGAGAAGGACGCGGGGCCGTCCGAGGCGGGTGCGAAGGGCGAGAAGGGCGCGGCGCCGTCCGAAGCGGGTGCGGAGGACGAGGAAGGCGCGGCGCCGTCCGAGGCGGGTGCGAAGGACGAGGAAGGCGCGGCGCCGGCCGAAGCGGGTGCGGAGACGGGTTCCGGTGCAACCGCGGCAGCCGGAGACGAGGCGGCACCCGCGCAAGACGAGGCGGCGAGAGCGCACGGAACACCGTCGAAGGACAAGGGGGACCGATGAGAGCGGAGGTGGTGAGTTCGGTAAGGGTCCACCGGGTTCAGGATGCGATGGATCCGGGACGCGGAAGGATGCGGTGAGTCTGGAGCGGGCGACCGGGATCGAACCGGCGACGTCCAGCTTGGGAAGCTGGCATTCTACCGCTGAATTACGCCCGCTCTAGGATAACCCCATAGGGGATTGCGAAAGCGATGTCAACGTTCGGAACGACCCGCGTTCCGGACCCCGCCGGCCGGGAACAGGTAAATGGTCTCCCCCTCGCGCGCCAACCCGAACTCTTCCCGCGCGACCTTCTCCAGGTAGCGGTCGTCCTTGCGGATCCGATAGATCTTCTCGCGCAGCAGCTCGTTCTCCCGTTGCAGCGCCTGGGAGCGTTCTTCCAGAAGGCGCCGTTCCTCCACCAGACGGCGGTAGTGCACCAGCCCCCACTCGCCGAACACCAGGAAGAACAGCGTCAGTGACAACACCGCCGCCAAGCCGTAGTTGACGGCGCGCCTCGACCATTTGTTCACCGGAACCATGCGACCATTCGCCGGAAGGCCATTCGCCGGAACCATGAAGGCCATTCTATCACCAACAGCCCGAATCGTCATTCCCGCGAAACAGGGTGTGTCGAAACTGCACTGGGATGAGAATGGCCACCGCCGCCCCGAGTCGTCATTCCCGCGAAACACGCTGTGTCGAAACTCCACTGGGATGAGAATAGGCACCGTCGCCCCAAGTCGTCATTCCCGCGAAAGCGGGAATCCAGGGAGGGGGAGGGGCCGAATGGGCGTACTCCCCGCCTCACCCCGCCTGGATTCCCGCTTTCGCGGGAATGACGACTCGGGGCGGCGGTGGCGTTTCGTGTCCGAGCGGAATTTTGACCCAGCCTGGGAAACGGGAATCCAGGGAGGGGAAATGTCCATGCCTTGCGGGATCTGTTACGAAGGGGTGTCAACCGGACCCGAGTCGGACCCGAGTCGGAGGCCGAGTCGGAGGGAGGGAAGCGATGAAGATCAAGGGCGTTGCGGCGCGGGAAGTGCTGGACTCGCGGGGGAATCCCACCGTCGAGGTGGAGGTGGCGCTGACCAACGGCACCACCGGGCGGGCCACCGTGCCCTCCGGGGCCTCCACCGGCGAGCACGAGGCGGTGGAGCTGCGCGACGGCGGCGAGCGCTTCCTGGGCAAGGGGGTGCAGCGGGCCGTGGGTCACGTCCGGCGCAGCCTGGCGCGGCGGGTGGTGGGCATGGACGCCCGCGCCCAACTCAAGCTCGACCAGTGCATGATCGACCTCGACCGCACGCCTGACAAGGGGCGCCTGGGCGCCAACGCCATCCTCGGCGTGTCCCTGGCCGCCGCCCACGCCCAGGCCGCCGCCGACAAGGTGCCGCTGTACCGCTACCTCGGCGGCGAAGAGGCGCGCACCCTGCCCGTGCCCATGCTCAACGTGGTCAACGGCGGCGCCCACGCCGACAACAATGTCGACGTGCAGGAGTTCATGCTGATCCCCTGGGGCCTGCGCTCGTTCGCCGAGGCCCTGCGCGCCGGCGCGGAGATCTACGCGACGCTCAAGAGCGTGCTGTCGAAGAAGGGCTACGGCACCAGCGTGGGCGACGAGGGCGGGTTCGCGCCGCGGCTCAGGAGCAACGAGGAGGCCATCGAGCTGTTGCTGGAGGCCGTGACCAAGGCCGGCTACCAGGCAGGCGGGCAGGTGGTGCTGGGGCTCGACGTGGCTGCCAGCGAGTTCCACGAGAAAGGGGCCTACGTCTTCAGGAAGTCGGGCGGGGCGAGGTTGAGCAGCGACGACCTGGTGGAACTCTACGCCAAGTGGACGCGCGACTACCCCATCGTGTCCATCGAGGACGCCTTGGGCGAGAACGACTGGGAGGGCTGGGAGGCGCTCACCGCCGCCCTGGGCGGCAAGGTCCAGCTCGTGGGCGACGACCTGTTCGTCACCAACCCCGCGCGCCTGGCCGAGGGCATCGGCCGCGGCGTGGCCAACTCCATCCTGGTGAAGCTCAACCAGATCGGCACGCTGAGCGAGACGCTGGAGACCATCGCCCTGGCGCGCGGCGCCGGCTACACCACCGTCATCTCGCACCGCTCCGGCGAGACCGAGGACACCACCATCGCCGACCTCGCCGTCGCCACCGGCGCCGGCCAGATCAAGACCGGCGCCCCCTGCCGTGGCGAACGCACCGCCAAGTACAACCAGCTCCTGCGCATCGAGCAAGACCTCGGCCGCCGCGCCCGCTACGCCGGGAGGAAGGCCTTTGCCGCGGCGGGGTGACCGCGCTCGCTTCCGTCATTCCTGCCCGCGCGTGGCAAGGGACGGGCCAAATTGGCTCGGCTGCGCCTCGCGACGGTTGGCCTCGGTGCGTTCTTCCGGGCTCCGCAGTTCGTCCTTCCCGCACCCCTTCGATTCGTCCTTCCCGCGTCCCTTCGATTCGTCCTTCCCGCGCCCCTTCGATTCGTCCTTCCCGCCCTCCCCCCGATTCGTCATTCCCGCGAAAGCGGGAATCCAGGGGTGGGGTGTGGGGGACGACGCGGGGCTGGCCCCTCCCCACCCCTGGATTCCCGCTTCCGCGGGAATGACTCATTGGGGTGTAGCGGGATTCCGTAACTACCAGAACTCATTGAACAAGATTTTATTTTCAGATCAATGACGAATCGGGGGCGACGCCGGCCGTGGCCGTGGCGGAATCAGAACTGGGCGATGTCGTCGTACAGGTCGGCCCATGTGGGGTTGGTTTTCTCGATCAACTCGATCTTCCAGGCGCGCCGCCATTTCTTGAGGGACTTTTCTCTGGTGATGGCGCTTGTCATGGTGCCGTGGACCTCGTACCAGACCAGGCGGTGTACCTGATGGCGCTTGGTGAAACCGGCGATGACGTCGTTCTTGTGTTGCCAGACGCGTTGAACGGGTGTCGACGTGACGCCGATATACAGGGTCCCGCGGGGTTTGCTGGCGAGGATGTAGACACAGGGAGTCTTCACGTTCACGTTCTCGCCGGAGGGGGACCGGGCGCCTACAGCCGCGTCACCAGCCAGGCTGGGGTGAGGCGGAGGGCGTAGGCGTTGACGGCGGTCATGTTGTCGGTGACCAGGAGGAGGCCGACGGCGACGAGGAGGAGGCCGGCGGCGACGTGGATGGCGGGAAGCCAGGAGCCGAGGGCGCGGGAGACGCGGAAGAACTGGTTCATGGCGAGGGCGCTCAAGAGCAGCGGCAGGCCCAGGCCGGCGGCGTAGGCGGAGAGCAGCAGCATGCCCCGGTATACTTCGCCGGTGGTGCCGGCCAGGGTCAGGATGGCGCCGAGGATCGGCCCCACGCAGGGGATCCACGCCACCGCGAAGGTGAGCCCCACGAGCACGGAGCCGAGATAGCCGGCGGGCTTGCTGCGCAGGTTGACCTGGGCGTAGCGCTCCAGGGTGGCGACCCGGAAGAGGCCGGTCAGGTACACGCCCACCAACAGGATGAAGACGCCGCCGGCCACGCGCACCACGTCCTGGTATCCGAGGAGCAGCCGCCCCAGCAGGCTCGCCGACGCGCCCAGCGCCACGAAGGCGATGGAGAAACCGAGGACGAAGGCGAGCGCGTTGCCCATCACCCGGCCGCCGGCCGTGCCGCCCGCGCTCATCTCGCGCGGCGAGATGCCCGAGACGAACGACAGGTACGACGGGATCAACGGCAGCACGCAGGGGCTCAGAAACGAGAGTGCGCCGGCCGCGAAGGCCACGATGAGGTTGACGTCGCTCATGCAAGAGGGTGGGCGCCGGGCGATTACCGGAAGTCTACGATAAATGATATGGCACAGGGGGGCACGGCACAAGATGGCGCCCTTCGACTTCGCGCCGCTGACGCGGCGCTACGCTCAGGACGAACGGGTGGAAGGACGAACGGGTGGATGACAAGGACCCGCACATCCCCGCTCATTCCGAGTGCAGCGCCGCGCGGTTCGGGGGAGCTTCCGCTCATTCCGAGTGCAGCGCCCCGCGGTTCCGGGGAGCTTCCGCTCATTCCGAGTGCAGCGCCCCGGGGCGCCGGGGCGTTTCCGCTCATCCTGAGCGTAGCGCCGCGCAGCGGCGCGAAGTTTCCGTTCGTCCCGAGCGTAGCGCCGCGTCAGCGGCGCGAAGATTCCGTTCGTCCTGAGCGTAGCGCCGCGTCAGCGGCGCGGAGTCGAAGGGCGCCATCTCATGCCGACTCACGTACGTACACGGCGTTTCCGTCATGTTTGAATTTCTTTCCAAGGGCGGCTTCTTCATGGTGCCGATCCTGCTGTGCTCGGTGGCGGCGCTGGCGATCTTCGTGGAACGGCTGTTGAGCTTGCGGCGGCGGCGGGTGGTGCCGGCGGAACTGGTCCGGCGCGCGGAGGCGTTGGTGGCGGACCGAAACCTGGCGGGGGCCGCGGAGCTGCTGGCGCGGAGCTCGGCGGCGGTGGCGCGGGTGCTGGCGGTGGGGGTGCGCGTGGCCGGCGAGCGGCGCGACGTCATGAAGGAGCACCTGGAGGAGGCGGGGCGCCAGGAAGCGGCCGGCCTGGAGCGCTTCGTGGACACCCTCGGCACCATCGCCGGGGTCAGCACCCTGCTGGGCCTCCTGGGCACCATCTCGGGCATGATCGAGATCTTCGCGGTCATATCCACCCAGAGTGTGGTGGACCCGGCCACCCTGGCCGGGGGGATCTCCGAGGCCTTGGTCACCACCCTGGCGGGCCTGAGCGTGGCCATCCCCACCGTGCTCATGCACCGCTACCTGCTCAACAAGGCCAACGCCCTCACGCTGGAGATGGAGCGCCTGTGCACCCGCTTCATGGACCTGCTGAGCGAGGGCGCCGGCGACCGAGGCGGCCGGGCGGCATGAACTTCCGCACCCGCAGGAGAGCCGCCGCGGGCTTCATCGACATGACGCCGGTGGTGGATACCATCTTCAACCTGCTCATCTTCTTCGCCCTGTCCATGAACTTCCTCACCAACCCGGGCATCACCGTGGACCTGCCCGACGCCACGGCTCCGGAGGTGGCGCGCCAGGACCGCGACATCACCATCGCCATCACGCCGGAGGGCGCGGTCCGCCTCGACGGCGCGCCGGTGACGCTGGAGGCGCTGGGCGCGCGCCTGCGCGCGGCCGCCGCGGACCGGCGCGACGCCCAGGTGTTGATCCGCGCCGACCGGCGCGTGCCCCACGGCCTGGTGGTGGCGGTGATGGACGCCGCGCGCGCCGCCGGGGTGACGCGGCTGGCGATCATGACGCGGCGGGAGGCGGTGCGCGAGTAGCGGGAAAGCAGGAGAGCCGCGGGAGGCGGTGCGCGAGTAGCCGGAATGCAGGAGTGGGACGGGTGAGCCGCCGTGGGAGCGCGCTTCGGCGATCCGGTCTACGGGAATCTACGGGAAGAAGGTCAGCTTGACCATGAAGGCCAGGATGGCCGGACCGCCGGTGAACACAGCGTACTGCAGGACGGCGATCTGTTTTTCGAGTTTGGCGAACTTCTCGTCGGTAGCCTTCTGAAACGCGGCGAAGTCCTCATTGATGGTCACTCGAAATCTGGCGAAGTCCTCATTGATGGTCACCTGAAACGTGGCGAAGTCGTCCCTGGTGACCGTGTTGGCTTCAAGCCTGGCGATTCTGCTGTCGAGTCCGGCGACCTTGCTGTCGAGTCTGGCGATGTCGTCCTTGGTAGCCATGTTGGCTTCAAGCCTGGCGATTCTGCTGTCGAGTCCGGCGATCTTGCCGTCGAGTCTGGCGATGTCGTCCTTGGTAGCCATGTTGGCTTCAAGCTTGGCGATTCTGCCGTCGAGTCCGGCGACCTTGCCGTCGAGTCCGGCGATGTCGTCCTTGGTAGCCATGTTGGCTTCAAGCTTGGCGATGTCGTCTTTGGTGGCCATCTCTTCGGCTGAGGGTACGGCGGCGGCCGCCGCTTTGGCGTTATCCGGGGAGGCCCCGGCCTCGATCAACGCATCGTAGAGTTCGGAAACGATCAGGCCCATCATGGCATCCCCCCGACACGCTGCACGTGCCTGTAAGGGCCGTTCCAGAACATGAGACCAGGAAACGGCGCCAGAGTCAAGAATGGTCTCATAAGGAACTGTCGGCGCTCGGGGTGGTTTTCTTAACCAGATGGGTTAAGCGGGAGGCCCCCCAATGAGTCATTCCCGCGGAAGCGGGAATCCAGGCGGGGTGGGGCCGGGCAATGAGGCCGCCACACCCCCCACCCCTGGATACCCGCTTCCGCGGGAATGACTCATTGGAACCTGGATACCCGCTTCCGCGGGAATGACTCATTGGAGCCTGGATACCCGCTTCCGCGGGAATGACTCATTGGAAGAGAGCGGGGGTGGGGTTACACCGGCATGACGCCGTGTTTCTTGGCGGGTCTCGTTTCCTTCTTGCGGCGCAGGAGCGCCAGGGAGCGGATGAGGCGGGCGCGGGTTTCGGCGGGTTGGATGGCGGCCTGGGAGAACTGCTTGGAGAGGGCCTCGAAGGGGCCGTTGAAGCGTTCGTTGAACTCGGCCATCTTCTCGCGGCGGGTGCGCTCGGGGTCGTCGGAGGCGGCGATCTCGCGCCGGTAGAGGACGTTGACGGCGCCGCCGCCGCCCATCACGGCCAGCTCCACGCCGGGCCACAGCCAGAGCTGGTCGGCGCCCATCTCGCGCGTGCACATGGCCTGCTTGGCGCCGCCGTAGCCTTTGCGCAGCACGATGGTGATCTTGGGCACGGTGGCCTCGGCGTAGGCGTAGAGCATCTTGGCGCCGTGGCGGATGATGCCCAGCTCCTCCTGCTGCCGCCCCGGAAAGAACCCGGGCACGTCCATCAGCGTGACGATGGGGATGTTGAAGGCGTCGCAGAAGCGGATGAAGCGCGCCGCCTTGTCGGACGCGTCCACGTCCAGGCTGCCGGCCAGGAACATGGGCTGGTTGGCCACGAACCCCACGGGGTGGCCGTCGAGCCGTCCGAAGCCGATCACCAGGTTGCGCGCGAAGCGGCGCTTGAGCTCCAGGAACTCGCCCCCGTCCACCACCGCCCGGATGACCTTGACGATGTCGTAGGGCTTGCGCTTGTCGTCGGGCACCAGCGCCTCGATGCCGTCGAGGCGCCGCTCGGGGTCGTCGCCGCTCTCCGCGCGCGGCGGCGCCTCGTTGCAGTTGGCCGGCAAAAACCCCAGCAGCTTGCGGATCTCCGCCAGGCAGGCCTCGTCGTCCGCGCTCACCACGTCCGCCACCCCGGACACCTCCGAGTGGATGCGCACCCCGCCCAGCTCCTCCATGGTGACCTCTTCCCCCAGCACCTCCTTGATCACCGGCGGCCCGGTGATGAACATCTGGCTGGTGCCGCGCACCATGAGGATGAAGTCCGTGAGCGCCGGCGAGTACGACGCCACGCCGATGCACGGCCCCATGACCGCCGAGATCTGCGGCACGGCGCCCGACGCGATGCTGTTCTCGAAGAAGATCTGCCCGATGGCGGCGGTGACGCTCAGCCCTTCCTGGATGCGCGCCCCCACCGAGTCGTAGAGCCCGATGCACGGCATCCCGAGGGAGCGGGCGGTGCGGATGCCGTTGGCGATCTTCTCGGCGTGGGCGCTGCCCACCGCCCCCGCCAGCACCGTGCGGTCCTGCGCGAACAGGTACACCGGCCGCCCGTCCACGCGCGCGAAGCCGCACACCACCCCGTCCGTGGGCCGGCGCCGCTCCGCCATGCCGAAATCCGTGCACTGGGTTTCGGCCAGCATGAACTCTTCCGTGAAGCTGCCCGGGTCCACGAGCCGCTCGATGCGCTCCCGAGCGGTGAGCTTGCCCTCGCCGTGCTGCTTGTCGATGGCGCGGGCGTCTCCCGCGCGGACGCCGGCCTCGAGGTCGGCAAGACGTTGTTCGGGGGCCGGAACTCCCCGCGCGCTGCCGTCGGGTTCAGGTGCTTTGCGTTCTTCGGCCACGAAGGTCGGGTTTCCAGACGTTGGAGCAGGTGCGGGAGCGCAAGGCGCCGATGCAGACGAACTACGGAAACAGAGCCAGCTTCAACAGAGTGCCCAGGGCGCCCATCATGATCGATCCGCCGCCGAACACCGCGAGCTTGAGGACGGCAATGTCCTTCTCGATCTTCGTCATCTGCCGCTTGATGGCCAAGTTGGATTCGTCAAGGTTCTGCTTGGCAACCATGCTGGCTTCCGCGAGGTCCTGCTTGGTGGCCATGCTGGCGTCAATCCGTGCGATGTCGGCGCGAATCCCCGCGATGTCGTCCTTGGTCGCCATCTCCGCGCGAATCCCCGCGATGTTCGCGTCAATCCGTGCGATGTCGTCTTTTGTCGCCACGTTCTCGGCCAAGGGCACGGCAGCGGCCGCGGCTGTTGCCTTCTCCGGGGAAGTCCCGGCTTCGATCAGCGCATCGTAGACTTCGGAAACGATCAAACCCATGAGGCCATCTCCTGATGCGCGGGGCGCGCGAATGCGGGCCGTTCCAGAACACGACACCAGGAAACGGCGGGAAAGTCAAGAATCGGTGCCTATGGAATGGATCGCCCTCCCATGCCGATTCTCAAGCCCGCATTCGCAAGTTTGTCAGATGATCCCCATCCCGCGCAGCACCGACAGCATGATGGCGGCCGCGATGACCGAGCCGATCTGGCCGCCGGCGTTGGCGCTCATGGCGTGCATCAGCAGGTGGTTCTTCTTGTTGTAGCGCTGGCCCACGTTCTGCACCACGCGCGCGGCCATGGGGAAGGCGGAGATGCCGGCGGCGCCGATGAGGGGGTTGATCTTGCCGCGGCTCAGCAGGCACATGCCCTTGCCGAAGAGCACGCCCATGACCGTGTCGAGGCCGATGGCCACGAGCCCCAGGCCCAGCACCATCAGGGTCTCCACCCGCAGGAACCGCTCCGCCGCCATGGTGCCGCCGATGGCGAGCCCCAGCAAGAGCGTCACGATGTTGGCGATCTCGTTCTCCGAGGCCCCCTTGAGCCGCTCCACCACGCCGCACTCCCTGAGCAGGTTGCCGAGCATCAGCATGCCGATGAGCGGCGTCCCCAGGGGCGCGATGATGGACGCCACCACCGTGACGATGATGGGGAACAGGATGCGCGCGGTCCTGGACACGGGCGCCTGCTGCACCATGCTCATGACGAGCTGCTTTTCCCGCGCCGTGGTCAGCGCGCGCATGATGGGCGGCTGGATCAGCGGCACCAGCGACATGTAAGAGTATGCGGCCACCGACACCGCCCCCAGCAGGTGCGGCGCGAAGCGCGAGCTGACGTAGATGGCGGTGGGACCGTCGCAGGCGCCGATGACGGCGATGGCCACGGCGTCGAGCTTGTCGAACCCGAGCCCCAGGGCCAGCAGCAGCGTCAGGAAGATGCCGAACTGCCCGGCCGCCCCCAGCATGACGATCTTGGGGTTGGAGAACAGCGGCCCGAAGTCGGTCATGGCGCCGATGCCGATGAAGATCAGCACCGGGAAGATCTCCGTGCGGATGCCGAAGTCGTAGAAGAACCGGAGCGTGCCCCCCTCGGCCATCAGGTCCGCCTGGGGAATGTTCACCAGGATCGCGCCGAAGCCGATGGGCACCAGCAGCAGCGGCTCGAAGCCCTTGCCGATCCCCAGGTAGAGCAACACCCCCGCGATGGCCATCATGACCACCTGGCCGCCCCCCAGGTTCGTTATGCCGTCAAGCAGCCCCAGGACGCCCGAAAAAATCGCAGATTCCATATTGTTGTTGTGAAGAGTGAGCCCGCCCCTACGTCATTCCCGCCCCTCTACTTCGTCATTCCCGCGAAAGCGGGAACCCAGGCGGGGGGAGGGGGGGTCAGGAAGGAAACAACTTCCTTATCAGCAGAATCAGCAAACTCAGCAGCCACAGCACCACCAGGGTGCCGACGCTGCCCACCAGCGCAACCGTGAGGCCGAATTCCCAGGTACCCATTTCAAACCTGCCGGGTCGAAGCCGTGCGCGGCCGCGCGCCTACTCGATCTCGGCGAGCTCCTCCCCCGCCTCCACCGACTGCCCCACCTCGACCTTGACTTCCTTGACCGTCCCGCCGCCCGGAGCCACCACGGGAATCTCCATCTTCATGGCCTCCATGACGATGATCACGTCGTCCTCTTCCACGGCCTGGCCGGGATTTGCCTCGATCCTCAATATCTTTCCAACCATGGGGGCGGTGACGGTGGTTGCCAATGGAGGTCTCCTTGCGCTAGCTTGGGTTGAGAACTTGCCCGACCACGGACGGGCCGGGTCCATCCCTGCGTCCGTCCCTTTATCGGGCTTTTCCGTGTTCAAGTCAAACGAAGGGCGGACGGCGGCCTCCGGGCCGCGCGGGAAGGCCGAAATAGAGGCCGAAATTCCTTGACTTTTGCCCTGAAACTTGTTGCAGTCTCCCCACCGGGGTGGTATAGCTCCACGGAGACGCTAGCCTTGACGGGCCATTACTCAAAAGTGGAGAAAAAGTTGTTGCAGTACCGGCGAGATGGTGCTATACCGTCTCGACTATGCTATCAGAGGCAGGATATCGCCGGTGGCAGGACTCGGTGGTGACGGCTTCCAAGCTGGCTCAACGAAAGTGGCGATAGACAATTGAGAAAAGGAGAGGTGTAGAAACATGTCAAACGCAGCTCGCAGATTGATGTTGCTTTGCTTGGTCGCCGTGTTGTCCATGGCAATGTACGGCTGCGGTGGTGGCGGTGGTACGCCGGAGCCGCCTCCGGGCCCCACCCCGGCAGAGCGGATACAGGCCGCGCAGATGGGGGCGGCCATGGCGGTGGCTGGTGCCAAGACGGCTGCGGACGCGGCGGCTGCGGCGGTAGCGGGCGTCATGGGTATGCAGGATGCTGACGCTGCGAGCTTCGCGACGGCGAGCGCCAAGGCGCAAGAGGCCCGCGATGCGCACAACGCGGGCATCGCGGCGCAGGCGGTTGCGGATTCGGCCACCGATCCGGAGGTAGCGGAAAGCGCCGAGGACACGGCCCAGGCCGCGCAAACGGCTGCCATGGCCGCGCGGGCTGCCGCCGAAACAGCCGCCGGCATGGTGAGGACGGCTCACCAGATGCAGGAAGAAGAGCAGAGGCAGCGCGACCAAATGGCCATCGCGGCCGCCCGGCTAGCCGCGACTGCGGCCGCGACTGCGGCCGAAATGTCGGCGGGTGCCGCCGACGATGCGGTGGACGGCGTGATGAGTATGCGGGGCGCTGACGCCGCGAGTTTTTCGCAGGCGAGAACCGCGGCGCAAGCCGCCGAGGGCTATTCTCGGGCGGCGGTGGCCGCTGCCGCCGTCGCTGCCACGGCGACCACGCCGGAAGCCGCGCAAGCGGCCCAAAGGGACGCTGAGACGGCGAGGGACAACGCGGCGGACGCCCTGATGGACGCCGAGATGTACGCTGGCATGGTAACGGACGCTCATGATTTGCAGCAAGAGAACATGATGCGGGTGATGGTGGCTCAGGAAGAAGCTGATAAGGCCGCGGAGGCCGCGAAGAAGGCCGCGGACGACGCCATTGCCGCGGTGGCCGCCGTTATGGCCGGTGGGGCCGCCGACCCGGTTAGTTTCGCGAAGGCGGAGGCCGCGAGGGAGACCGCAAAGCAAAAGAACGACGAGGCTCAGGCCGCCCGTGAACGGGCACACGCCCCGATGGTCAGCCCGGGCGATGCCGAGATGGCGCGGATGGACGCCGAGATGGCCCGTGACGACGCGATGGATGCCTTCAATGACGCCACGATGTACTCCGAGATCGTGGGCGAGAAGCACGGAGCCGAGCAGGCGGCCGTCACGGCCCAGGAGCACGCGGACGCCGCTGCCGCAAAGGTGACGGAAGCCGAGAACGCTACCATGGACGGTAGCCACTCCGTGAATTTGGGGAGAGCACAGGCGGAGGCAGCGGTGGCGCAGAGAGACGCCGACGCGGCCCGGTTGGCGGCGGACCTCGCGAAAGCCCAGCCTACCGCGGCTGAGGCGAGGCAGTACAAGTCGGTGGCGGAGGCGGCGAGGGACCGTGCCGCGACGGCCACCAGGATTTCCGGGATCTACGCCGACCTCGTAATTGAGGCCGGAGAGGGTATCGATAACGAAACGCAGCGCATGGCAGACGTTACAGCGGCTCGCACCAGGGCGAAGGGTTCTTATGAGACTGCCGACGGTGACGCCAAGAAAGCCGAAGCCGCTGCCGACGAAGCCGAGGCGACATCTCCGGGTTCTCCCGGTGCGATGGCCGCGCGGACGGCTGCCACGGCGGCTCGCACCGCTGCCAACAACGCGAAGATGGCTCATGACGCCATCATGGACGACATGACCAAGGACGAGGCCGACAAGTACGCTGGAATGGCCGCGACCGAGGCGGGGAACGCCAATTCGTCGTACATGACGGCCAAGACCGAGAATGACGCAGTCCAGACCGCGGCGGCTGCGGCGAAAGAACTGCAGCGCCAGCGTGATATCGCGGGTGCGAAGACGGCCGCGGGAGTGGCTGTAGCGGCTGCCTTGAAAGCGAAGAACGATGCGGAAGCCGATGCGATGGCAGCCGAGACCGCGCGGGATGACGCGGAGAAGGCATACAACAAGGCCATGGCGGCGCGCAGAGATTCCGACAACGCGAAGATGCAGTACGAGGCCGCCAAGACGGCGGCGACGGATGCCAGGACGGCGGCGGACGCGGCAAACACCGCTTACATGGCGGCGAAGTTGGCTGCCGACGGCATCGATGACGAGGGCACGGGGGACGCTGCCAAGATGGCGCAGATGACCGCCGAGACGGAGCAGGGCAAAGCCCAGACCGCGGCCAACACAGCCGACATGGAGAGGATGGCGGCGGAGACAGCCATGGGTGAGGCCGAGAAGTACGCCGAAATGCATGTCCTGCGCCTGTTCATGGCCGCGAACGGCGCGCACGTCGACGACGACGAAACCACGATGGCGGTCAACGAGAAGGATGCGCACGTCGCGAGTGTCGGTGCGGCCATGGCCGCGATCGCGGCGGCAACCAACGGCGATCAGGCGGCCAGCACCACTGTAACCGACACGTGGCCGGGAGACACGGTGGACAACCCGGCGACCGACCCCGACGAGTTCGCCGAGGGCATGCGGACGATGACGGTGAATGTTGCCGGTGCTACCGAAATCGTGGCCGAGTTGAGGGCAAGCAGGGCCGCCACCGACCTCAACAACGACGGCGATACCACCGACGATGGCGAAGCGCAGATCATCCAAACCGCCAGGAAGATTGCCGATCTTGGGCGCTTCCAGGGGTATGAGTTCTGGGAGAACGACGACGACGCCACTACCAACACGGACCGTGCCCGCGCAATCCTCTTCACCAACAAGCAGAAGGGCATGGACAGCGTTCTCGCAGTGACCGCGGCCACGGCTAGGTCGGCAACGGCTGTAGTCATCACGACAGCAAGTGAGTTGGCGAAGGTTACGAGCACAGGAACCACCATCACGGGTGTCGAATGGACACCATCTGGTGATACGGCACCGCTTACGGGCACTCTGACTTGCCCCGCCAACACGGCCTGCGACATCACGCTTGGTGCCGACGGTGCGGTGAGTGAGATCAGCGGTTACACGTTTACCGGTAGTCGGGCGGCCGTAGAAGCCGTCACGGCCGCGGTTGCGACCGAGAACAACAACTACCTCGCGTTCGGTCTCTGGCTGGAAGAGAGCGATGACGGTACCACCGACACCTTCGGCGCCTTCGCCGTGGGCGGCACGGACTACGCCGTCAACGTGCAGAACGCCGTCACCGGCACCGCGACCTACACAGGCAGGGCGGCCGGCGCCCATCACAAGACGGGCGAGGGCGTCAACTGGTTCCACGGGGACGCCAGCTTGACGGCCAACTTCGGGGCGATCGATACGGACGCCGAAAGGGGAACGACCCCGCCAGCGGACACGTCGCCGGGGACCATTTCGGGTGAGATCAGCAACATCCAGGTGAACGGCGGCGAGATGATGTCGGACAGCATCGTGCTTCGCCAAGCGCAACTGACCGATGGCACTGCCACCTTCAACGGCAACGCCCGCATGGGTGCCGGCGAAATTCAGGCGGATGATACTGTGGAGTACCCGTACAACGGCACCTGGAGCGGTTCGTTCTACGGTGCCACGGCCGACGATGACGGTACGGCTGACGTGAACGAGTCGGTGACCGCGCCTCTCGCGGCGGCCGGCACTTTCGGCGTCACCATGACCGAGGGTACGGGCGACGACGCAGTGACCGAGAGCTTTGTGGGCGCGTTCGGCGCACACAAGCAATAGTCGCTCAAGTCGTCGTCAAAACATTGTGAGAGCAACCGGGGCGGCCTTCGGGCCGCCCCTTTTTCTTGCCAGTACAAGGGTCTGGAGAACTTCACGATGCCCCTCACGCTTTGCTCCCGCGCCATCGTGGCGACTTTTTTCGTCGCGTGTCTCTTTCTCGCACTTCCGGCCGGGAGCGCGGAGAACGATCCGGCGAGGCCAATTCCTCCTGACACGCCGGATGCGGCGGATGCGGGGGACGTCGATCGGGCTCGGGCGCTGATTGACGCGGGCCGCTTCACGGATGCGGTGGCGATTCTGCGTCCGCTTCTCGATGGAGAGGTGATCGAAGCCAACACTCTGTTCCTCTACGGACTGGCGGTCATGGGGGCCGCACGGCAGGCGGGGGTGCCCGCGGATACGCGGGCGGCCCTGTTGGACCAGGCCATTTCCTCCTTTCACAAGATGCTGGTCAAGGCGCCGGGGCTGGTGCGGGTGCGCCTGGAGTTGGCGCGGGCATTCTTCTACAAGGGCGAAGACGGCCTGTCGAAGGAGCACTTCGAGCGGGTATTGGCCGGTGATCCTCCGGCGGCGGTGGCCGCGAACGTGCGGCGGTTTCTCTCGCGAATACGGGCGCGCCGGCGCTGGAACATGCATTTCGGCTTCGCCCTGGCGCCGGACACCAACATCGGGGGCGTTTCGGGCGACGAGTTCATCTACATCTTCGGGCTGCCTTTCCGTCGCAACGAGAGGGACCTGCCAACGTCCGGGGTGGGGCTTGCGGTGTGGAGCGGCGGTGAGTACCAACACCCGCTAGGGGATAAGGTGCGGCTGCGGCTGGGGGTAAACGCCAACCGGCGGGAGTACTCGGGAGGGAAGTTCGACAGGATGCTGCTATCGGGTCACATGGGCCCGCGGGTGCTGGCGACAAGGGGAACGGAGTTCAGTGTCCTTGGCGACTGGCGGTATCAATGGACCGCCAACGAGCCGGACTATTTCGACGTGGGGGGGCGGTTGCTGGCAAGGCACAGGTTGGGACGCCGTGTGACGCTCAACGGGCGCGCGTCGTGGCACCAGCGCCGCTATCGTACGCGTAAGTCGCTCGATGGACCTGTCCGTAGCATTTCGCTCGGGGGTGCGTGGGTAGTGACCCCGACGGTGCGGTTCGACTTGACGGCGGGCCTTGGAGGTGATCGGCCGGAGAGCGTCAGCAATCGCAACGAGAGCAAGTGGTTGCAGGCGGGAGTGTCAGTGGCGTTGCCGTTGGGTTTTACGGTGGGCGGCAGCGGGGGCTATCGCTGGACGGACTACGAGGGTCCCGGGTTTCTCACGATTCCGTCCAGGTCCCCGCGCAAGGACGAGACGTGGAACGTGAGGGGGTCGGTGTTCAACCGTGCTTTCACGCTGTTCGGCTTCAGTCCACAAGTGTCGGTGGTGCATGAGGTCCGCACTACCAATGCCCAGGCGTTGGGCTACAAACGGACCAGTGGCGAGCTTCGATTCGTCCGGCAGTTCTGAGGCGCCAGCGCCGGTCCCACCGGCGTGGGACCGTGTGTGGATACGGTGGCTGCTGGACAGCCATGCCCTGTGGCTGAAGCGGGACCTGATCGAGCGTAACGGCGACATCGAGGCGCAGAGCCGAACGCTCTTCTTCGCTCCTTTCGTGGTGGTGTCTCATGTCGACTCCGACGACCCCATTCTCAACTACGGCAACCGCCAGGCGCTGGACCTGTGGGAGATGACCTGGGCCGAGTTCACCGCCACACCGTCACGGTTGACCGCGGAATCCATGAACCGTGACGACCGCGCCCGGATGCTGCGGCAAGCCGCCGCCCATGGGTACGTCACCGACTACCAGGGCGTGCGCATCTCGCGCACCGGCCGGCGCTTCCTCGTGGAAAGCGCCACCGTGTGGAACGTTGTGGACGAACACCGCCGGCAACGCGGCCAGGCCGCCACCTTTTCGCGATGGAGGTACCTCTGACTTCCCCGAATCCCGCCCCCCACTCCGTCAATCCCGCCCCCACTTCGGCAATCCCGCGGAAGCGGGCATCCAGGCGGGGTGGGGGCTGGTCCAATGAGGCCACCCCGCCACCACCCCTGGATTCCCGCTTTCGCGGAGACGGGCTTCACCTTTCTCGGCGGCTGGCGCTGGACGTTCTGAGGAGTTTCAGGATATAGAGTGCTTCGGGTACATCAATATCACTTCCACAGGTCACGCATGTCACGTCACCCCGCGATATCCCTCCTCCTCGTTCTCGCTCTGTCCGTTGTGCTGGCCGGCTGTGCCAGCATCGGCGGCCGTTCGCGGCTCGCATCGGACAAGTGCATCGCGGTCCACGACGGTGAGTGCGTCCAGCGGGGCGAGTTCAAGGAGGCCGCGGTCGAAGCCGGCCGCAAGCACCACGAAGACCAGAACTTCCAGAACCAGTGGGGCCTGGCCCACGTCAAGGCGGACGAAGCCTATGGCAACCTGAGCCTGCTGATGGGTGCGGACGCCGAGCCCGGCGCCGGCGTGACCCTCGGGTTCATCGACACTGGCGTCGACCTGGGACACCCGTCGTTCCAGGGTGGGAACCGCATCGTCACCGAGGAGATCCTGCCGGGGTCGTTCGACGAGACCGGCCAAGGGTTCCTTTCCCACGGAACCGCGGTCGCCAGCGTCGCCGCCGGCGCGAGGCTCGACCTCGGCCCCGCCGCCCACGGCGTGGCCTGGGGCGCCCACGTCGCCATGTTCGGCATCACCCTGGGCTCGGGCGACGGCGTCTACAGGCCCGTGCGGGTAGAGACGCTGTCCTTGTATGACGCGGAGGACGCGGCGTTGTACGAGCAGGTGTTTTCCTGGCGGGACGGCGACCGGAAGATCGACATCCTGAACCTGAGCTTCGGCTACCAGGGCTCGATCGAGGACTACACCGAACGGGACTTCCGCGAAAACTACGCCCACACCATCGCCGCCCTGGCGCAGGCGGATGCCGAGGAAAAGACCATCCTGGTCTGGGCGGCCGGCAACTCCCACGGAAACAGTTGCGATCCGTCGGTCATCGACCAATGCTCCTACGGAGCACTGAACGCGACTTCGGTGGCCGTGCTGCCGGGCCTGGCGGCGCGCATCGAGGAGTTGCAAGGCCATTCCATTGCCGTGGTGGCCTTGACCCCCGCCGACGGACGCATTGCCTCCTTCTCCAATCGTTGCGGCATCGCCGCGGACGTCTGCATCGCGGCGCCCGGGGAAGAGGTCCGGGCGGCCTTGTTCGGGTCCTTCGCCGGATTTCCGGGGGGCCGGAGTTTCGCCAACCTGCGCGGGACATCGTTTGCAGCTCCCATGGTTGCCGGCGGGCTGGCGCTGATGAAGCAGCTCTTCCGCGACCAGTTGGCGAACACGGACCTGGTGACCCGGCTTTTCGAAACCGCCGACCGGAGCGGCGTCTACGCCGACGCGGCCGTCTACGGCCAGGGCTCGATGGACCTGGGCGCCGCCACCTCGCCCGTGGGGGTCCTGGAGGTGCCGGTGGGGACCAGCGTGGGACAGGACGGCTTCAGGTTGCTGTCCACGGGGCTCAGTCCGGGGACGGCTTTCGGCGATGGGCCGCGGCGCTCGCTCGGGTCACGGGAAGTGATGGCCGTGGATCGGCTGGGAGCGCCGTTCTGGTACCGGCTGGGGGATCTCGCCGGGGCCGCGGGCGGGCCGCCGGTGAGCGCGCGGCTGCGGGGCTTCCTGGCGCCGGACCCGGCGTGGCCGGGCGGAGAGGACGTCGCCACGCGTGTGCGGGGCGGGACGGGCGGCGGGACAGGAGCGGGGCCCGCGGGCGTGCCGGCGTACGCGGGAACGGAGGAGTCGATTCACGGAGGCGCGGCGTCCGGCCTGGAAGGGGAGATGGCGGCCCTGAGTCTCCACGCCACGCGCCTGGAGGCGGCGTCCCATGTCCGCGGGAGCCACCTGTCGCTGGCCGAGGGGGCGGTGCAGGCAACCCTGGCGGCGCGGGGAGGCGTGTCCGCGGCGGCGTTCACCACGAAGGGGTTGCCGGGGCAGCGGCCCACGGTGGGAGCGGCGCTTGGCTGGCGCCGCGTGGGGTCGCCCTGGGGCGTGCGCGCGGGCTGGATCGGCGAGCCCAAGACGCTCCTGGGGAGCGTTGGGGAAGGCGGGTTCGGTGTCCTCGCGGCCGATACGTCCTTCCTGGGGGTGGACGCGCACACGGACCTGGGCGGTTGGACGATCGGCGCCAACGCGGAGGTGGGGATCGTGGTGCCGGACGCGCGCGGGGGGTTCGTGGACCGGGTGTCGGCCCTCGCCACCAGCGCGTTCGCGCTGCACGCGAGCCGCGCGCTGGCGGGCGCCGGCGCCGTGCGCTTCTCCGTGTCGCAGCCGCTGCGCGTGGAGCGCGGACGGGCGTCGCTGACGGTGCCGGTGAGCCGCACCCGGGCGGGAGCGGTGTCGTACGACGTCTTGACGGCCGGCCTGGCGCCCAGCGGCCGGCAGGTGGACTTCGCCGGCGAATGGCGCCGGCCGCTGCCCACGGGCGAGCTTCGCCTCGGCGCGGTCTACAGCCACCGTCCCGGCCACCGCAGGGACGCCGCCCCGGAGCTGACGTTCCTCGGCGGCTGGCGCTGGGCGTTTTGAGCGGGCCGCGCCGTTCGAGGCGAACCGAGAGCCCACCATCGAGACCTTTGAAACCGGACCGGACGGACATGGCACACTATCCAGCGCTCACTCGTCTCATCCTCTTCTTGTTGTTGGTCGCCCTCGCCGGCTGTGCCGGCATCGGCGGCCGTTCGCGGCTCGCGCCGACGGAGTGTCTCGACATCCAGGACGGTGAATGCGTACAGGCGGAGGAATTCAAGGAGGCCGCCGCCGCTGCCGCCGAGGAGCACCGCGCGCACCCCGGTTACCAGAATCAGTGGGGGCTGGGCTACATCAAGGCGGACGAGGCCTACGGCAACGTCAGCCTGCTCGAGGGCGCGGACGCCGCGCCCGGCGCCGGCGTGACCATCGGCTTCATGCACACCGGCATCGACCTGGAGCACCCGTCGTTCGCCGGCAAGACCGTCACGGAGACGTTCCTCGACGACGCGGTCGACGAGACCGGAGAGGAAACGTCCTCCTCCGGCACGGCGTTCGCGAGCGTCGCCGCGGGCGGACGGGTCGAAGACCCCGACTACCGGGATCGCGCCCACCAGGGCGTCGCCTGGGGTGCGGACGTCGCCATGTTCGCCGTCCCCACCGGCACGCTGGAAGGCGCCTTCACGCCCACACCGGTCGAGCAACTGGCCGCCCGCGACGCGGGGGATGCCGCGCGTTACCAGGAGATGCTGTCCTGGCGGGACGGCGACCGCAAGGTGGACATCCTGAACCTCAGCCTGGGCTTCTCGGGCGTGATCGACGGTTACGCCGAACAGGACCTCCGCGCCAACTACGGCCGCACCCTGGCCGCCCTGGCGCAGGCGGATGCCGAGGAAAAGACCATCCTCGTATGGGCGGCCGGCAGCCTTCACGAACTCGGGTGCGATCCGGCGGTCACGCCCGACTGCCGCTACGGTTACCTGAACGCGGTTTCACCGCACCTGCTGGCCGGCCTCGCCGCGCGCGTGGAGGAGTTGCGCCCCCATTCCGTGGCCGTGGTGGGGGTGAGGCCGCACGACGGGGAACTGGGCTGGTTCTCGAATCGTTGCGGCATCGCCGCGGACTATTGCATCGCGGCTCCCGCGTCGCGCGTCCGGTACGCCTACTTCGGTCCGTTCCAGGGACAGGTCCTCCGGGACTACGGGACCTCCTCGGGGACCGGATTCGCCGCGGCCATGGTGTCCGGCGGGCTCGCCATCATGAAGCAGCTCTTCCGCGACCAGTTGTCGAACACCGAGCTGGTGGCCCGGCTGCTCAGGACCGCCGACCGGAGCGGCATCTATGCCGACCGCGCCTTCTACGGCCGCGGCTTGATGGACCTGGGCGCCGCCACCTCGCCCGTGGGCATCCTGGAGGTGCCGGTGGGCGCCAGCGTAGACCAGAACGGCGTCCGCCTCCTCTCCACCGCCCTCAGTCCCGGGACCGCCTTCGGCGACGGTCTGCAACGCTCGCTGGCGTCGCGGGAGGTGATGGCGCTGGATCGCATGGGAGCGCCGTTCTGGTACCCGCTGGGAGACCTCACCGGCGCCGCCCGTGGCCCGTCGGTGAGCGCGCGGCTGCGGAGCTTCCTGGCGCCGGACGCCTCGTGGCCGGGCGGAGAGCAGGCCGCGCGTGTGCATGGCCCGGCGGCCGGCGGAGGGCCCGGTGCCGGGGTTGAGCATGGCCACGCGGCCGGCGGAGGGCCCGGTGCCGGGGTTGTGCATGGCCCGGCGGCCGGCGGAGGGCACGGCGCCGGGGTTGTGCATGGCCCGGCGGCTGGCGGAGGGCCCGGTGCCGGGGTTGAGCACGCCCATGCGGCCGGCGGAGGGCCCGGTGCCAGGGTTGTGCACGCCCACGCGTCCGGCGGCGCGGCTTGGGCGCCCGCGGGCGTGCTGGCGTACGCGGGACCGCAAGGGTCCGTTCACGGAGCGTTGGCGTCCGGCCTGGCAGGGGAGATGACGGCCCTGAGTCTTCACGCCACGCGCCTGGAGGCGTCGTCCGATGTCCTGGGGAGCCACATGTCGCTGGCCGAAGGAGCGGTGCAGGCCACCCTGGCGGCGCGGGGAGGCGTGACCGCGGCGGCGTTCACCACCAAGGGGCTGCCCGGACACCGGCCCACCATGGGGGCGGCGGTTGGCTGGCGGCGCGTGGGGTCGCCTTGGGGCGTGCGCGCGGGGTGGATCGGCGAGCCCGAGACGCTCCTGGGGAGCGTTGGGGAAGGCGGGTTCGGAGGCCTCGCGGCCGACACGTCCTTCCTGGGCGTGGACGCGCACACCCACTTCGCCGGGTGGCGAATCGGCGCCAACGCCGAGGTGGGGATCGTGGTGCCGGACGCGCGCGGAGGCTTCGTGGACCGGGTGTCGTCGCTCGCCACCAGCGCGTTCGCGCTGCACGCGAGCCGCGCGCTGACAGGCACCGGCGCCGTGCGATTCACCGTGTCGCAGCCGCTACGCGTGGAGCGCGGCCGGGCGTCGCTGACGGTCCCGGTGCGCCGCACCCAGGCCGGAGCGGTGTCGTACGACGCCTTGACGGCCGGCCTCGCCCCCAGCGGCCGGCAGTTGGACTTCGCCGGCGAATGGCGCCGGCCGCTGCCCACGGGCGAACTTCGCCTCGGCGCCGTCTACAGCCACCGCCCCGGCCACCGCAAGGACGCCGCCCCCGAACTCACCCTCCTCGGCGGCTGGCGCTGGGCGTTCTGAACAGCCCCGCCGTTCCTGTCCCCTCCTGCCGTCATTGACATGGAAATAACGTCTTGTTCAATGAACTCCGGTAGCTACGGAATTCCGCTACACCCCAACTAACGAGTCATTCCCGCGTCCCCCCTTTTCGTCATTCCCGCGGAAGCGGGAATCCAGGCGGGGTGGGGCCGGGCAATGAGGCCGCCACACCCCCCACCCCTGGATTCCCGCCCCCGATCGGTGTCGAGG
>JAJEAI010000190.1 GCA_022824205.1 Candidatus Binatia bacterium
CTTGAGTATTTGCCCCATTACGGTATGATTGTACGCCATGGACCTGAACCTCCTCCTACGATGGGTTTTGCAATTGCCATCATAGCATGACGGAGCTCTTCAGGTCCTCCTCATTCGTATTTCTTGTGGGACAGCAGTGACGACGCTTGGGGTTGTTACCATGGCGCTTGGGCATCGAAACCGCGTGTTTACCAGTAGTTCGCCGTACTCCAGGGCGCAGGTCAACCGAGCCCTGCCAAGAGATTATGTCTATCAATTTTCCGAATCGGTCACAAGCTTGTACAAGAGCCGGTTCAGTCGACCACAGTTGACGCAGGATTTCGATTCTTGTTAAGAATACCGCCAATTCAGGGCCTTCGCGTCTTTACGCCCGCCACGGCGGTCGCCGGAAACGCAGCGGAACAGGAAGAGAGGACACGCCATTGACCGAGGATGAAGTACTGCAAATTCTGGACTTGGTAGAGAAATCGAACTTCGACTACCTCGACCTGGAGATCGGCGACCTGAAGCTTACGGTCAGCAAGTCGGGCGTTCCCGCCGTGCCTGCCACCGTCAGCGTGACCCAGGCCGCGCCCGCGGCGGCTGCCGCTCCGGCAGCGGCTCCCGCGGCCGAGGCGCCGCCGGTCCCGGCCGCTCCAGCCCCCGCGCCGGCGGCGGAGAGCGCCCCCGCGGCCCAGGCGGTCACCGTCAAGGAAGGCACCGTTCCCATTCCCGCCCCCATGGTGGGCACGTTCTACGCCACCCCCGAGCCCGGCGCGCCGCCGTTCGTCAAGCTCGGCGACCGTGTGGACGCCGAGACCACCGTGGGCCTCGTGGAGGTCATGAAGGTCTTCAACGCCGTCAGCGCGGGCGCCGCCGGCACCATCGACGAGGTCTGCGTCGAGAGCGGCCAGTTCGTCGAGCACGGCCAGACCCTCTTCCTGGTGCGGCCGGATGCCTAGCGCGGGGTGTGTCCGTGGCCGTTAGCCGTCTTCTGGTCGCCAACCGGGGCGAGATAGCGGTCCGCATCATCCGGGCCTGCCAGGCCTTGGGCATCGAGTCGGTGGCCGTGGTTTCCGAAGCGGACCGCGACAGCATGCCGGCCCGGCTCGCGAACCGCACCGTCTGCATCGGCCCGGCCCGTTCCACCGAGAGCTACCTCAAGGTCGATGCACTGGTGGCCACGGCCCTGGGCACCGGTTGCGACGCCCTCCATCCGGGCTACGGATTTCTCGCCGAGAAGTCCGAGCTGGCGGAGGCCTGCGCCAAGCATGGCGTCACCTTCGTGGGGCCGCGCGCCGACAGCATCCGCCAGATGGGCAACAAGCTGCTGGCCCGGGCCACCGTGGGCGCCTTCGGGGTGCCGCTGGTGCCCGGCTCCGACAACGTGCGCGGCTTCGAGGACGCGGCCGAGGTGGCCGCGGATGTGGGTTATCCGGTGCTGCTCAAGGCCGCGGCCGGCGGCGGCGGCAAGGGCATCAAGATCGTCCGGGAGGACGGCGAGCTCCAGACCGCCTTCGAGACCGCTTCGGCGGAGGCCCGGGCGGCCTTCGGCGATCCCACGCTGTACATGGAGCGCTACATCCCCAACGCCCGCCACATCGAGGTGCAGGTCATCGGCGACCGCTTCGGCAACGTGGTGCACGTGGGCGAGCGCGACTGCTCGCTGCAGCGGCGCTACCAGAAGGTGGTGGAGGAGGCGCCGGCCGCGTGCATCCCGGTGGAGTTGCGGGAGCGCATCCGTGAAGCCGGGCACAAGGTCGCCAAGGAGATCAAGTACGAGAACGCCGGCACCGTGGAGTTCATCTACGACGAGGACCGGCAGGACTTCTTCTTCCTGGAGATGAACACGCGCATCCAGGTGGAGCATCCGGTCACCGAGATGATCACGGGGATCGACCTCGTGCGCGAGCAGATCCGCGTCGCCGGCGGCGAGCGCCTGTCCTTCTCCCAGGAAGACGTGACGTTCAACGGCCACGCCATCGAGTGCCGCATCACCGCCGAGGCGCCGTGGCAGGGGTTCCGGCCGTGCCCCGGCGTGCTCACCGAGTGGAGTCCGCCCCAGGGGCAGGGCGTCCGCGTGGACACCCAGTGCTTCCCGGGCTACCGGGTCCCGCCGTTCTACGATTCGCTGCTGGCCAAGCTCATCGTCCACGCCGCCGACCGCGAGCAGGCGGTGGCACGCATGAAGCAGGCCCTCACCCGGTTCGCCGCCGCCGGCATCGATACCACCATCCCCTTCCTGGTGGCGGTCATGGATGAGCCGGACTACGTCAGCGGCAAGGTCAGCACCCGCTGGCTGGAAGGGCACCTGGACGACCTGACGGCCCGCCACGCTTCCTGACCCCTTCGACCCGTTCAGGACAGGGGCCTTCCGTTCGTCCCGAGCGTAGCGAGGTCCGCCGAGCGACGTCGAAGGGCTTGTCCTGAGCCCGGTCGAAGGGCCTGTCCTGAGCCCGATCGAAGGGCCGTCTCAGTCCTTGATGAACTCCCGGACCGCCTTGTGCGCGGCCTCCGGGTTCGTGAAGAAATAGCTGTGCCGCTCTCCCGGCAGCACCACCAGCCTGGCGTTGGGGATGCCGCTCGCCAGGATGTCCGCTCCCTTGCGGTGCGACATGTCGCTCACCACCGCGTGGTCGTCCTCGCCCACCAGCACCAGCGCCGGCACGGGGATGTCCTTCAGGCGCTCGCTCGTGTCATGCTCCTGGCGCGCGATGACGTGCCGGAAATAGCACTCCACAGACGACATGTTGGCCATGCGCACCTTGAGGCAGCGCTCGATCTCCTCCGGGTGGTCCTGCTGATACTGCTCGGTCCAGCCCACCTCGATGGTGTGCTCGCGCACGTATTTCTCGTAGCCCATCTCCACCATCTCCGTGGCGATGCGCAGGGGGATGCCCCTGGCGCCGGGATGGGACGCGCCCGACGAGGCGAGGATGAGCTTCTTGACCCGCTCGGGGTGCTCCAGGGCGAGCAACTGCGCCACCCGGCCGCCCATGGAATGGCCGCACACGATGGCGCCGGTGGCGTCGAGGTGGTCCATGACCGCGGCGATGTCGTCGGCGAACATGCGCGTGGTGTAGCGCATGGGCGTGCGGGTGGAGCGCCCGGTGCCGCGGAAGTCCGTGATGATGGTGCGGTGGTCGCGCGAGAACTCGGGCACCTGGAAGATGTTCCACACGTCTCCGTCGCACGCGGTCTCCGAGATGAACACGAAAGGAGGCCCGTCTCCCCGGACCTCGTAGTAGATGTCGGCGTCGCCGACGTTGAGTGTTGGCATGGCGAACCCTCCCTTGGGGTACTCGAAGTAGCACAAACGGACGGCCGGAAACAGAATGCGCGTGCACCGGCCCAACGGTTGGCATTGTCGGCCCGATATGCGACAATGCGGGATTTATTTTGGGACAAATTCAACCTAAGGGGGTTCTTATGATCAGGAAGACAGGATTGGCAGTCGCATTCGTGGCGGCGCTCGGCTTGGTCGCGGGCGGCACGGCCGTGGCCGCCGACGACTTCTTCAAGGGCAAGACCATCCGGGTCGTCGTGGGCTACGCGCCCGGCGGTGGTTACGACACCTACACCCGGCAGATCGTGCGCCACATGGGCAAGCACATTCCGGGGAACCCGAATTTCATCGTGCAGAACATGACCGGCGCCGGCAGCCTCGTGTCCGCGAACTACCTCCAGAAGAGGGCCAAGCGCGATGGCACGGTGCTCGGATGTTGGAATAGCGGCTACGTGACGTTCCAAGCCCTTGGCGATCCCAAGGTTCGGATCAAGGCGGAGGAACTGACCTGGATCGGCGCTCCGGTCAAGGGTATTCCGGCATGTGTGTTCATGGGATGGTCCGGGGTAAAGACTTTGAAGGACATCACTGACCCTAACAAGCCCATCAAGGTCGGTGGCACACGGGCGGGCTCCACCGGGGTCGACCTGCCGAAGCTCCTCAACAAGACCGTCGGAACGAACTTTGACGTGGTGTCGGGTTACTCCGGAACCGCTACGTCGCGGATCGCGATGCAGTCCAAGGAGGTCGCGGGTGCCTGCTGGGGGTGGGAATCCATTCGGGTCACGGCCCGGGCGATGCTGGACGCTAAGGGAGACGACAAGTTGATCCCTGTGCTCACGCACCGTAAGATACCCGACCCAGAGCTCAACGACGCGCTCATCATTCCCGATTTGATCGAGAAGCGGGGCGGCAAACAGCAACTCGCGACGTACCGGGGCTGGGTCAACCAGTATGAGTTCCAGCGCCCGCTCTCCGCTCCGCCGGGACTCCCGGCTGATCGCGTCAAGATACTCCGGGACGCGTTCGACAAGACGATGAAGGATCCGCAGTTCCTCAAGGAGGCGAAAAATTCCAAGCTCATCATCGAGTCAGTCACCGGCAAGGAGATAGAGGGCTTCGTCGGGCAGATTCTGGGAATGCCCCAGGAGGCCAAGGACGCGCTGTCGCCCATCCTGTTGCGGAAGAGGAAGTAGGCATCCTCCCTGGAGGTCTACCATTGACGCGAGTCAGGGGGAGGGCTATTGCCCTCCCCCTGACCTTCATCTCTCCTGGCCAACTCACCATCACAAGGACCTGCGGCCCGCTGGTTTGCCGCGGCACTGCGCACCGAACGGCTCGCGGTCCTGGCCCTGTTCGTGGGCGCCGTCGCCACGGCCTTCGCTCCCATTCTCGTACGCCTGAGCGAAGTCGGTCCGAGCCCGACGGCATTCTACCGTTTCCTGCTGGCGGTACCGGTATACTGGACGCTCGCGCTGGCCGTGTCCGTGGGAGGCCGTCGCCCCGCCCGTGAGAGGCCCACCGGTTCGAGTGTCTATCTGCTGATGGCTCTGGCGGGTGCCTGTTTCGCCGGGGACATGGCGGCGTGGCACTACTCGATCCACATGACCAGCGTGGCCAACGCCACACTGCTCTTGAACGTGACCCCGGCCTTCGTGGTCCTGGGCGGATGGGTCCTGTTCCGCACGCGCGTGACCGGGACGTTCATGGTCGGCCTTGTGACGGCCATGACGGGCATCGGCGCGCTCTCGGGTGCAAGTCTCGCGCTCAGCCGCACACGCTTCGTGGGCGACCTGCTGGGACTGCTGACCGCCCTGTTCTATGCCGGCTACCAGTTGACGGTCGAACGCCTGCGGCAGCGCTTTTCCACGCTCACGATCATGGTCTACGCCATGCCCGTGTGCGTAACGGTCACGCTGGCGGTGGCGCTGCTGAGCGGCGAGGCCATGGCCGTCACAACGCCCGCGGGGTGGGCCGTGCTGTTGGCGCTGGCCGTCGGCCCGCAAGTGCTCGGCCAGAGCCTGATCGCCTGGGCTCTGGCGCATCTGCCGGCTTCGTTCGTCTCCGTGAGTCTCCTGGTGCAGCCCATCGTCGCCGCCAGCGCCGCCTGGCTCCTCTTCGACGAACGCATCGGCCCACAGCAGGCGCTGGGTGCCGTGGCGGTTCTCGGGGGCATCGCCATCGCCCGCCGCGGCAGCGCACGGCGGTAACCCGAATGGACGAGAGAGTTCTCCTTCGCGGCCTGTTCGACGCCGCGGTCGCCGCGGCCGACCCGGCCCATGTCGTGCCGCCATACCTGCCCGCGCCGCCGCCGGGCCGCACCCTGGTGCTGGCGGCGGGCAAGGCGGCGGCCGCCATGGCCCGCGCCGTCGAGGGGAACTGGCCGGGCGCGGTCGAGGGCATCGCGGTCACCCGATACGGCCACGGCGTCGAGTGCCAGCGCATCGAGGTGGTCGAAGCCGGCCATCCGCTGCCCGACGCCGCGGGGCGGGGCGCGGCCGCGCGCTTCCTCTCGGCCGCTACCGACCTGGGGAAGGACGACCTCTTGCTGTTCCTGCTGTCCGGCGGCGCGTCCGCGCTGTTGGTGGAACCACAACCCGGCCTGAGCCTGGCCGACAAACAAGCCGTCACCCGCGCACTGCTGGAGGCCGGCGCTCCCATCGCCGGGATGAACTGCCTGCGCAAGCATCTCTCCGCCATCAAGGGCGGGCGCCTCGCCGTTGCGGCGGCACCGGCCCGGGTCGTGACCCTCGCCATCTCGGACGTGCCGGGAGACGACCCGGCGGTCATCGGCTCCGGCCCCACCGCCGCCGACCCCACCACCTGCGCCGACGCGCTTGCCGTCGCCGGCCGCTACCACGTGGTCCTGCCGGAGGTCGCGAGAAAGGCCCTGGAGCAGGACGAGTGGGAAACCGTGAAGCCCGGCGCCCCGCTCCTCGCCCGTACCGAATACGTTATCGTCGCGCGTCCCGCCGACGCCGTGGACGCGGCCACCGGCAGAGCACGTGCGATGAATTTCGCTGTGGTGGATCTCGGCGACGATCTTCAGGGCGAAGCGCGCGACCTCGGAACCGCGCACGCGGCATTGGCTCGCCAACACCCGCCTGGAGTGTTGATCTCGGGCGGCGAAGCGACGGTCACGATTGACGGCACGGGCCGAAGGGGCGGCCCCAACCTCGAATACCTGCTGGCGCTGGCCGTAGCCCTCGACGGCGCCCCCAACGTCCACGCCATCGCCTGTGACACGGACGGCATCGACGGTTCCACCGACGCCGCCGGCGCCTGCATCGGCCCCGACACCCTGGCGCGCGCCCGCGCCGCCGGCATGGACGCCCGGAACATGCTCGCCCGGCACGACAGCTACGAGTTCTTCAGGCAACTCGGCGACTTGATCGTGACCGGTCCGACGCGGACCAACGTCAACGATTTCCGGGCGATGCTGATCGGCCACCCCGGGGCACGGTAGAGCACACGACGTCTTGGTTCGAGCGCTCCTTCAACCCCTGAGGGTCAGGCCGGCATCTTCGAAACGGCGAAAGTCCGGCTCATTGGCGGTGGCGACAGCCGCGCCGTCGGCAATTGCCGACGCTGCAATCATACAGTCCGGCAACGACCCGCGCCGCCTTCCGGTTTCATTGAACAAGCGAGCGGCTATCACCGCGTGATCCGATGTGAATTCCCGGTGCTTTCCAACGATCCGCTCGGCCAACTCCAACTCTGACCGGGTAAGCGGGCCGCACAGGAACTCCGACCAGGCGACGGCGCTCATGGCCAGCGTTTCGCCCTCTTTGACCCATAGACGCAGGCTGTAGTCCTGAGGAGACCCCCGATCGAGCGCACTGATCAGGAAACTGGTGTCCAGATGGATCATCGGGAATGCAGCCGCCGCGCAGCAGCGCGACGCTCGGCCTTCAGGTCGCTTGCCCACTGGGCGGTATCCACCTCACGCTCACGTAGAGAGCATTGCAATCGGTCGAGAGCGTCCAGCGCCGCGTTCGGGGTCGGGACGTCTTCTTCAGCCGCCAGCCGAATAGCTCGCCGCAACACTTCGGATTTGGATACACTCCAGCGTTTCGCCAACGCCTCCAGCGTACGTACGGACTCCACGTCAAGTGAATAGGTTGACTTGATTGATGTTATGGCCATATTCTATTTTTATGGCCCTATCTTGCCCGAGTCAAGCGAGGCCCGTTGCCATGTCCTCCTCAAGGGTGGTGACTCGCCGACAATAAAGGGGCAGGGATCGCATGGTGAAGGAACGCCCCGTGTCAGCAGCAAGGTTACGTTTAAGAGGGCTTGAAAACGCACCTATAGGTGCGATAATTGATCAGTGACCGGGCGAGACTTCATAAGGCGGGTGAGGAGCTACGCCCGCAAGGCGGGCAAGGGATGCCGTTTTCACCCAGCCCACGGAAAGGGCAGCCACGGCAGGCTTTACCTCGGTTCCCGGTTTACCACAGTGCAACGGGGTGAGTTGTCCAAAGGAGTGCTGACGGCGATGCTGCGGCAACTCGACATTGATGCAAGGGAGTTGTGAACCATGATCTATGCATATCCGTGCAATCTGACTCCCGACGGAGACGGGAGTCTGGTAGTTGCCTTCCCCGATGTGCCCGAGGCAATCACCTGCGGAGGAAACCGGTCTCAGGCTCTGGAGATGGCGGAAGACGCTCTCGCCACCGCTTTGGCGGGATATGTTCATGAGAAATGGGAGATTCCCGTTCCCAGCGCGCTAGCTGAAGGCCAGGACTTGGTCGCTGTACCCACGGTCGTTGCCGCCAAACTCGCGCTTTACTCCGCCATGCGTACCCAACACATCACCAAGGTGGAGCTTGGGAGCAGGCTCGGGATCACTGAGTCCGCAGTGCGGAAACTGACTGACCCGGATCACCGGTCGCACATCAGTCGGGTGCAAAAGGCCCTCCGCGCTGTAGGTCACAATCTGGTCATCGAAGTGATCGCGGCCTGACGACTCTCGCCCGCTTACGACCCCCTCACACCAACCGCACCGCATACTCCTCCCGCCCGCCCACATGCCCGACGATGGTGGCCGCCGGCACGTCGTTGTCCACCAGCGCCCTGACCAGCGCCTCGCCGTCCTTCTCCGCGACGGCGATCAACAAGCCGCCGGAGGTCTGCGGGTCCAGCGCCACCTCGGCGAGGGCGTTGGAGACGCCGCCGTCGATGACGGTCTTGTCGTCGAGCCATTCGCGGTTGCGCTTGCAGCCGCCGGTGAGGTTGCCGGCGGACTCGGCGAGTTGGGCGACGTCCGGCAGAACGGGCAGCCGGGCGGCCTCGAAGGTGATGCTGACGCTGCCGTCGAGGGTCATCTCCAGGCCGTGGCCGAGGAGGCCGTAGCCGGTGATGTCGGAACAGGCGTGGACGTCGTAGTCGGCCATGACCTCGGCGGCGTACTTGTTGAGGGTGGCCATGGAGGCGATGGCCTGGTCGATGCTCGTCTGGGAGACGTTGCCGCGCTTGACGGCGGTGGTGGCGATGCCGGTGCCCAGGGCCTTGGTGAGGACCAGCACGTCCCCCTCATGGGCGCCGATGTTGCGCAGGATGCGGTCGGGGTGCACGGTGCCGGTGACCGCCAGTCCGTACTTGATCTCCTCGTCGATGATGGAGTGGCCGCCGACGATGACCGCGCCGGACTCCTTCACCTTGTCGGCGCCGCCGCGCAGCACCTCGCCCAGCACCTCGATGTCCATCTTCCCCTTGGGGAAGCAGACGATGTTGAGGGCCGTGGCGGGCACGCCGCCCATGGCGTAGACGTCGCTCAGGGAGTTGGTGGCGGCGATCTGGCCGAACATGTAGGGGTCGTCGACGATGGGGGTGAAGAAGTCCACGGTGTTGACGATGGCCAGGTCGGGACGCAACTGGAACACGCCGGCGTCGTCGGCCGTCTCGGTTCCTACCAGCAATTCCGGGGATGCGAATTTGGGCAGTTGGTGCAGGACCTGCACCAGGTCGGCGGGGCCGAGCTTGGCAGCTCAGCCGGCGGCCTTGACTTCCTGCGTCAGCCGGATGGGTTCCATGGCCATTTCAGGCTCCTTCGGGTGGTGATGGCGACCGCCGCGCCCGGTTTCGGCGCGTGGCTGCCGGTGACGTTCCTTCGTGCCCCTCAGCTTCTTCCCGCCTTGAGCTTCCTCACGTCGCCCACCCGCATGGTCACGCCGGTGCGGTCGAAGTGCTCCAGCACGGGAATGGTGTATTTGCGGCTCGATTGCAGTATGTCGCGAAAGGTCGCCGCGCTCATCTCCTCATGCGTCTCGAAGTAGCTATATAAATCGGCCTTGATCCTGTCAATCGAATCCTTGAGATAGTACAGCTCGGTGGTCACGCGGACGACCTCTCCCTGCCGTTCCATCAACCGGATGACCTCGTTCAGCTTCGGGCGCTCCACCCCCAGGGCCTTCTCCATTTCCTTGAGATAGGGCGGCGCCAGCGGATTTCTCCCCAGCGCGGCGGCGATCTCCACGGACAGCGACTTCTCCCGCGCTCCCATCTCCACGCGGTGGCCGGGCAGGCGCAGGTGGTTGCCTTCGCGGACGCACACGCCCTCGCCCGCCAGAAGGTCCGCCAGGTCGCGGAAGAGCCGCGCCGACACGCCGCCGGCGAGCCGCGCGCGCACCTCCTCCAGGTCCATGCCCGGCGCCAGCGGATGGCCCCGGTGAAACTCCTCCAGTGCGGCGCGCAGCCGCTCCCGGAACCGGTTCCACTTCTCCTCGGTGGTGTAGACGCGTTCGCGCTCGGAATCGAAGGCGCGCAGTCCCTCGGTGCGCTCCAGCGAGACCCGGGTCTCGTCGCGCTTCAGGTTGAGGAACTGACCGATGGCGTCGAGGCCGGTGGCGAGGCTCGCGTCGCCTTCCAGGAAGCTCCGGATCATGTCGGGCGTGTCGCCCTGGTGCAGCGTGTGGAGGCGCTGTTCCACGTCCTCTTCCCGGCGCCGGTGGCGTCGCGCCCGGGGGTCCACCACCTCGCCGCCGCCCAGGGTCTTTTGCGCGGTCTCGTCGCGCACGATGAAGTGGTCGCCGCGCATCACCAGCAGCGGTTCGGTGAGCAGCACCTGGCAGTAGACCGTCTCCTTGGGCTCGACCTTCTCGACGTCCCCCAGGAACACGAGCTTGCCCATGCGTTCGGCGGTCCCCAGGTGGATGCGCACGCGCTGGTGGTTCTTGATGCCCTTGGCGGCCGCGGGGCGCACTTCCAGGTGCGCGTCGAACCGCGCGGACGCCAGGGTCAGCTCCTCGTGGCAGATCATGTGGCCGCGTTCCAGGGCTCCGCGTTCCTGGCCCGTGAGGTTGAGGGCCACGCGCTGGCCCCAGCCCGCGGCTTCCACCGACTGCCCGTGCACCTGGATGCTGCGCACGCGGAACTTCTGGCCGCCGGGGACCGCGTGCACGTGGTCGCCCGTGCGCACCTCCCCGGCCAGCGCGGTGCCGGTGACGATGACCCCGTGACCCTGGAGCACGAACACCCGGTCCACCGGCAGCCGGAAGAACCCGCTGGGGGCGGGCCGGTCGATGCGTTCCAGCAGCCCGTGGATGCCGCCGCGCACCGCCTCCAGCCCCTGCCCGGATACCGCCGAGAAATGCACCACGGGCGAACCTTCCAGCGCGGTCTCGAACGTGAGGATCTCGATCTCCTCCTCCACCTCGCGCACCCGCGCCTCGGACACCAGGTCCACCTTGGTGATGACGAACAGGGCGGTGCGCACGCCCAGCAGGTGGACGATGTCCAGGTGCTCCTCGGTCTGCGGCATCACCCCGTCGTCCGCGGCCACCGTGAACAGCACGAGGTCGATGCCGTGGGCGCCGGCGAGCATGTTGCGGATGAAGCGCTCGTGGCCGGGCACGTCGACGATGCCGGCTTCGCCGCCGTCGGGCAGCGGCAGGTGCGCGAACCCCAGGTCGATGGAGATGCCGCGCTCCTTCTCCTCCTTGAGGCGGTCCGTGTCCGCTCCGGTGAGGGCCTTGATGAGGCTGGTCTTGCCGTGGTCGATGTGTCCGGCGGTGCCGATGATGTATGGCATGGTTCGTGGACTCGGGACGGGCAAGCGCCGGCGCGGTGCCTCTCGCGCGATTCGCTCAATCGGTGCTTCGCGGACGCGGGCGCCCGGTGAAGCCGAAAGGCCGGCGCGGTCGTCCGGCGGGTTCATGCGGCTGTTGGAGGTTGGGCACCAGCGACTCCGGATCGCCGGCGCTCCTCAGGTCGAGGATGAAGCGGTCGTCGTGAATGCGGCCGATGACGGGCGGGTCGGCCTGCCGGAAGACGCGGGCCACGTCGTCGGGGCTCATGCCGCCGCCGCGGACGGCGATGCCCTTGCTGGGGATCTCCTCGGTGGGGAGGGCGCCGCTGCCGATCTGGCAGGTGGCGTCCACCAGCTCGACCTCGTAATCTGGTCCCAGGCGCTCGCGCAACAGCGGCAGCACTCCGCGGCCGCCTTCCTCGATCTCGTCCAGCGGGCGGCTGAAGGCGCGCAGGGTCGGGATCTCCCGGAGCAGGTCGGGCGACTGCACGTAGCTCCTGAGCGTCGCCTCCAGCGCCGCCAGGGTGAGCTTGTCGCAGCGCAGCGCGCGCTTGAGAGGGTTCCGGTTCATGCCCTCGATCCAGCGCTTCGTGCCAGCCACGAGCCCGGCCTGCGGTCCGCCGAGGATCTTGTCGCCGCTGAAGGTGACCACGTCCGCGCCCATGGCCACCCGTTCCGCCACCAGCGGCTCCCGCGGCAGCCCCAGCTTGCCGAGGTCCACGAGCGCGCCGCTCCCCAGGTCCTCCATCACCGGCACCCCGCGCTCCCGGCCGATGGCCACCAGGTCCTTCAACTCCACCTCCGCGGCGAACCCCACCACCCGGTAGTTGCTGGTGTGCACCTTGAGCAGCAGTCCGGTGTTCTCGTCGATGGCCTCGGCGTAGTCCCGCGGGTGGGTGCGGTTGGTGGTGCCCACCTCGCGCAGGATGGCGCCGCTCTTGGCCATGACCTCCGGGATGCGGAAGGAGCCGCCGATCTCGATCAGCTCGCCCCGCGACACGATGACGTGCTTGCCCTCCGCCATGGAGTTGAGCCCCAGCAGCACCGCCGCCGCGTTGTTGTTCACCGCCGCCGCGGCCTCCGCCCCGGTGAGCTCCCGGAGCAGCGCTTCGATGCCGGCCTCCCGCTGCCCGCGCTTGCCCCGGTGGAGGTCGAACTCCAGGTTGACGGGCCGGCGCGCCACCAGCGCCACCGCTTCCGCCGCCCCCTCCGAGAGCAAGGCCCGCCCCAGGTTCGTGTGCAGGATGGTTCCGGAAGCGTTCACCACCCGCACCATGCCGGGACGGGCGGCGCGGGCGAGCTTCCTTTCCAGGTCCGTTATGATAGATTCCTCGTGCAACCGGTCCGGCGGAACGTCGCCGCCGGATCGTATGACCTGCCTCAACTCATCCATGAGCCCGCGCAGAGTGGCCGTCACGAACGGCCGGCTGAACCGCTCCAGCAAGGGTGCCGCGGCAGGGTGGTTCATGACGCGGTCCACGGAGGGCAGCTCACGCAGCAGGTCGGTTTCGGGTTTCATGAGTAACGATCAAACTAGCCCTTCACTCCGGTAGACGCAAATCTCGCCACACGTGACACCCTCCTCCCCACCCCCACCCCGGCGCTGGTTCTACCTGTTCATCACGACGCTGGCGCAGACCGCGCTGGCGACCATCCACATGGGCATCCCGACGCTGGTGCCGCTCATCCAGAAGGAACTCTCGCTGAACCTCACCGAGGTCGGCATTCTCGTTTCGATGATCAACGTGGGGGTCGTGGCCGCGGTGCTCGCCGCCGGCAAGGCGGCGGACCGCTACGGCGAGCGGCGCATCATCGGCTACGGCACCGCGGCCTGCGGCGTGCTGGTGCTGGCGGTCCTCTTCACACGGACCTTCCCCGGGCTGCTCGTCCTCTTCCTTCTCCTGGGGCTCCCTATCGCCACCGGCACCCCGGCCGGCAGCAAGGCCATCGCCGGCTGGTTCCCGGACCGCGAACGCGGCACCGCCATGGGCATCCGCCAGACCGGCATCCCCCTGGGTGGCACCATCGCGGCGCTCACGCTGCCGTCCCTGGGACTGGTTCACGGCTGGCGCCCGGCGCTGTCCGTGGTGGGCCTCATCACGGTGGTCACCGGGGTGCTGGTATTGCTGTTCTACCGGGAACCGGAACGGGCGCGGATCGCGGACGGCGCGGCCCCCGCGGTGGGGCTCAAGGAGCTCATCCGGCGCGGGGACATCTGGGCGGGGGCGTTCTACGCCGCGGTGCTCGCGGGATGCCAGTGGTGCTACATCAGCTACATCGAGCTGTATCTCACCGAGGACGTGCTTTTTTCGCTGGTCTTCGCCGCCGCGTTGCTGGCGGTGGGACAGGCCTGTGGCGGCGCCGGCCGCATCGGCTTCGGCATCGTCAGTGACAGGCTCTTCTACGGGCGGCGCGTGCCGGTGCTCATGATGCTGGCGCTGCTCGGCACCGTGGCCGGCATCGGCACGGCTTTCCTGTCGCCCGGGATGCCGTGGTGGCTCGTGGCCGTGGTGGTGTCGCTTCTGGGGCTCGGCACCATGAGCTGGCAGGGACTGTACCTCGCCCTGGTCGCCAAGGTCGTCGGCACCCGCGTCGCCGGCGTCGCCATCGGCCTGACCAACACCGTCGCCTTCGCCGGCGTGGTGCTGCTGCCCCCCGCCTTCGGCTTCATCGCCGACTACACCTCCTACGAGATGGCCTGGGTCGCCATGGCCATGGCCATCGTCGTGCCGCTGCCGTTCTTGTGGCGGGTCCGGGAAAATGCGCTGTAGGCGGGGTCGTGCGTCCGTCCCGGGGCCGGTCGGTGGCGTCGGAACGGCGGCGGCTGCCCGTTGAACGGTTTCCCGGCCGCGGGAGGCAGATGCCTGAACAAGCATGTTGGCCGGAAGTGGCTGGAAATGTTCGCCTGTTCCACATATCCTGCCAAGGGGTCGAGGGCGCCATGAGATTGGATGATTCGGAACTGGACTGCCTCCTGGATCAAGGAGAGAGTTTCCGCGTTGACTACAAGGAAAGGCTCGACGGCGGTACGGCTACAGGCATTCGCGAGGCGGTCTGTTCCTTTGCCAACGACTTGCCCGGTGCCGGTCAACCCGGTGTCGTTTTTGTGGGGGTAGGGGACGATGGTGGACCGACCGGGTTGGACATTACCGATCGAATGTTGACGCAACTGAGTGACATCAAGACAGACGGGAACATTGTACCTCCGCCGTCCATGTTCGTGGAGAAGCGGAGGCTGAAGGGGACGGACGTCGCCGTCGTCACCGTCCTGCCGTCGGATTCCCCCCCTGTCCGCTACAAGGGGGCCATCCACGTACGGAGCGGTCCTCGAAGGAGCATCGCGACAGCCCAGGATGAGCGCATTCTCAACGAGAGACGGCGCGGCCACTCTCTTCCGTTCGATATCCAGCCGGTCCCGGGTGCCACCGTGGCCGATATGAGCATACGCCGCTTCGAAGAAGAGTATCTCCCGGGTGCCTTCAGTGTGGAGACGCTCGAAGCCAATGAGCGGAGCCACGAGCAACGCCTTGCGACTACCAAAATGATCGCCACTGCTGATGATCCAACCGCAACGGTGTTGGGCCTTTTGGTACTGGGGAAGCGGCCACGCGACTTTATTCCCAACACCTACGTGGAGTTTTTGCGCATCGACGGCACGGAGTTGTCGGACCCTATCGTCGACCACGAGACCATCGACGGCACGATTTCCGAGACGCTGCAGCGGCTCGATGACAAGATGAGGGCGCACATCAGTACCGGTGTGGACCTTACGGGTTCCGACAGGGAACGCAGGGAATCGACCTATCCTTTAGCGGCCCTCCAGCAATTGGCCCGCAATGCGGTCATGCACCGGACCTACGAGGGCACGAACGCTCCGGTTCGGGTCACTTGGTTCAGTGACCGCATCGAAATCCATAATCCTGGGGGCGCCTTCGGGGTCGTCACGCGGGAGAACTTCGGGCGTCCCGGTGTGACCGACTACCGGAACCCGAACCTGGCGGACGCGATGAAGGTCATGGGTTTTGTGCAACGATTCGGCGTGGGCATTGCGACGGCAAAAAGAGAGCTGAGAGAAAACGGTAACGTCGAGCCGGAGTTCGCGGTGGAGGACACGTTCGTGCAAGTGATCATTCGAGGACGCTCATCGTGAACATCCCCGTTCTGACATTCTTCAACAACAAGGGTGGTGTTGGGAAAACGTCTCTTGTCTACCACTTGGCCTGGATACTGTCACGGATGGGGCATCGAGTTCTCACTTGTGATCTGGACCCGCAGGCGAACCTCTCCGCTGCGTTCCTGAACGAAGATCAATTGGAAGGGCTGTGGGAAGGAGAGGATGGCGGCAAGACGATTTTCAAGAGCGTCAAACCGCTGCTTGAAGTCGGCGACCTGTTGCCGCCCGTACTTCAGGAAATCACTCCGGAACTTGGCCTGATACCTGGGGACCTGGCCCTGTCCGGGTTTGAGGACACGTTGTCCGGGGAGTGGCCGGACGCCCTTGGCTCCGGCAACCTGTATCGTCCGTTTCGGATTCTCACGTCGTTCTGGACGGTGATGCAGGAAGGTGCGAGGACCATGAAGGCTTCGGTCATTCTCGCCGATGTGGGCCCCAACCTGGGTGCCATCAACCGTTCCGCCCTGATCGCCACGGATCATGTCGTCGTCCCACTCGGAGCGGATCTCTTCTCACTCCAAGGCCTCCGCAACCTCGGCCCGACCCTCCGGCGCTGGCGCGGAGATTGGACCAAACGGAGGGGAAACTGGGATTCCCCGCAATTCCCGCTGCCGAAGGGCCGGATGGAACCACTCGGTTACATTGTTCAACAGCACGGCATCCGATTGAGCCGCCCGGTCAAGGCGTATGACCGGTGGGTCAACAGGATGCCGGAAGAGTATGCCCGTAATCTGCTTGAACAAAAGGCCTCGTTCCCCGCTACTCCCAGGGAGGACGTGCATTGCCTCGCCACCGTCAAGCACTACCGGAGCCTTGTCCCCATGGGTCAGGAGAGCCGCAAGCCGATTTTCGACCTTACCAACGCGGATGGCGCAATCGGGAGCCATGCCGCCGCGGTGCAGGATGCACGCCGCGATTTCAGGGAGTTGGCGAAGTTGATTGTCGAGCGAGCGTGCCTCGCAGCCAACGGCGCTTCCTGACGATACATGTGGAGGCCGGTTCCACGCGGATGTTTCAGCCTCGCCCGGCCTTCCTGGGTCACATCCCCAGGCAATACTCCGCGACCTCGCTGTAGGTGGGTTGCCAGATCTCGTCGCGGTGCCGGTTGACGTACTCGATGATGCGCTCGAAGCCGGCGGCGAGATACGGGCGTCCGCCCAGCTCGGCGTGGACGCAGGCGTCGATCATGCCCGGGCGCCCACGCCGGGCTTCCTCGTAGACGAAGTCGAAGCCGTCCTTGAACCCGGTGAAGAAGGTGCCGGCGTTGCCCAGGCCGTTGCCCCAGGCGCGCCAGTCGTTGGCGTACCACGTCTTGGGAATGACGCAGATGCGCCGGCCGTCCACCGTCTCCACATGGGGGACGTCGTCGTCGGACGGGTCCCCGGACCACAGGTAGCCCGCCTCGGCCAGGAGTCCCAACGTGACGTCGGTGTGATGGCCGCCCGGACCGAACCAGCCCACCGGCCGCGCCCCGGTGATGTCCTCCAGGATGCGGGTGCAGGAGGCGATCTCCTCTCTCTGCTCTTCCGGGGTCAGTTCGATCATGCTGACTTCGTTGGTGGTGCCGTGGCCGGCGATCTCGTGGCCGGCTTGGTGCAGCGCGCGCACCGCGTCCGGCCATTTCTCCGCCGCCAGCGAGTTCACCAGGATCATCGCGCGCACCTGTTGCCGCTCGAGGATCTCCAGGATGCGCCAGATCCCAACGTTGCCGCCGTACTCCGCATGCGACAGCGAGCTGTAGTTCACGTCGATGCGCGAGTCCATCTTGAAGCGTCCGGTCTTGCGGAATGCCTCCAGGGCGACGCTGTAGGTACAGCACACGAGCTTGCCCTCGGGCCACTGGATGGTGCGTCGGAAAGTGGAGTCGTCGGCCATGGTGGGTTCCTTTCGTGGCTCGCGGCCTCATCGGGCGCCCTCTTCCCTCAATCCCGCGGAACAGCCCCACCCTGGATTCCCGCCCCCGATCGGGGTCGGGGGTGAACTTTCGCGGGAATCACCCATGTCGGCTTTCCACCGACACACAGGGGGATGAAAAGAGACTTCGGCCCCCCGATACGTCATTCCCGCGGAAGCGGGAATCCTGGCGGGGTGGGGCCTGGGCAATGGAGTCGCCACACCACCACCCCTGGATTCCCGCTTCCGCGGGAATGACGTATCGGGGGGCCGGGAATGATGAAGACCGATGTCTGTAACTGCCTGAATTCACTGTACAAGATTCTATTTTCATATCAATGACGAACCAGGGCCTGGGTGCCATTTCCGCTATCGTTACGCCGCCCGCGACGACAGCCGCGCGTAGCGCTTGCGGTGTGAATCGGCGTTGCCGTACTGGGCCGACAGCGACATGGCCCGGCGCAGGTACAGGCTTGCGTCGTACTCGTCTGTGAAGCCGATGGCGCCGTGCATCTGCACCATGGACTTGGTCACCGAGAGCACCGCGTCCGAGGCGCGGGCCTTGACCGCCGCCACCATGGCGCGGTTGCCGCGGCCCTCGTCCATGGCGGCGCACACCTGGTAGAGCAGGGAGCGGGTCAGTTCGATGTCGATGTGGTCGTTGACCGCGCGATGCTGCATTGCCTGGAACGAGCCGATGAGCCGTCCGAACTGCTCGCGCGTTCCCAGGTAGTCCACCGCAAGGGCCAGCCCCTGCTCCATGATGCCCAGCATCTCCGCCGACGTTCCCAGGAGCACCAGGTCGAGGGTCGCCGCCGCCAGCTCCGTGCCCTGGGCGCCGGACGCGAGCACCCGGTCCGCCGGGACGGAAACCTGCGTCAGCACCAGCGCCGCGTGCCCGGTGCCGTCCACGCGGCCGCGCGGCACGACTTCCAGGCCGGCGGCGTCGCGCGGCACCAGGCACACGACGGTGCCGTCCCCGCTCCGGCCGTCGACGATGAAACCGTCGGCGGCGGCGGCGGGAACCGTATCCGTACGCCCCGCAAGCGTGAAGCCGCCGCCACCGGCGCTGGCCTGGATCCGCGCGCCTTCGGGGTCCTCTGCCGCCGGGTCGTGCAGGGCCGGCACGATGACCGCCCGCCCGCCCATCAACTCTTCCAGGGTCGCGTTCATGGCCGCGGGTCCCGAAGCCACCGCCCACGCCGCCGCCATCACGGCCGCGACGGGCTCGGTCATGAGGCCGCGGCCCGCCGCTTCCAGCACCAGCGCCGCCTCGGTGGTGCCCAGGCCCAGGCCGTCCCGCTCTTCCGGCACGAGCAGCGACAGCCAGCCCGCCTCCGCCACCTCCACGAGCCGCGCCCGGTCGAAACCATGCTCCGTCGTACGCAGCTCACGGAACCGGGCCGGTCCCGCGTGCCGCTCGATGAGCTTGTCCGCGCTCTCCCGAAGAATCGTCTGTTCCTCATCGAGGACGAGTTCCATTGCTTTGCCTTTCTCGTGTCACCACCGTCGAAGCACGCGCTAACTAAGAATCGTCGTTCCCGCGAAACAGGCTGTGTCAAAGGGCCATGGCCTGCGGCAAGTCACCCCGCGGGAATGACGATTCGGGGTGGCGGCGCCCTTCCCTTGTCGTGGCACCCATTCTTGTCCGGGCGGCGTTTTGGCACGGCTTGGAAAGCAGGAATCCAGGGGTGGAGCGGGCCAACTGGCCGACGTCCCCTGCGCGCCGCCTGGATTCCCGCCCCCCGATCGGGGTCGGGGGTAAACCATCGCGGGAATGACGCCTTTGGTCTGCGGCCTCTCTCAACGCTCCCCTCCCGGTCCGACCACCGCCAGCGCGTCCAGCGCCAGCGCTCCGGCGCCCTTGGGCAGCGCCAGGAACGGGTTGATGTCCAGGCTTTCGATGACGTCGCCGGCCGCGGCCGCCAGCCGGCCCAGGGCCACCAGGGCGTCGATGACGGCGCCGCGGTCGTACGGGCCCTGGCCGCGGTATCCGTCCAGCAGCCTGCCGGCGCGGGTGGAGTCGATGAGGCGGGCGGCGCTGTCCCGGGACAACCCGGGCGCTCCGAAGGCCACGTCCTTCACCAGTTCCAGCCAGACGCCGCCGGCACCGAACATGACCACCGGCCCCATCTCGGGGTCCCGCTGCATGCCCAGCACCAGTTCCAGTCCGGCCGGCGCCATCCGCGCCACCAGCCAGCCGTCCAGGCGGATGTCCGGGTCATGGGTGGCGACGTTGCGCGCGATGTCCCGGCAGGCCTGTTGCACGGCCGCCGCGTCGCCCAGGTTGACCCGAACGGCTCCGGCGTCGCTCTTGTGAGTGAGTTTCGCGGCCACGCCCTTGACCACCACCGGATAACCGAGGCGTTCGGCGAGGTCCCGTGCCTCCTCCTCGGTGCGCGCCAAACCTTCGTCGATCAAGGGCAGGCCGAAGGCGCCCACCAGTTCCTTCGAGTCCGGCTCGGAAAGGGGGAAGGCCGTGGTGGCCGACGCGGCGCGGCGCCGCAGCGCTTCGACGCGTGCGGTCAAGGGCTCCGGCAAGGCCGGGGCCGGGCCACCCTCCGCCTCGCGGCGGCGCCGGCGGTAGTCCTGGACCGCGCGGATGGCGCGGAACGCGCGCTCGGGCTCGTTCAGGCAGGGAACGTGGGGGAAGCGGCGCCGGGCGGTGCGGCTGAACTCCGTGAGGTCATAGGATGCCGGCGAGATGAGCACGAAAGGCTTTTGGCCGGGGCCGAGGAAGCGCTCGTCGATGGCCTCGATGGTGGCCAGCACGCGCGTGGCGCGGCGGCGGTTGGCGTCGTTGATGCCTTCGTGGGGCGGCAGGTCCTCCTGGAACACCACCATGTCCACGCCGGGGTCGTTGTAGACCGCGTCCACGACCTTGAGCGCGTCCTCCTTGGGCCGGTTGAGATAGCCGTCGGCGTCCAGGGGGTTGCTGATGGTCATGCCGTCGCCCAGCAGTTCACGCAAGCGGGTGCGGGTGTCCGGGGCGAACTCGGGCAGCGGCACCCGGTGCCGGTCGGCGGCGTCCTCCGCGAGCCCGCGCACCCCGCCGGAATACACCAGACAGCCTACGTTGTCGCCGCGGGCTTCGCTGGCGTGGAGCAGCATTTCGATGACGTCCACGGCGCGGTCGGCGCTTTCTACCCGGATGATGCCGGCGGGGCCGGCCACCGCGTCGAAGGCTTCCACCCGGCCAGCCAGGGAGCCCGTGTGGGACAGGGCGGCGCGGCGTCCGCCCTCGGACACGCCCATCTTGAGCACCACCACCGGCTTGCCCGCGTCGCGGGCGGCGCGGCAGGCGGCGAGAAAGTCCTCCGACCGGCGCACCGCCTCCACGAGACAGAAGATCAGGCGCACGTCCGGGTCGCCGACGAAGTAGCGGATGTAGTCCGCGGTGATGAGCCCGGTCTCGTTGCCGCTGGTGATGACGTAGCTCACGTCGATGCCCCGGTCCATGAGCGTGCGCGCGATGCTGGGCGTGGTGGTGCCGCTCTGCCCCACCATGGCCACCGGCCCGGGGACCAGCTCCTGCACGCGGTCGTCCGGCAGGGTCAGCACGCGCGCCCGGGCCGAGAGGTTGCCGAGGCAGTTGGGGCCGGACACCGCAAGCCCGGTCTCCGCGATGGCTTCGCGCAACTCCGCCTCCAGGGCGCGGCCGGCGTCGGTGCCGGCCTCCGAGAAGCCGGTGGCGTACACGGTGGCGCTGCGGCTGCCCATGGCCGCGGCTTCCCGCAGGATGCCCGTGACACTGGCCGCCGCCCGCATCACCACCAGGTGGTCGGGCACGGTGGGTAGGGAAGGGAGGTCGGGATAGCACTCCACCCCCCAGATGCGCTCGTGGTTCGGGTTCACCGGATAGACCGGCCCCTCGAACTCGAAACGGACCAGGTTGGCGAAGATGCGCGCCGTCCATCCGCTCGGGTTCTCGCGCGCGCCCAGGATGGCCACGCTCGCGGGGTTCAACAGTCTGGCGACCTTGTCGGTGTTCGTTGAAGTGCTCATGGCTGTGGCTGTCATGCGGACACACTATAGGCCACGGTTCCGGGCAGTGGCAACTTGGCGCCGGCTGTCGCCGGAATATCTCATGCCCGCTCCACCTCCACCTGGATTCCCGCTTCCCAGGCTGTGTCACGATGCTTGAGGCGGAGAAGTTACGAATACGTCATTCCCGCGAAACAGGCTGTGTCAAACGGGCATGGCCTGCCGCAAGTCACCCCGTAGGATGAAACAGATGTGGTTGGAGCAAGGAGCTACCGAAGCAGTTGGCATCGT
>JAJEAI010000093.1 GCA_022824205.1 Candidatus Binatia bacterium
CGCTCAGGACGAACGGTTGTAGACCCACGTTCGTATCGGTCGCGGGGCCTGCGTTCGTATCGGTCGCGGGACGCCGTACCGTTCATCCCGAGGTTACACCACCGTTCGTCCTGAGCGTAGCGGAGCGAAGTCGAAGGACGCCATTCCAACTCAATCAAGCTTCTCCGGCTCTACGGATGCAGCCCCGGGAACTCGAGGCCCAGGGCTTCCTCGAAGCCGTTCATGAGGTTGAACGCCTGGACCGCCTGCCCGGAGGCACCTTTCATGAGGTTGTCCAGGGCGCTCATCACCACCAGCCGGTCCGACCCCTTCTCCTTCTGGAAGCCCACGTCGCAGTAGTTGGTGCCGCTCAGCAGCTTGGGCTCGGGGTAGCGGTAGATGCCGTCGGCCTCCTTGACGATGCGGAGAAAGGGCTCCTTGCCGTAGACCTCGCGGTAGATCTTCCACACGTCCTTCTCTTCGAGCGGCTCGCGCAGGAACAGGTGACAGGTGGCCAGGACCCCCCGCACCATCTCGATGGAGGTGGCGGAGAAGTATACGCGGATGGTCTGGCCGAAGCCCAGCTCCTGGTAGATCTCCGCGCAGTGGCGGTGCATCGTGGGCATGAACGAGCGCACCACGCCGCTGCGCTCCGGGTGGTGCGAAGCGTCGCTGGCGGCATTGCCGCCTTCGCTGGAGCCCACCTTTACTTCCACCACCGTGCGCTCCGGGTCCGCCAACCCCTTCTTGAAGAACGGGTAGAGCGCGAGGATGGTGGCGGTGGCATTGCAGCCGGCGCCGGTTACCAGGCTCGCGCCGCGAATCTCCTCGCGATGCAACTCGGGGACGCCGTACACGAACTCCGTCATGAGATCCGGCCGTGCGTGCGGCTTGCCGTACCAGCGCTGGTACTCGCCCGGGTCGTTCAGCCGGAAGTCGGCGCTCAGGTCGATGAGCCTGGGAGCCAGCGCCCGGAAAGCGTCGATGTGCTCCATGGCGCGGCCATGGGGCAGGCACAGGAACAGCAGGTCGCAGGGCTTCAACTCATCCATGCGGCAGAAGCGGAGCTGCGTGCGTTTGCGCAGGTTGGGATGGGCCTTGGACGCGAACTTCCCGGCGAAGCGTTCCGACGTGACCTCGCACACTTCGACCCGCGGGTGCGCCAGCAGAAGGCGCAACAGCTCGCCGCCGGAATAGCCCGACGCCCCGACGATGGAAACCTTCAGCTTGTCCGCCACGACTGGCGTATTCCTTTCCGATCCATGCTCATCATGAAACGTCCGGATGTCGATATCGGTGCCGGCGTCTGCAAGGACGCATTCCTTTCCGATCCATACCCATGTTGAAACCCCGTCGCCGGACCGTCAGGCCGCGCCCCTCCGTTCCTGTTCCTCCCGGCCCACCCTGAGCACGTGCTCGACCACAAGGCCGGGGATGTTGACGCCGGTGGTATCGATGCTGTTGCGGAACTCCATGGTGTAGTTGACCTCGTTCACCAGCAGGCCGGCCGGAGTCTCGAACAGGTCCACGGCCACGACGCCGCCTCCCACCGCGCGGCCTGCACGCACCGAGAGGTCGCGCAACTCGTCGGTCACCGGGCAGTTCTCGGCGCGTCCGCCCCGCGCCGTGTTGGTGATCCAGTGGTCGCTGTAGCGATAAATGGCCGCGACGCACTCGTCGCCGATGACGAAGCTGCGGATGTCGCGTTTCGCCTTCTCGACGTACTCCTGGATGTAGAAGATGGAGTGATGGTAGGAGCCCAGGATCGCCTTGTGCTCCAGGATCGTCTCCGCCGCGTCGCGGTCGTTGACCTTGGCCAGGAGCCGGCCCCAGGAGCCCACCGCGGGCTTGAGCACCACCGGGTAGCCCATCTCCTCGATCGCCTCCAGCGTGGACTCCTCGGTGAAGGCGATACGCACTTCGGGCTGGGGCACGCCGTGCTCCCGCAGGTGCACCGAGGTGAGGATCTTGTCGCCGCACACGGTGGCCACCCCTGAAGAGTTGACGCAGCGCACGCCGGCGCTCTCGAACAGCCGCAGGCCGTGCAGCGCCCGGGAGTGGTTGATGCACCGTTCCAGAAGCACGTCCACGTCGAAACGGTCCCGCCCCAGGTTGAACGACAGCTTGCGGTCGTCGATCATTTGAAGCTCCACGCCGGAATGCTTCCGGAACTCCTTGATCAGGAGCTTCTCCTCGGGCCGGACCAGTGAATGCAGCAGACCGATCTTCAAGCTCATTCCCCCCAGTCTTCCTCTTCCGAGGGCGCCTCGGCTACTTCCGGCGGATCGAGGCTGGTGACCTCCAACTCGGTGCCGCAGTCGGCACAGGTGATCAGCTCGCCCGCCACCGCGTCCTCCTCCAACTCGAACTCCGCACCGCAAACGGGGCATTCAACCATCGACGGATACCTCCCTGTGGTGTGTGTCATCCATTCCGTTGGACACGAGAACCGCGCTGACGCCCATGTAGTCATTCCCACCGTCATTCCCGCGCCCATACCGTCTCTCCGCGTGCCTCAAGTCGTCACCGCCGGCCCCCAAACCGTCATTCCCGCTTTCGCGGGAATGACGGTCTGGGGGCCGGGTGACGATATGGGGCGCCGAGGCGGTCCCACGGGGCGCCATGGCACATTGCCATGGAATACCGGGGCGTTCCCTATGTGGAGCGCCGGGCACATTTCCATGGCATAACGGGGCGTTCCCCGTGGAGCGTCGGGGCATACTTCCGTGGAGTGCCGGGACATTCCATGGGGCCAGGGACATTCCATGGGGCGCTCGATGCATTTCGACCCACGCGGATTCGTTACGACCGCACGGTCCGCGCGACCGTGGCGACGGCGTTCCGCAGGACCGTGACGATGTCGTCGATCTGTTCCTTCGTGACCACCAGTGGCGGGCACACGGCCAGGGCGTGGGTGCCGCACACCCGCAGCAGGAGGCCGTTGGCGAGGCACTCGTCGTAGACCTGCCGGGGCACCTGCTGTTCCGGATCGAAGGGCTCGCGAGTCGCCTTGTCCCGCACCAGTTCCACCGCGGCGATGAGCCCGCGCCCGCGTACCTGGCCCACCATGGGCAGTTCCAAAAGCGTCCGCAGCCGCTCCTGCAGGTAGCCGCCCACCTTCGCCGCCCGCTCCACCAGGCGCTCCCGCTCGATGATGTCCAGGTTGGCCAGCGCCGCGGCGCACACCACGGGATGCCCGGTGTAGGTGTAGCCGTGGTAGAACGCGTCGTCGGCCTTGGCCAGGAGCGTCTGGTAGATCTCCTCGCGGAACAGCATGGCGCCCAGCGGCAAGTAGCCGCTGGTGATGCCCTTGGCGGTGATCAGAATGTCCGGGGTCACGCCCTCGCCCGCGCACGCGAACAGGCTGCCGGTGCGCCCGAACCCGGTGATGACCTCGTCGCAGACCATCAGGATGCCGTGCCGGTCGCAGATCTCCCGGATGCGCGCGAGCCAGCCCTCCGGCGGCACGATGACGCCGCCCACGCCCTGCACCGGCTCGGCGACGAAGGCCGCGATGGCGCCGGCGCCTTCCCGCTCCACCAGCCCCTCCAACTCGTCGGCGCAAGCCAGGCGGCAGTCCGGCCAGGTCTTCCCCAGCTCGCAGCGGTAGCAGTGGGGCCGCGCCATGTGGTGCACGTCGGGCAGGCCCGGCTCCATCTGCTTGTTGAAGAGCGGGATGCCGGTGAGCATGGCGGCGCCGCTGGAAGAGCCGTGGTAGCCCTGGTTGAGCGTCACGAATCGCGTCCGGCCGGGCTGGCCTTTTGCCTTCCAGTAGTCCCGCACCAAGCGGATCATGCTTTCGTTGGACTCGGAGCCGCCGGAGGTGAACACCACGCGCGTGAGCCCCTCGGGCGCCATCTCCGCGAGACGGGATGCCAGCCGGACGGTGGGCTCGGACGTGGGGCCGATGAGCGTGGGCGCGTACGCGAGGCGGTCCATCTGTTCCGCGACGGCACGGGTGATCTCCTTCCGGCCGTGGCCGACGTGGACGTTCCACAGAGTGGAGAGACCGTCGATGTAGCGCTTGCCCAGCGAGTCCCAGAGGTAGACCCCTTCGGAGCGCACGAACACCGGGACGCCGTCCGCCTGGTGTCGCGACAGCGGCACGAAGCCGTGGACGAGATGGTCGCGGTCGGCGCGGCTCATGGCCGCGGCACGTTCGAGGTCAACGGGGTCTTGGGTACTCATCATCCAGCTCCGAAGTGTCATTATCTGGAAACAGCACCGCCACCCGAATCGTCATTCCCGCGGAAGCGGGAATCCAGGGGCTGGGAGGGGCCATACGATCGTATTCCCCGCTGCACCACCCCCGGATTCCCGCTTCCGCGGGAATGACGGTTCGGGGTGGCCGTGCCATTCCGTGTTCGTCTGGTGTTTTGACACAGCCTGTTCCGCGGGAATGACGTTCTGTGACGTGGTCGCCTCATGAGTATTGACACAGCCTGGAAAGCGCGCATGACGGGTTAGTGGACCAGGAATTTCGCGTCCGCGTTGCCTCCACCGCCGGGGCATTACAGCCCGTAATAACGCTTGGGGTTGTCGCTCAAGATCTTCTTGCGCAGTTCCGGGCTCACGTCCTCGCGCGCGAAGAAGTCCGGCAAGTCGTGGAAGAACTCCGAGCGCGCGCGTTCGTGGGGGTAGTCCGAGGCCCACAGCACCTGGTCCCCGCCGAGCCGCTCCAGCACGTAGGGAAGCGCCTTCTCGTCCACCTCGCAGGTGAAGAAGATGTTGCCGCCGCGGATGATGTCGCTGGGGCGTTGCTTCACGGTCAGCGAGCGGCCGCGCCGCTCCCAGTTCTCGTCCAGCGCGTCCATCATGAACGGAACCCAGCCGGTGCCGCACTCGAGGTAGGCCACCCGCAGGTTGGGGAAGCGGTCGTACACGCCGGCGTTGATCATGCTCATGATCTGCACCATCTGCGGCATGGCGTGCTCCAGCGGACGCGCCTCGGCCAGGCTCTCGAACATGTCCAGGCCCAGGCCGGTCACCGGACCGCCGTGCACCGCCAGGGGACAGTCGAGACGTTCGGCTTCGGCGTAGAGAGGATCGAACTGGCCTCCGCCGAGACCCACCAGCGGCGCCATTACCGACGGGATCACGCCGGCCACCATGCCCAGCTCGTCCACGCACCGGCGCAACTCCGCGACCGCGGCGTCGATGTCCTGCACCGGCAGCAGCGCCACGCCCTTGAGGCGATCCGACTGGCGGCCGAAGCAGTCGTACAGCCAGTCGTTGTACGCCTGGGCCACGGCCACCGCCCAGCCCTTGTTGCGGATCTGGCCGTGGAACAGGGCGTTGCTGGGATAGAGGATGGTCTGGTCGATCTTCGACTCGTCCAGGAAGCTCAGCCAGTTGGCCGCGTCCGGCACCTCGGCCTTGTGGCGCGACGACATGCCGCGCATCCACCCGTCGGTGAGCGGAAAGAAGTAGTACTCGCGCGTCCAGTCCTTCTCGTTCCAGGGAGCCGGCAGGTAGCGGCGCAGGTCCTTGTCCTGGTCCACCACGTGGCCGTCGGCGTCGATGATGTCGTGCTTCTGCTCCATCGGGAACTGGTCCATGGGAAACCTCCGTTGTCGGAAACCGTGGTCGCGCCGGCGCGGCACGCGTCAGCGGATCATCAGCCGCCCGGACTGGCCGGAGTAGTTGATGAAGACGGTCTTGAGCTCGGTAAAGAAGTTGACGCCCTCCTCGGACATCTCGCGCTCGCCCACGCCGGTGGACTTGATGCCGCCGAAGGGAAGCTGGGCCTCGCCGCCCACGGTGGGCTCGTTCACGTGCACCATGCCGGTCTCCACCTCCTCGACGAAGCGCATGACCTTGTCCACGTCCTGGGTGAAGATGGAAGTGGTGAGGCCGAAGTCGACGGAGTTGGCGAACCGGATGGCCTCGTCCAGGTCCGAGGCCGCCGCCACCGACAGCACCGGGCCGAAGATCTCCTCGCGGAAAATGCGCATGTCCGGCGTCACGTCGTCGAACACCGTGGGCTCGACGTAGTAGCCGTGGTCCAGCCCCTTGGGCGCGTTGCCGCCCGTCACCAGCCGGGCGCCCTCCTGCTTGCCGATCTCGATGTACTCCAGGTCGGTCTTCCACTGGCCCTCGTCCACCGCCGGCCCCATGTCCACGTCCGCGTCCAGGCCCGAGCCCACGCGGATCTTCTTCGCGTGTTCCTCCAGCCGGGCCACCAGCTCGGCCCGGGTGTCGCCGATGGCGATGACCCGGGAAGTGGCGGTGCAGCGCTGGCCGGTGGAGCCGAAGGCGCCGTCCCGGATGGCCACCGCCGCCTTGTCGAGATCGCAGTCGGGCATGACGATGACCGCGTTCTTGCCGCCCATCTCGCAGGTGACCTTGGCGCCGCGGGAGGCGGCCTTGACGTAGAGGTCGCTGCCGATCTCGTTGGAGCCTGTGAACGACACCACCGGGATGCGCCGGGAGTTGACGATGGTCTCGCCCACGTCGCCGCCGGAGCCCACCACCACGTTGAAGACGCCCTTGGGAAGACCGGCTTCCTCGTACACCTCCGCCAGGAGGCCCGCCGTGGCCGGGGTCAGGGACGCCGGCTTGAGCAGCACGGCGTTGCCCGCCACCAGCGCGGGGGCGGACTTCCACACCGGGATCGCCCAGGGAAAGTTCCACGGCGCGATGAGTCCCACCACCCCCATGGGCTGGCGGATGGTGTAGGTGAAGGTGTCGCGCGCCTCGGACGGCAGGGTCTTGCCGCCGAGCCGGTAGCCGGCGCCGGCGTTGTACTCCAGCAGCGAGATCCCCTTGAGCACCTCGCCCCGGGCCTCCTTGAAGATCTTCCCTTCCTCGCGGGTCATCAACTCGGCGATCTCGTCCACGCGCCGGCGCGCAATGTCCGCGGCGCGCCAGATCACCCGGCCGCGCTCCGGTCCCGGCGTCTTGCGCCAACCCTGGAACGCCTCGGCGGCCGCGTCGATGGCGCGTTCCGTGTCCGCGGCCGTGGCCATGGGAAACTCCGCGATGACGTCGCGGGTATCCGCCGGATTGACGTTGCGGATGCGCCGCTCGGAATCCGGCTGGTACCATTCCCCGTTGATGAAAGAACCGGTTTGCATGCGCGTCTCCTTGGAGCGGTGTGGTGCGCCTGTGGCGAATTCGGGCACGGGCGGGTTCGCAAAGCCGTCGCCGCGCCGGGTCGCAGAGTCCGTCGATGGCGAGCACTACCGCGTGGCTCTACGACGAAGGCCGCCCGCGTGGGGCGTGTGTCGGATTAAAAAAGACATGTGGTTCCGTGTCAAGCGTTCGTCCGCTTGTTGCGGCCTCGGCTTCGCGGCCTCTATACTCTCCGGTCGAGCGATGACGAAAGACATGAAGCAAGTCACCATCTATACCGACGGCGCCTGCATCGGGAACCCGGGTCCGGGAGGCTACGGCACCGTGCTCCTGTACAACACGGCCACGCCTGCCCGCCGGGAGCTGAGCGGCGGCTACCGCAGGACCACCAACAACCGCATGGAGATCATGGCGGTGCTCGCCGGGCTCCGCTCCCTCAAGGAGCCGTGCCGGGTGACCCTCTACAGCGACTCCCGCTACGTGGTGGACGCCATGTCCAAGGGATGGGCCAAGAGCTGGCGCGCCAAGGGGTGGAGAAAGGGCGACAAGACCCCGGCCTTGAACCCCGACCTCTGGGCCGAGATGCTTGAGCTGTCCGAACGGCACGAGATCGAGTACCGCTGGGTCAGGGGCCACGCGGGCAACCTGGAGAACGAGCGTTGCGACGAACTCGCCGTGACCGCCGCGCGCGGCGCGGACTTGGCCCGGGACGAAGTCTACGAGCGGGGCCACCCCGTATCCAGCGGTCCGCGGCGCTGACCGGGCACGCCCTATTCCCTTGAAATCTGTGCGGCTATCGCTCATATTTCGAGGCAATGGAACTCGCACGGGAACGTCATCTCCGGCGTGTCGACCTGCTGTTGGAAGAGTTCCCGGTGGTCGCGCTGCTCGGCGCCCGCCAAGTGGGCAAGTCCACGCTGGCGCGGCAACTCGTCGAATCGCGTGAAGGGCCGTCGGCGTGGTTCGACCTGGAGAACCCCGTCGACCTCACTCGCTTGGCCGATCCGGGGCTGGAGTTGCGCCCCTTGCGCGGCCTTGTGGTCCTCGACGAGATCCAGCGGTTGCCGGAAGTGTTTCCCCTTCTGCGCGTGCTGGCGGACCGGCCCCGAACCCCGGCGCATTTCCTCGTGCTGGGGAGCGCCTCGCCCGCACTGCTCCGCCAGACCTCCGAGACCCTCGCCGGCCGGGTGGCCTTCCACGAGCTGGACGGATTCGGACTCGACGAGGTGGACGACCTGGAACGACTGTGGCTGCGCGGCGGGTTCCCGCGTTCGTATCTTGCGTCCACCGCTCCCGCGAGCCGCCGTTGGCGTGACGGCTTCATCCGGACTTTCCTGGCCCGGGACGTGCCGGAGTTCGGCAGTCTGGTCCCGTCGACCACGCTGCACCGTTTCTGGACGATGCTGGCGCACTGGCACGGCCGGTTGTGGAACGGCGCGGAGCTGGGCCGCGCCTTCGGCGTGTCCCACACCACGGTCCGGCGCTACCTGGACCTCCTCACCTCCGTGTTCATGGTCCGGCAGTTGCAACCCTGGCATGAAAACATCGCCAAGCGCCAAGTGCGCTCGCCCAAGGTGTTCATCAACGACTCCGGTCTGCTTCACGCGTTGCTGGGCCTGACGACGCGCGAAGACGTGGTCTCCCACCCTGTTGTCGGACCGTCGTGGGAGGGATTCGTGGTCCAACAGGTCATTCACCTGCTGGGCGCCCGTCCCGAGCAGTGCTACCACTGGTCGACCCACGCCGGCGCGGAACTCGACTTGCTGATATCGGCCGGCAACCGGCGTTACGGCTTCGAAGTCAAGCGGGCCGAAGCGCCCCGGGTGACGGCGTCTATGCGCATCGCCTTCGAGACGCTGGGCCTTGAACGGCTGGACGTCGTGCACGCCGGCACACATGGCTACCTGATGGCACCCGGCATCAGAGCGCTTCCGGCGGCGGACCTCAACGCGACACTCCATCCCTTGCCGGAATGAAGTCTCCGTGAAGACCGCACGGTTACGAAGCGAATGAGCGCGGGCGCCTCTTGCTATGAATAATTCCCCCCGGTGCTAAATTGGAGTCCATGAAAGTCGGACTCACAGGATTCTCCCGAGCGGGCAAGACCACCCTCTACAACGCCCTGACGGGCCTCAGTGCCGCGGTGGGCGGCTTCGAGACGCGCCACGAGGCGGCCATGGCCGTGGTCAAGGTTCCGGACCCTCGCGTGGACGCGCTGAGCGATATCGTCCATCCCAAGGACAAGAAGTACGCGGAGGTCACCTTCCTGGACTTTCCGCCGTCGCAGGAACGGAAGGCGGCGCTGGAAAACCAGTCCCTGGTGCAACTGCGCGAGGTGGACGCCATGGTCCAGGTGGTCCGGGCCTTCGACGACCCGCTTGCCGACGAGCCGCCCGCGCCCGTGCGGGACCTCGGCGCCTTTCAGGCCGAGCTGATACTGGCCGATCTCGCCGTCATCGAGAAGCGCCTCGAGCGGATCCGGAAGGAAGCCGTGAAGGCCCGGGAGCGGGAGATGGAGAAGGACCTTCTGACCCGCTGCCTGGGCACGCTGGAGGAGGAGCGTCCGCTCCGCGGTCTCGATTTCCTGCCGGAGGAACGGACCCTGCTTTCCGGTTTCGCCTTCCTGAGCGAGAAACCGCTGCTGGTGGTCTACAATTCCGACGAGGCGGCGCTCCAGGAACCCCTGCCCGCGGACGTCTCGGAGTACGCTCAAGGCGAGGACCTGACCGTGGTGCCGGTCTGCGGCAAGATCGAGATGGAGATCGCCCAGCTCGACCCCGGCGAGCGCGCGGAGTTCCTGGCGGAACTGGGGCTCTCCGAGACCGCCCGGGACCGCTTCATCCGCCACGCCTACGACCACCTGCGTCTCATGAGCTTCTTCACCGCCGGTCCCATGGAGGTGCGCGCCTGGACCATTGCCCGTGAGACCGCCGCGGTCCACGCCGCCGGCAAGATCCACTCCGACATCGAGCGCGGCTTCATCCGCGCGGAAGTCATCTCCTACGACGACTACATCGAGCACCAAGGCGAATCCGGCTGCCGCTCCGCCGGCAAGCTGCGCCTCGAAGGCAAGGAATACCGCGTGCAGGACGGCGACGTCATGCACATCCGGTTCAACGTGTGAGGAGGATCACGAGCGGCGCCAGAGCCGCAACGGAGCATGCTCCGCGATCCTCAACACGGAGGTCCCCGAATGAAGCAGTATACGGTGTTCCAGCACCCCACGTCCGGCTATGAGGCCGTCAAAAACGGCTGGAGCTGGCCGGCGTTCCTCTTCACCTGGATCTGGGCGTTCGTCAAAAGACTCTTCCTGATCGGCTGGCTTGTGCTGTTGCTCGTGATGGCCTTGAGCTCGGTCCCGAGCCCGGAGGTCTGGCTGGTCGGCAACCTGATCGTTTCCATTGCGATGGGCGCGAAAGGAAATGAACTACGGGTCAAACGGCTCCGCGCTTCCGGATATGAAGAGGTGGCCACCGTGGAGGCAAGGACGCCCGACGAGGCGGTGGCGGCGCATATCGCTTCACAGGGGACCGAGAACCCGCTCCCCCCGGAAGGCATTGCAAGGTAGTCGCCACCGAAGGGTTGAATCCACACTTCCCCTACAGCACACCATCAAAATAGCGTGCGGCGAAATCGACCAGATTACGCATCGGAAACAACATGGATGGGGCATCGCCAATCTTGCCTCGTCGCACTTCTCCTTCAGCGACGTATTCTTGTCCGACAACAGGAAAATGGGCACCGTTGTCGTCCGCAACATTCGGCACTTCCGTCCACACCCGTTGTCCGTTGTCCACCACCGGGAATCGCAGAGTCTTGACCCTTCGCCTGTCGACCAGCGACTCGGCGAAGTGCAATGCAGTGCACCGATTGAAACCCACTCCGAGAAGCAATATTCGGCAATTCAGGTTGTAGAGCTTCTCGAACGGTCCGCCCGGACCTTCGGAAAATGCCAGGGGATGTTCGCTGACAATTGTGGACGCGGCAACGCCGCGGGCACAGACAGACTCCACCGGGTGATCGCTTCGCAGGGTGTTCGGCCAGGTGCGGAAACTTTCGCATATGGCGCCCAGAGTGGTAGGGGTCGTCCGGGCATCGAAAACCGGAAGATGCTCTCGTACGTCCGCCAACCAGGCCTCAGGCAGTCGAGGACTCGACCAGTTCGCAGGGTCCGTCCCAAGAGGCGTCGCGGCCGGCATGACCAACGTACCGCCTTCACCGAGCACGGACAGGAGTGCACGCACCACGGTCGGAGCGCCACCGACAACCCAGCCGATCGAACTCAACGAGGAGTGGACCATCAACGTCATCCCGTGTGTGACGCCGATGGTCGCGAAATCCTCTTCGAGACCGGCTTCCGTCTTGGGCTGCCCTTCGAAGGACCTCATCGTCGTCACCTCCACGACTCACCGGATCATCGTATTCGGCAGGAACAGCGCGATCTCGGGGAACGCCACCAGGATGGCCAGGCAGACGGCCATGGCGATCCAGAACGGGAAGATGCCGGCGAAGATCCGGCTCATGGGGACGTCTTCGGCGATGCCCTTGACGACGAAGACGTTGACGCCCACCGGCGGGCTGATGAGGCCCATCTCCAGCACGATGACCATGACCACGCCGAACCAGATGGGGTCGTAGCCCAGGGTGAGGATGATGGGGTGCACGATGGGGAGGGTGAGCACCAGCATGGCGAAACCTTCCAGGAACATGCCCAGCACGATGTAGGCGGCCAGCAGGATGCCGAGCACCGCCAGCCGTGGCAGCTCCATGCCCACCAGCAGCTCGGCGAGGTCGCTGGGGATGTGGGTCAGCGCCAGGAACGGGTTGAAGATGTGGGCGCCCACCAGGATGAGGAAGACCAGGGCCGTGGTGCGGACGCTCTCCAGGGCCAGGGACGACAGCGAGGACACCGTCAGGCGGCCGCGCACCAGCGCCAACAGCATTGCCAGGAAGGCGCCCACGCCGGCGGCCTCGGTGGGGGTGAACAGGCCCGCGTAGATGCCGCCGATGGTGACCACCACCACGCCGATCATGGCGCTGGCCTGGCGGAACGCGCGGATGCGGTCCATGACGCTGGAGGCCGGCCCGGGTGGCCCCAGGTCCGGGTTGATGCGGGTCTGGATGAAGATGGACAGGATGAACAGCGCGGTCAGCAGCAGCCCCGGGAAGAACCCGGCCAGGAACAGGCGGCCGATGGACTCCTCGGTGAGGATGGCGTAGATCACGAACCCCGTGCTCGGCGGGATGAGGATGCCCAGGGTGCCGCCGGCGGCGATGGCGCCGGTGGACAGGCGCGAATCGTAGCGGTAGGTGCGCATCTCGGGCAGCGCCACCTTGCCCATGGTCACGGCCGCGGCCACCGAAGAGCCGGAGAGCGCGGCGAACCCCGCACAGGCGGCGATGGTGGCGGAGGCCAGCCCGCCGCGCCAGTGGCCGAACCAGGCGTAGGCCGCGGCGTAGAGGTCGCGGCTCATGCCGGAGACCGTGGCGAAGTTCCCCATCAGCACGAACAGCGGGATGACGATGAGCTCGTAGTTGGTGGAGATGACGAAGGGCTCGCTGCCGAGAACCGCCAGGGCCGGCCCCCAGCCGTTCAGGACGCCGAACCCCAGCACGCCCACGAGCATCATGGCGATGCCCACGGGCATCCTGAGCGCCAGGAGCACGAACAGGCCCGCCAAACCCAGAAGACCGGCGGCGGTGGGACTCATTCAGCCTTCTCTTGCGGAGCCTCGGGAGCCCGGAAGATACCGGCGGCGGCCTGGAGCAGCAGCACCAGGGCGAACAGAAGCCAGCCGAAGCTCATCAGGAACACGAAAGGATGGTGCGGGATCTCCACGAGGTTGCTGGCCTCGCCGTACTCCAGGGCGTCGAACCCCTGCCCCATGGCCTGCCACGCGACCACGGCGAAGAGCGCCGCGCCCAGGAGCCGCATGAGCGTGTCGGTGTAGCGCAGCCGGCTCTCCCCCACCACCGTGCTGATGAGGTCCACGGCCACGTGGCCGCCGGTCCAGCCGCAATAGGGTATCCCCAGGAACACCACCACCGCCAGACTCAATTCGGAAATGTCCTGCGCGCCCAGGATGGGCGCGTTGAAGACGTAGCGCATCACCACCGCCACCACTGTCAGCAGCATCAGCCAAAGCAACGCGGCCCCGGCCGCGTAGGCCAGGAACCGGGTGGTCCAGTCGGCCGCCCCGGTCCCCGGCAACGCGGCGCGCGATTCTTCACTCATGGATTACGCGAAGCCCGACAGCCGGCCTATCCGCCCATGGCCGCGAGGATCTTCTCGGCGTCGATGCCCTTGGCCTTGAGGTCCTTGACGGTCTTGGCGCGCACTCCGCTCAGGGCTTCGCGGAAGCGTTTGTCCTCGGCGTCCGAGAGCGTGATGACCTCGCCCCGGCCGCTCTTCTTCTCGCCCGCCAGGGAGCCGGCGCCGGCCTTCTTGTAGATGCCCGCAGCCTTGACGCTCAGGGCCTCGCCCGAGGTCTCGTCGACGATCTTCTTGTGCTCCGCCGAGAGGCCGTCGTAGGCCTTCTTGTTCATCACCAGGAAGAACGCCGTGTTGGCGAACGGCCCGACGGTGTAGTACTTCGCCACCTCGCCGATCTTGAAGCTCCGGATCACGCTGGGCGCCACCATGAGCCCGTCCACCACACCGGTCTTGAGGGCGTTGTACATGCGCGTCACCGGCATGGCCACGGGGGTCGCTCCCAGCGCCGAGATGATGTCGCCCTGGAGCTTGGACGGCGTGCGGATCTTCATGCCCTTGACGTCGTCCAGGGTCCGCACCGCCTTGTTGCGGGTCATGATGACCGCCTTGTCGTTGACCCAAAGCGCCAGGACCTTGGTCCTCGTGTACTCCCCCTGGATGGCGCCGATGGCCTTCCACAGCATCTTGGTGGCCGCCACCGCGTCCGGCGCGAGACCCGGCAGCTCGACCAGGAGGGTCCTCGGAAACAGCGGCGAGCTGTACCCCTGCAGGCCGAAGGTGATGTCCGCGATACCGTCCGCCGCGCGCTTGTACTGAGCCACCGGCCCCTTGCCCAGCTCACCGCCGGGATAGATCCGCACGGTCAGCGAGCCGTTGCTGCGCTTGGCCACCTCTTCACCCCATGGGCGCATCACCAGCCGGTCCATGGGATGCTTGGGCGAAGTGAAGTGGGCGAGCTTGAGCTCCGCCGCCTGCACCGACGCGGCCGCCGCCAGGAGCAGGCCGCCAGCCACTGATACGATCGCCAGGTTCCGGAGACAGGCTTTGAGAAATAAGGACATGGTCCGTTCTCCTTTCGCAATGTGCATGGTCACAAGGGGACGCAGACTAGCCGAAGAGGCGGATGAGTGTCAAACGAGGGGCGCCCTCCCCTCGAATCGTCATTGATATGAAAATAAAATCTTGTCCAATGATTTCTGGTAGTTACGGAATCCCGCTACACTCCAACGAGTCATTCCCGCGGAAGCGGGAATCCAGGCGGGGTGGGGTCGGGCAATGAGGCCGCCACACCCCCCACCCCTGGATTCCCGCTTCCGCGGGAATGACGATTCGGGGGTTTGCCTCGATTCTGTTCCGGTGCCGCGTCGGTTATATTCAAGTCCACAGGACAGCCGAGACTCACCACCGAAGGAGCCCCATGCTGAAGATCATCGACTCGCTGGCGGTGTACTGGGAGCGGCGCATGGCGCGCATCTTCCTCCTGGGGATCATCAGCGGGTTCCCCTGGGTGCTCATCGGCAGCAGCCTCACCCTGTGGCTCAAGGAGGACGGCCTCAGCCGCACCACCATCGGCTTTGCCGGGCTGATCTTCGGCGTCTACGCCATCAACTTCCTCTGGGCGCCGCTCATCGACCGCATCCGCATCCCCTGGCTCACCGGCAGGCTCGGCCACCGGCGCGCCTGGATCCTCACGCTGCAGGCCGTGATCGTGGCGTCCCTGGCGCTCTGGAGCTTCGCCGACCCCTCCGCGAACCTCGGCTGGGTGGTGGGCATCGGCCTCACCATCGCCATCGCGTCCGCCACCCAGGACATCGCCGTGGACGCGTTGCGCATCGAGCAGGTGGGCACGTCGGAGGGCGAAGCCATGGCCGCCGGCGCCGCCACCGCGGTGGTGGGCTGGTGGACGGGGTACAAGCTCGGCGGCATCATCGCGCTGGAGACCGCCACGACCTTCCAGAACGCCGGGGTGGAGGACTACTGGCAATCCACCTTCCTCGTGCTCGGCGCGGTGGTGATCCTCACCAACATCGGTCTGCTGTTCGTGCACGAGCAGGGCACGGCGGAACGCATCTCGTCGCAGGAAGCGGAGGACGACCGGATCGCCTCCACCCTCGGGGTGTCCGGCCCGATGGGCCGTGCCGCGGCGTGGCTCGGCGGCACGGTGGTGAGCCCGCTCATGAGCTTCTTCCGGCGCAACGGCTTCGCCATCGCCCTCACCGTGCTCGGGTTCATCTTCCTGTTCAAGATCGGCGAGGCCTTCATGGGGCGCATGTCGATCCTCTTCTACCGGGAGATCGGCTTCTCCAAGTCCGAGATCGCGCTCTACTCCAAAGGCCTCGGCTGGGTCACCACGGTAGGCTTCACCGTGCTGGGCGGGTTCTTCGCCATCCGCATGGGCCTCATACGGGCCATGTTCCTGTCCGGCATCGCCATGGCCGCCACCAACCTTCTCTTCGCCGTGCTGTTCTGGGTGGGGAAGTCCGAGGCCCTGTTCGCCACCGCCGTGGTGGTGGACGACCTTACCAGCGCATTCGCCACGGTCACCTTCGTGGCCTTCATCTCCATGCTGGTGGACCGCACCTACACCGCCACCCAGTACGCCCTGATGGCCTCCATCGGCACCGCCGGACGCACCCTCTTGGCCGGCGCCTCCGGCGCCCTGGTGGACTGGCTGGAGGGCGACTGGGCCACCTTCTTCGTCATCACCACGCTGATGGTGATCCCGTCGCTCATCTGCCTGTGGGCCATTCGGGGGAAGCTCCGGGACATGCTGGCGGGGGCGCAGGTGAGGTTGTTGGGACGGCACGTGGAGGAGGAAGCGGAAGGGACGGGCTGAAGCTATCCGGCGATCCGGAGAGAACCCTCCGCCTGGCGGGCGTGGTACTTCCGTTCGTTCGGGTCGAGGTGGCGTTTCCGAAGGCGGAGACTGCGCGGCGTGACCTCGATCAGTTCGTCGTGGCGGATGAACTCGATGGCCTGCTCCAGGGACATACGCACCGGGGGGACGACTTTCTCGATACCCTTCAGCACGGACGCGCGCATGTTCGTGAGCTTCTTCTCCTTCGTGATGTTCACGTCCAGGTCGGTGTCGCGGCTGCTCTCGCCGACGAGCATGCCGCCGTACACCGCGTCGGTGGGCTCGACGAACAACTCGCCCCGCTCCTGCAGGTTGACCATGGCGTACGCCGTGACGCGGCCGTTGCGGTCGGCCACCATCGCGCCGGTGAGGCGGTGAACGATGTCGCCCGCCCAGGGGCGGTATCCGATGAACATGTGCGTGAGGGTTCCGGTGCCTTTCGTGTCGGTGAGGAACTCGGTCCGGTATCCGATCAACCCGCGGCTGGGCACCTCTAGCTCCAGACGGACCCTTCCCGAACCGCGGTCGGCCAGCTTGACCAGGAGGCCCCTGCGCGCGCCGAGCTTCTGGACGACGATTCCCTGGTACTCTTCATCCGCTTCGATCATCGCCAGCTCGTACGGTTCGTGGACCGCGCCGCCGACGGTGCGGGTCAGCACCCGCGGCATGCCCACCGAGAACTCGTACCCTTCCCGCCGCATCTGTTCGATCAGCACGGCGAGCTGCAGCTCTCCCCGGCCGTACACCAGGAAGCGGTCGGACGATTCAACGGGCTCCACCCGGATGGCCAGGTTCTGCTCCGCCTCCTTGAGCAGCCGCGCCCGGAGGTGGCGCGAGGTCAGGTAGCGGCCGTCCTTTCCGCTGAACGGAGAGTCGTTGATGGAGAACTCCATCGACAGCGTGGGTTCCTCCACGTGGAGGGCCGGCAGCGGCTTGGGATTCTCGGCGTCTGCGATGCTCTCGCCCAACCCGATGCCGTTCATCCCCGCCAGCGCGACGATCTCTCCTGGGCCGGCCGACGGCACCGGGACGCGCCCGAGGCCCTCGTAGATGAAGAGCTCCGCCACCGCGGCCGAGGTCCGCGACCCGTCGCGCCGGCACAGGGTCACCGGCTCCCGGTTCCGTACCGTGCCGTCCACCACGCGCCCGATGGCCAGCGGCCCGAGGTAATCGTCCGGCACCACGTTGGTCACGAGTATCTGCAACGGGTGACCCGGATCACCGGCGGGCGGCGGCACGTGCGTGACGATGGCCTCGAACAACGGCCGGAGATCGGTGAGCTCGCCGCCCGGTGACGGCGTGCATGTCCCCTGCCGAGCGACGGAGTAGATGACCGGAAACTCGATCTGTTCCTCGGTGGCGCCCAGGTCGATGAACAGGTCGTAGATCTCGTTCAGGACTTCCGCGGGGCGGGCGTCCTGGCGGTCGATCTTGTTGATGACCACGATGGGCGGCAGGCGCAGCTCCAGCGCCTTGGCCAGGACGGCGCGCGTCTGGGGCATGGGCCCCTCGGCGGCGTCCACCAGCAGCATGACGCCGTCCACCATCCGCAGGGTGCGCTCCACCTCGCCGCCGAAGTCCACGTGACCCGGCGTGTCGGCGATGTTGATCTTCACGCCGCCGTACGTGACGGAGGCATTCTTCGCCATGATCGTGATGCCCTTCTCGCGCTCCAGGTCCATGGAGTCCAGCACGCGCTCGCGCACGTCCTGGTTCTCGCGGAACGTCCCGCTCTGCCACAGCATGGCGTCCACCAGGGTGGTCTTGCCGTGGTCCACGTGCGCGATGATCGCGATGTTGCGAAGATTCACCGTCTCGCGGCAAGCGACGACGTCCATCAGTGATCCTCCCCTGTGCGCGGCACCCCTCGGGCGGCCGGGTGCGCGCGTCGATGCAAAATACGGTTACGGCTTGTTCGTGAGTGCCCTGGAAATGGCCGGAATATCCGGACGGTTTCCGGCTCGGGAAACGGAACTTCGACGGCGTGGGATGCCGTGAGGGGATTCTAGCAAGTTTGGGAGGGTTGGCCTAGAGCCCCTGCACGGGACGGGCTCCTGTCGTTGACCCGGTGGTGTTCCGGACGCTACCGTGGGACACCTGATGTGGAGGTAGCCCGATGGCAACGACAATCCGGATCGCCGTGACCATGAACATACGCGCCGGCGAGGCATTCGAAATCGCCCAGGGTCTGGCGCAGGGGAACCTGCCCGATGGTTCCGAGATCATCGTCTCGTACGGCCTCGGCAACAGCCGCCTCGGCGGGTTCGAAGCGCCCCGGCTCCTGGCGGCGGGCGAGGCGGACCTGGCTTTCCTCAACCCTTCGCCGGTCACCCACATGGCACTGAACGGGTTGGCGCCCTATACGGAGAAGATCGACATCCGAAACCTCGCGGTCTTTCCCTCCTGGGACAAGATCGCCTTCGCGGTGCGGCGAGACCTCGGCGTGCGCTCGCTCGAGGAGATCGGCGAGAAGAAGCTCCCGCTCCGCCTGTCGACCCGGGGACAGGGCCCCGAAGGAACCACCGAGTTCACCATCCGGCGAGTCCTGAGTCTTTGCGGCTGGAACCTCGAAGACGTGGAGCAATGGGGCGGAAGCGTGGACAAGGTCCCGGTCCCGTCGCACCCGCGGCGCATGGAGGGCATCGAGCAAGGCGCCTACGACGCCGTGTTCGACGAGGGCATCACCGGCTGGACCGCCGAGGCCCTGGCCCGGGACATGGTCCTCCTGCCGCTACAACCGTCGGTCTTCGCCGCAATGGAGCAATTGGGTTTCCCCGAATCCACCATTCCCAAGTCCGCGTTCCCGGCACTGGACGCGGACGTGCCCGCCCTGGAGTTCGGCGGCTGGCCGCTCTTCTGCCGCGCGGACTTCCCCGACGACCTCGCCTACGCGGTGGTCAAGGCCATCGCCGCCAGAAGGGACACCATGCCCGTGGACGGCGAGTGCTTCGACATGGGCCGGATATGCCGGGATACGGAGGAGGGGCCGATGTGCGCGCCGCTGCATCCGGGCGCGGAGCGGTACTATCGGGAAGAGGGGTACTTGTAGGGTGGGGCGGGAGATGGCGCGCGCGGGGTCCGGCCAGGGCCGATGCGCCGCCGGAAGTCCTGATCTTCGGTAGTGTCTTGGTTTAGCCACTGCCCGATCCCCCCAAAATTGACATGCACCCGCGTCCTTTGTTAACGTGGCGCGGCTTCTGTTCCAGGGACTCGCACAACTCAAACAGCCGTTTGGAAAGGATGGCCTGATGAACATTGCAAGCTGGGGAACGCGTTCCGCGCGCAACCTGTCAGTGGTCCTGGCAATCGGGATTTTCGTGTCCGTGGCGGCGGCATACGCGGCCTTTGCGCAGGACAAGCCGGTGCGAGGTGGAACGATCATTGGCGCCACCGTGCTGGAGCCTAAGTCTCTCGACCCACTGTTCGGGGACGGAGGCAACCTGGATCACTACGTCTGGCGGCAGATCTATGAGTCGCTCCTGGACATCACGGGGAGCGGCGAGGTCAAACCCGGACTGGCCACAAGCTGGAAGTTCACCGATGACAAGAAGTCCATCGACTTCACGTTGCGGCAAGGCGTGAAGTTCCACGACGGCACGGCGTTCAACGCGGAAGCCGCGGCCGTCACGTTCCGCCGCGCGCTCTCAAAGGAGCTGAACGCTCCGCGTGCCTCCGACTTGTCGGCGATCACGGGGGTGGAAGTGCGCGGACCCCATGAATTGCGGATCAATCTCAAGGCGCCGAGTTCGGCCGCGCTGCCGGCCATCGCCTTCGCCGGCCTGATTACGTCGCCCGCCGCCATCGAGAAGCACGGGCAGGATTACGGCAGGAACCCGTCAGGGACCGGCCCCTTCAGGTTCGCCAGTTGGCAATCGGGCTCCCGAATCGTCCTCGAACGAAACCCGGATTACTGGCGGAACGGCGCCGATGGAAAACCATTGCCCTATCTCGACCGCGTCATCCTCCGGTTCATCAAGAAGAGCGCGGTGAAGGTCATCGAGGTCAAGTCCGGCAACGTCCACGTCATCGACACCGTCTCGGCCCGGGACCTGAAGACGGTGAGCGGTGATTCCAACCTTCGGCTCGTGCGCACCGGCAACGGCCGGCACGTCATGTTCGCGTTCAACATTTCGAAACCGCCGTTCGACGACATCCGGCTGAGACAAGCGGTCCTGTTCGGCCTCGATCGTCAAACGATGATGAAGGTGATAACGCTCGGCAGAGGACAGGTGACTCCCACCCTGATCCCCAACCAGAACTGGGTGTTCGACGCCACGCTCGAAAAGTACCCACATGATCCCGCGCGGGCCAAGCAACTGCTCGCCGAAGCCGGGCACAAGGAAGGCCTTGACGCGCGGCTGGACATCATCAAGCGGCAGCCCGACTCCACGGTCGCCCAACTCATGCAGGCGCAACTGAAAGAGGCCGGCATCAATCTCACGATCAAGACCGTCGACCGCCAGTCGATGCAGGCCAGTCTGCGCGCCAAGAACCACATGTTCGGTATCGGCCGCTTCACGGTGCCGGGGATCGACCCGGCCCAGACCTTCGGGCGGATCTTCGGACGGCGCGCACGTATTCAGCGGACCGGAGTGAGCGACGAGAAGCTGTTCGACATGATCGACAACGCCGCCCGGCAGACCGATCAATCGGTGAGAAAGGGTCTCTACCGCGAGATCCAGGCCTACTTGGTCGACAATGCGCTTTACGGCTTCCTGTTCTTCATGGAGTCGACTCAGGTCGAGCGGACCGCGGTGAAGAACCTGAAACGCACGGTGGGCGGCGCCTGGGTGTTCGCCGAGGCTTGGACGGCCAAGTAGCACGCTGACGTTCAAGAACCGCATTGAGGCTTCAAACAAACCCGCGGGGCGCAAACCTGACTCGTTCCCTTCCCCCTCGGGCTGTCAATTCTGCTCGGGGCGTCGCTTTGCGGCGCCCCGACGCGCCCGTTAAGCTCCTCTCCAAGGTCGTCAGGCCTGAGCGCATCTGATGCTTCTGTTCATTTCGAAGCGAATCGGACAAACCGTCCCGGTGGTCCTGCTGGTCTCGTTTTTCGTCTTCTTCGTCATCAACGTGATTCCGGGCGACCCCACCCTGACCGTTCTGGGAGAGTTCGCCACCCCTGAACAGCGCGAGATCGCGCGCCAGCAGTACGGGTTCGATCGCCCGATGTTCGTCCAATACCTGGATTGGCTGACCAGGACCTTGAGCGGCGACCTGGGCCGGTCGCTTCACAGCAACGAACGTGTCTGGGCCATGCTGGTGGACCGCTTGCCGGTGTCGCTGGAGCTGAGCGCCCTTGCGCTGATCATCGCCCTGGTCATCGGTATTCCCGCCGGCATATTGGCCGCGCTTCGACGCGGCACCACCGTCGACGCCGTCATCGGAATGTTCTCGGCCGTTGCCCTCGGCGTCCCCTACTTCTGGCTTGGGGTTCTGCTGATCCTCCTGTTCGCCATCGTTTTCAACTTGCTGCCGCCCTCGGGGTACGTCCCTTTCACGGAATCACCCGTCGAAAACCTCAAGCTCATGGTCCTGCCCGCCCTGACCATCGGCCTGCACGTTGCCCCGCTGATCGTTCGCCAGACACGCGCCAGCGTCCTGCAGGTACTGTCGCAGGACTACGTCCGCACCGCCCACGCCAAGGGCCTGCCCTGGTCCGCCATCGTCCGGAAGCACATCCTGCGCAACGCGCTCATACCCGTCCTGACGCTGGTGGGCCTGCAACTCGGCAACATGCTGGGCGGGGCCATCGTGACCGAGACGATTTTCTCGACGCCGGGCTTGGGCAGCCTCATCGTCGCGGCGGTGTCCACGCGGGATTTCCCGGTGGTTCAAAGCGGCATCTTCCTGGTGGTCCTGCTGGTCATATTCGTGAACCTGATCACCGACATACTGTACGCGTACGTCGATCCGAGAATCAGGCAGCTCCTGATCGTGTAGGGGAAGGCCCAGTGTCGTGAGCCAAGTACGTCAGGTACAAGAGACGCCCCCGCCGGGCATGACAACCGGCTCCGCCAACAAGACATCGGCGCGTGGCGGTGGCGCGGAACCCCGCCTGGTGCGCGATCTGCTCAAGCACCGGCAGGGCGCCGTGGGGACGGTCCTCTTTCTCGGCCTCGTGTCGATGGCGTTCTTCGCGCCGCTGTTGTCTCCCTTCGATCCGCAACATGTCGCCGTCGAGAAAATACTGAGCCCGCCGAGCACCACCCACTGGCTGGGGACCGACGAGCTCGGCCGCGACATCGCCAGCCGCATCATCTTCGGCGCCCGGGTCACGCTGCAAGTCGTGGCCGGCGCCGTTGCCCTCTCGCTGATCGCGGGGGCGGTCCTCGGCTTCATCGCGGCGTACCTGGGCAGGTTCTGGGACGCCTTGATCATGCGCGTGATCGACGCCTTGCTGGCCATTCCGCCCCTGATCCTGGCGCTGGCGATCGTGGCGGCACTCGGGCCGAATCTCTTCTACACCATCCTCGCCATCGCGCTGGCGAAGTTGGGCATGTTCGCACGGCTCGTGCGCGGCGAGGTCCTGAGTCTCAAGTCGATGGAGTTCGTCGAGGCCGCCCGCGCCGTGGGCGCCAGCGGCACCCGAATCGCGTTCAAGCACATCTGGCCGAACGCCGCGGGCAACGTGATCGTCTTTTCGGCGGTGATTGCGTCGAGCGCGCTGCTGATCGAGTCCGCCCTCAACTTCCTCGGCCTCGGCGCCCAGCCGCCCACCCCGAGCTGGGGGGTGATGATCGCGACCGGCATGCAACACTGGACGTTGTGGTGGATGAGCATTTTTCCCGGTGTCGCGATATTCCTCGCAATCCTCGCGTTCAATCTACTGGGCGATGCGTTGCGGGACATCATGGACCGGCGCCTCTTCGACCTCGGCCACCTGTGACGCTCCCGAGTCCGGGTCCGGACGGCTCTCGGACGGCCTTTCCCCCCTCCTCGATGCTCAGCGATGCCCCCAGCCCGTTTATATCGTCGATGAAGTCCGGATAAGACATGACGAAATTCTCGGCCCTGGTTACGGTGATCTCCCGATCCCCCTGCAGGCCCGCCACCGACAACGCCGTCGCCACCCGGTGATCAAGGTAGGCATCGAGCGTCGCCGAACCGCGATAGCCGTCGATGCCGACGATATCGAGCCCGTCACGCCGTTCCTCGATGCGGGCGCCGATCCTGGTCAGCTCCATCATCGAGGCGATCCGATCGCTCTCCTTGTAGCGGACGTGCTCGCCGTTGACGATCCGGGTCGTGCCTTCGGCGAAACAACCCAATACCGACAGAATGGGCACCAGATCGGGTGAGTGGGTCACGTCGATGTCGATACCGTGCATCGGTTTCGATCCCCGGACCCGGATCGTGTTGGCCGCCGTATCGATGGTGAGATCGGCGCCCATTTCGATCATGATGTCGACGATCCTCTTCTCCGGGTGAATGCTGGTCACGTCGAGATTCTGGAGGATAATGTCCGAGCCTGGTGTGATGGCGGCCGCCACCATGGGCACCGAGGCCACGCAGAAGTCACCGGGGATGGTCAGGCTCGCGGGCTTGTAGGCCTGTCCGCCGGGGACCACATAGACGTCGGGGGCGCCGCCGGCATCGTATTCGATCCCGAACGTATCGAGCATCTGCAGCGTCATGTCGATGTACGGCTTCTCCCGCAACGTATCCGTGACCCGGACGGTCACCCCGTCGCGGCTGAGCGGCGCGCAGATCAGCACCCCCGAAAGCCACTGGGAAATAAAGCCGGAGATCTCCGTTTCTCCGCCGGCGAAGCCGCCGCCCTGGACAATGATCGGCGCCGTTCCGTCGCCTTGGGCCGAATGACAACGGACGCCCAGCGTGGACAGACTGTCCAGCAACGACTTGATGGGTCGTCTGCGCAGAGACGGGTTGCCCGTGAACACCGTCCACCCCGGAGTTGCCGCCGCCACCCCCAGCAGGAACTGGAGCGTGGTGCCCGAGTCATCGACATCGATCACGTCCGCGGGGGTGCGATAGTCACCGCCGTCAATGACACAGGTATCCTCGGTGAACTCGATGGTGGGACCGAACGCCGCGATGTTCTCGGTGGTCGAAGTCATCTTGCCGACGAAGGCCCCGGACGGGTCCATGATCGTGGTCCGCCCGTGGGCCAGCGACCCCATGATCATCGCCCGCGTGAAATGGTACTTCGACGAAATGACGCGAAGCGACCCGTGCAGTCCGTCGCAGGGTCTGGATTTGATGTTCATCGAGGCGTACCCGCTTTGTTGTTACATGGCCGGCACCGGCCGGCATGAATGGCAAGGACGACTTCCACCAATGTAACATAGTCGCTCACTTGGCGAGCCTCTTGTAGAGCTCATCATACATTCTGGCGAAGGAGGTCACTGATCTTCCCAAGAATTATCTCGATGACGACGTCATCAGTCGTTTGTGCTCTCGCGGTTCAGGCTGCGCCAGCCGCGATGCAACTTGCGCAGGTGCCCTTCACCTCGACCACGGATCGCGTCACGCGGAACCCCAGGTCGGCGGCATCCTCGTCAAGCAGTTGCTCGATCCGCCGCTCCTCCAGTTCGGTCGACCCCCCGCAGTCGGCACAGATAAAGAAAAGACAAGCATGGGGGCGTTCCGGATGCGCGCAAGGGACGTACGCTTTGTGGCTTTCGATCTTCTAGACGAGCCCCTGGGACATCTGGAATTCAAGCGCCCGGTAGAAGGTGGGCGGTCCGACCGGACGGGATTCCCTGAGCTTCAGCGCTTCGATCAGCTCGCTCATCGAGCGCGGCGGCGCGGAGCTTTCGCGGACCGAGGAGAAGCTGGTCGAGATGTCGAACGGCTGCATCTGTTGCACGCTGCGAGACGACCTGCTCGCCGAGGTCTCACGGCTCGCGCAGGAGAGACGCTTCGACTACCTGCTGATCGAGTCCACGGGGATCTCGGAGCCCATTCCGGTCGCGCAGACCTTCACCTTTGAGGACGAGAACGGTGTGAGCCTGAGTCACGTTTCGCGCCTCGACACGATGGTCACGGTCGTGGACGCGGCGAGCTTCCTGCGGGACTACAACGCCGCCGAGGCGCTCCAAGACCGCGGTGAGTCGCTGGGCGAAGAAGATCACCGGACGGTGACCGACCTGCTCATCGACCAGATCGAGTTCGCCGACGTCATCGTGCTCAACAAGCTCGATCTCGTGAGCAACGATCAGGCTCGTGAGGTGGAGGCCATCGTGAAAGCGTTCAACCCCGGCGCCAAGATCCGCATGGCGACGCGCGGACAGGTCCCGCTCGAATGCGTGCTCGACACGGGCCTGTTCGACTACGAGAAGGCGGAGAGTTCCGCCGGCTGGATTCGAGAGCTTCAGGGCGAGCACACGCCGGAGACCGAGGAGTACGGGATATCGAGCTTCACCTATCGGACGTCGCAGCCCTTCGACGCCGAGAAGCTGTGGGCGTTCCTGCACGACGACGAGAACTGGCGCGGCGTGCTCCGTTCGAAGGGCTTCTTCTGGGTCGCCGCCGATCATCGGGTCCTCTACGAGTGGGCTCAAGCCGGCGGCGCCATCAACGTGAACCCCACCGGGATGTGGTGGGCGGCCGTGCCTCGCGAACACTGGGAGCACCCCGAGGGTCAGCGACCTGACCAGCGGCCGGACTGGCATCCTCGCTTCGGCGATCGCGCGCAGCAGATCGTCTTCATCGGCCAGCAGATGGACGAGGCGGCGATGCGCTCTCGCCTGGACGCGTGCCTGCTGGACGAGCGCCTGGCCTCGGCCGAGATCAACGCCTGGGCAGATCTCCGGAACCCGTTTCCGGAGCTTGCCGTGGCTGAGGAGTCAGCATGACGGACGCTGCCTTCTCGGTTTTGGCGAAAGGGTCCCTGACATCTCATGGTACCCCTCGGTCATCCGTACTTCACGTGTGCACGTCCTGTAGGGCACTTGGCTCTCCGCGTGAGCCACGAGAGAGCCGAGCCGGCTTCAAACTCTATCAAGAGCTTCGCGCGACGTTCCATGAGAGCCCATTGGGCCACCATGTGGAGGTCAGGCCCGCCGAGTGCCTCAGCCTATGCCCGCGCCCCTGCGGCATCGCGCTCTCGTCGCCCGGGGCGTGGAGCTACCTCTTCGGGGATCAGCACCCGGGCGAGAGCGCAGGTGACATCTTGGAGTGCGTTTCGCTCTACATCGGTACCGGAGACGGGTTCATGCCGCGGGAGCGACGTCCGAAGCTCCTTCGCGCAAGCATACTGGGGCGTGTGCCGCCATTCGAGAGGGGGCGCCGGTGCACCTAGCAGAAGGCATGCATCGGCTTAGCCGAGCCGTCGCGGGGTCTGCCCTCCGATCGCGAAACAATCATCAGTCGAAATAATTCGGCGCAACAGGAGGAACCCATGACGTTTCGAGTTACAATCCTCACACTTTGTTCGAGCCTGATACTGGCGACGCCCGTTCTCACACAGGGCGAGAAACCGCGGCCAATGGTCGAAGGACCGCACGGCGCCTTCGCTGATTCCCCTGGACTCAACCTAAAATCCAACCGTGACCGGATCACGCGCTATCGCCGCCAGCAGATGCGCGCGATATCGGGCAACTACCGCTCGATCGAGGCGGTCATCCGCTACAAGGCGCCCTTTGTCGACGAACTGAATGGTCACGCCGACGCACTGCTCGACCTCGCGCGGCGTATTCCCAAAATGTTCGTCAAGGGAACCGAGATGGCGCCGGACAAATGGGGCGCCAAGCCGGCGGTATGGGCGGAGCCGTCGAAGTTCAAATTGCATTACGAGGGATTCGAGCGGAGCATCGGCAATCTCAAGTCCGCCATCGACGCCGGCGACCCCGCTGAAATGGAACGGCGGTTGTTCCTGGTACGGCATGAATGCCTGGCCTGCCACAAAGAGTTCCGTGTACGAAGGCGCCGGTGAAGCCGACGCCACGACCCAAGCAAGGGGTGAAAGCCGCGCGTCGACGTTAACACCGGGCCAGACCCCACCATCCCGATTCTCACCATTCATGACGTCGCCCTGTTTCCCGACAGGGCAAGCAGTGTCGGAAGTTCTTTAGAGTACGGCCTGAGTAGTGAATTTTTCACGAGTCTTGGACATGGCTCTAAGCTAGCGTCTGTGTGAAACTGCGAGGGCATTCCGGCGAAGGAGGTCACCGATCTTCCCAAGGATTGACGAGGTCAACGTCGACGCCGTGGAAATCAGTAATGTTGCGAGTGGCCAACGCGAGGTCGTGGGCCTTCGCCGTTCCCGCTATGAGAGCGTCGCCTAGGTCCAGCGTATGTCCTGAGCGCTGGGCCAAGGCCCGGAACCGGGCCGCCCACTCCGCGCCCGTCCGGTCCAGGGGCAGGATTCGGTCCTCATACTCGGTCGTCAAACGCAGTAGATCGGCCTCCAGGCCGGACCGCCGTCGTCCTTGCGGCAACCGCCGCACGCCATATTCCAACTCATGCACCACGATCGAAGACAGCCATAGGTCGTCATGTTCCGCCAGAAAAGTCACCACACATACATCCGGCACTCTGCGCATGGTCTCCGAGATCACGTTCGTGTCCAGGAGATACCCACTCATTCGTCATCCTCGCCACTGAACGGAACCTCCCGAGCGGAACGACGTTCGGGAACTTCAAGCTCTACCCCACGCGGCATGTTCTCGATCAACCACTTGCCAAGGGGCTTGCGAGGATCGGCCTTGTTGTCCCATTCATCCGCGGGCACGACGACGAACGACCGCCGGGTCCCTATATGTTGCGGCCCCTCCGACTGGGCGAGCCGCAGGATCTCGGAGAGGTGCGCCTTCGCCTCCGCCACAGTCCAAACACGCCGCGGTCCGGTCCTTGTCACGGACAAACCTCCTCGGATCAAGACTATCAGCTAACTAGTCCAGTATAGACCAGGTGGCTGACTGCGGCAATGGAGCACCAGTATATACCCGACAACCTCGCCAACAACACGATTTCCCTGTGCTCCAGAAGGCAGCGTAACTTCTATGCCCTTGCTTCCCAAAGCAGCCGAAGCGGGACCGCGTAGAGCCCGTCGCCGTGACCGACACACATCTCCCCGTCGTACAACACGGCCCCACCGGCAAAGCGGTTGCCCGTGGCGGCCTTCAGTTTGCGCAGGCCGCGGAAGTCCGCCGCGGTCACGGTCGCTCCAGCCTTCACCTCCACGCCCGCGACCGCCCGGGCACCGCGCTCGACGACGATGTCCACCTCGATTTTGTCTTTATCGCGGTAGTGGAAGAACGTGAAAAGATCATCGTGCCAACCCGCTTGCCGCCTCAACTCCTGAAACACGAACGTTTCGAGAAGCTGACCCAGCAGGCCACGGTCAACCGCAAGGCCGGCAGCATCCACACCAAGGAGTGCGCAAGCCAGGCCCGTGTCGCCCAGATGCAGTTTCGGTGTCTTGACCAACCGGCTGACGCGATTGCTGTGCCATGGCGGCAGCCTCTCCAACAGGAAGGCTCGTTCGAGCAGCACGATGTACTCCTGGATGGTCGGCCTGCTGACCTGGAACGGTGCCGCCAAGTCACTCACGTTGAACAACCCCGCCGTTTGCGCAGCCGACAGGGCCAGCAGCCTCGGTAGCACATCCAGCGCGCGGATGCGGGCCAGATCCCGCACGTCCCGCTGGACCTGCGCATCGAGATAGTTGCGATACCAGTTTGCGCGCCGGCGTCCGGGCGGCCGTGCGAGAGCCGCGGGATACCCGCCGGCAGCGACACGTTCGCACAACTGCCTCCCCAACCGTTCCGTCCGCTGGATCTTGAACCCGCGGCCGAACAGGGCATCCAGGAAGCCGGACGATCGATCCACGGCGGCCAAGTCCGAAGACAGCCGACTCGCAATTTCATCCTGCGCCAGCGGGTGCAGACGGATCACCTCCACACGACCGGCCAGCGAATCCTGGATCGTCGGAACCCGCAATACGTCGGCCGAACCCGTCAAGACGAAACGACCCGGCACCCGGTTCCGGTCCACCTCCATCTTCAGAGCGGTGAAGAGCGCGGGTACGCGCTGCACCTCGTCCAGGATGACCTTCTCTGGCAGATCTCCGACGAAGCCCATCGGATCCGCTTCCGCCCCGCCACGCGCCACGTCGTCGTCGAAGCTGACATACGTGTAGCCGCGGTTCCTTGCGGTCAAGACGCTCAATGGCCGACCTCCCCAAAGCAAGCGATCGCCCCCCCGGGTCAGATGGTCCGGTGCACATACAATTTGCGCCAGTGTCGTCTTGCCGCATTGACGCGGACCCTGGATCAGAACTACGGGCGAATCCGCAAGCGCCTCGGTCAAGCGGCCCTCGATGTAACGCGGATAGAATGCCGTATCAGCCATCGGCTGATTGTAACTTCAGAGGTCGGCTGATTGCAACTTTAGCATTCGGCTGATTGCAACCTTATGGTCGGCCATTTGAAGAGTTGGTGGTTGCAGATGATGTTGGTGTCGAGGAGATAACGGATCACAGATCGACCTTGCGACCAGTCTCGAAGGGACGGGGAGGAAGGACGTCAGATCCGACCAGTGGGGACCGTCGCAAGGCCTGAAGGATTCCACCTCTCCGGGGCGATTCACCCGCGATGCAACGGTTGACCGCGGTCCGCAGGCGGTCCGCCTCGGGTCCTTCTTCCGCCAAGCACTTGGCCACCGAACGAATCAGCTCACGGTCGGTCTTACGCCCGAGCACCTCGAAACGGACCATGCCGCGTTCGGCCAGACGCTCACGGTATTGATCGATGGCACGTCTCTCAGACGTGTTGCTCATGGCATACCTCCAGAATATTCCAGAATATCACCAGTAAACTACCCGGCGACAGTCTGGATAGCACGAGCACGATGGCTTCGAGAAAGGAGTACAGGACTCACGCGACCCAGCCCGCGGACAGCACCTCTGCCTGCTCCAGCACGGTCTGGGTCGCCTTCTCCTGCTTGTCGGGCGGGTAGCCGTGCTTGCGGAGAATCCGCTTGACCAGCACCCGGAGCTGGGCGCGCACGTTTTCGCGGAGCGTCCAGTCGATGGTGACGTTGTTCCGAACCGTCTCCACCAACTCTCGAGCGATGGTGCGCAGCGTCTCGTCGCCGAGGACATGGACGGCGCTGTCGTTGGTCTCCAGAGCGTCGTAGAAGGCCAGCTCGTCTTCGGACAGGCCCAGTTCCTCGCCCCGGGCGTTGGCTTCGCGCATGTCCTTGGCGAGTTGGATCAATTCCTCGATCACCTGCGCGGCCTCGATAGCGCGGTTCTGGTAGCGCAGCAGGGTCTGTTCCAGCATCTCGGCGAAGGACCGCGCCTGGACGACGTTTTTGCGACGGCGCTGCGCGACCTCGCCCTTGAGGAGCTTCTGCAACAGCTCGACCGCAAGATTCCGCTGGGGCATGCCGCGCACCTCGGCCAGGAACTGGTCCGACAGGATCGAGATGTCCGGCTTCTCCAGGCCGGCCGCGGCAAAGATATCGATCACGCCCTCCGAGGCCACCGCGCGGGAAATGATCTGACGCACGGCATGGTCGAGATCCTCCTCGGCACGCGTGTCCGAGGGCGCACGCTTGACCAACACGGCCTGAACCGCCTGGAAGAACGCCACGTCGTCGCGGATGCGGATCGTCTCCTCATGGGGAACGGCCAGGGCGAAGGCTTGGGAAAGCTCACGCACCGACCGGACGCAGCGGTCCTTGCCGTTCTCCTGGGCGAGGATATGCTCCTGAGCGGCGGGCAGCAGCGTCAACCGTTCCGCCGGCGTGCCGGTGGTCCACTTGGACCGGTCGAAGCCGTGGAACAAGCCGCAGCAGATCTCGTACTTCTCGAGCATGACAGCAACGGCGTCCGACTGATCGAGCGCCGTTTGGCCGGTGCCGCCGCTCTCGGTGTAGGTGGTCAGGGCGCGCTTCAATTCGTGGGCGAGGCCAAGGTAGTCCACCACGAGACCGCCCGGCTTGTCCTTGAACACCCGGTTGACCCGTGCGATGGCCTGCATGAGCCCGTGGCCGCGCATGGGCTTGTCCACGTACATGGTGTGGAGGCTCGGGGCGTCGAAACCCGTGAGCCACATGTCTCGTACCAGCACCATGCGTAGCGAATCGTCCGGGTCGCGGAACCGGCTCGCCAACGACTCGCGCCGCTGCTTGTTGCGGATGTGCGGCTGCCAGTCCGGCGGGTCGGAAGCAGCACCGGTCATAACAACCTTGAGCATTCCCCTGCCGTCGTCCGCGTCATGCCAATCCGGGCGCAGCCGCACCAGTTCACGGTAGAGGTCGATGCAGATGCGCCGGCTCATGCACACCACCATGGCCTTGCCGTCAAGAGCCTGCAGGCGCTCCTCGAAATGCGAGACGATATCCTGGGCCACAAGCGCAAGGCGCTGTTCCGCGCCGACAACGGCCTCAAGCTGCGCCCACTTGGTTTTGAGCTTCTCCTTCCGCTCTACCTCTTCCCCTTCGGTGGCCTCCTCGAAGTCGGGATCGATGCTCGGCTTCTCACTCTCGTCGAGTGACAGCCTGGCAAGCCGGCTCTCGTAGTAGATGGGCACGGTCGCCTTGTCTTCAACGGCCCGCTGGATGTCGTAGATGCTGATGTAGTCGCCGAACACTGCCCTTGTGTTGGCGTCCTGCAACTCAATCGGCGTGCCGGTGAAGCCCACGAAGGACGCGTTGGGCAGGGCGTCCCGCATGTGGCGCGCGTAGCCGTCGATGAAGTCGTACTGGCTCCGGTGCGCCTCGTCGGCGATGACCACGACGTTGCGCCGCTCAGAAAGGACGGGGTGCGCGTCGCCCTTCTCGTCCGGGAAGAACTTCTGAATGGTGGTGAACACCACGCCGCCCACGTCCACCGCGAGTCTGGCGCGCAGGTCCGCCCGGCTCTCGGCCTGCGCCGGCGGCTGGCGCAACAGCTCATGGCAGCGCGCGAACGTGCCGAAAAGCTGATCGTCGAGATCGTTGCGGTCGGTCAGCACCACCACCGTCGGGTTGGCCATGGCCGGCTCGCGGATGATGCGGCCGGCGTAGAAGGCCATGCTCAGGCTCTTGCCCGACCCCTGCGTGTGCCAGACCACCCCGATGCGTCGGTCGCCCGGGGCGCCTCCGGGCTTGCGGCCCGACTCGTAGACGCCCGCCGGATCGACGACCTGCTCGGCGGCCTGCTTCAACTCCGCCGCCCGGAGCGTCTCTGCGATGGCCACCTGCACCGCGTGAAACTGGTGGTAGCCCGCCATCTTCTTGGCCAGCGCGCCGCTGCCGTCGTCCTCGAATACGATGAAGTCCCGCACCAGAGCGAGGAAACGGCGCGGCTCACAGACCCCCGCGAGCATCACCTGCAACTGCGGCAGATGGGGATCGGCCAGGGTCTCTCCCGAGATCGTCCGCCACGGCTTGAACCACTCCTGCCCGGAGGTGAGCGTGCCGATGCGCGCTTCGACCCCGTCCGACACGATCAGGGCCGCATTCATGGCGAACAGACCCGGCAACTCCGCCTTGTAGGTCTGAAGCTGCTGCCAAGCGGTCCAGACCGTCGCATCCTCGTCCGCCGGGTTCTTGAGCTCCATCACGGCGAGCGGCAGTCCGTTGACGAAGAGCACCACGTCAGGGCGGCGTTCGTGCTTGTTCTCCACCACCGTGAATTGGTTCACCGCGAGCCAGTCGTTTGCGGCCGGAGCGTCGTAGTCCAGCACCCGCGCCTGCCCGCCCCGGACCGCACCGTCGTACGCGCGGTATTCCACCGTCACGCCATCTACGACCATGCGATGAAAAGCGCGGTTGCGTGCCTCCAGCGTCGCGCCCTCCGGCAGCGTCAGCCGGCGGAAGGCATCGTCAAGGGCATCCGCGGGGAGTTCGGGGTTCAGTCGGCCGAGGGCATCCCTCAGACGGCGCTCCAGCACCACCTGCCCGTAGCCGGAACGCTCCGCACCCGGAGCGTCGGGGGCAATGTCGGGACCGTGGGCGACCCTCCAGCCGAGGGTCTCAAGCCAGGAAAGGGCGGCGTCTTCGACGGTGGATTCGGTGAAGGAAGCCACGTACTACGCCGCCAGGAGGATTCGTTCAAATTCGTCGGGCCGCGACCAGCGGGCGACTACGGACTGCTGCTCCACCAAGCTGAAGTCTTCCTCCCGCCATACGTCTTCCGTGTCGTCGAAAAGCGAGACGAACGCCAAGTGCGGTTGACTGACCCTCAAGTGGCTGAGATCGACACATCCTGCCAGGACGTGTTCGGCGACGCGGCGCGCCGCCCCACGTGAACCGGTGCTCAACAGGAAGACAAAGGCGGTTCGATCATTGGTGCGGGTCTGGTAGTCGATGGTCCAGTTTCTTCCCGATCTCCCGTGGCAGTTTACGGCACGGTCAAAGGACATCTCCTTTTCCCCCAGCCAATCGGCCACTTCGTCGGCCACCGTTTCCACAGCACGGGCGCGCAACGTGAACCACAGGTCAGCGACGCGCACCACGGCCTGCGCCACACGCAAAACCGCATCCCCAACCACCTCGGCGCCGTCCGGCCGGAGCATAAGCTGGCCACGGTGTAATTCCACACCCAAGGTCTGGCACGTATCCTCCACCATCCGGTTCTGTTTGGGCGAACGTCGGGCACTCGCGGATTGTATGCGCAACCACCCCAACGCCTTTCCGAAATCCGTGACGTGGCACTGCCCCGCTCGCTCCACGACAAAGACGTCGACGATGCCGCCGTCGGGATACATAAGCGGGGTCCGCACCCGTACACCCTCCCGCCGGGCAGGCGTGCACTCGAAAAGAGCCGGAAGCGACCGACCAACTGAAGCGCATAGCTCATCAGGATTCATGGCCACAGTTCCTCCTGGACCTCCGGCGTATCCATGTGCCCACTATGGCGAATTTTCGCCTCCGTGCAGAACTGCTCCCAAACTTCCACCCGGTCGGTCCCAAGACGCCGTGATATCCTCCGGCACGTAGGCTTGCTTGTCGCGAAACCCATCTGTCCACCGATGTTTATGCTTCTCGCCAATGCGATTGCAATCCAGATTGTGGTGATCGGCACCGAGATCCAGCGCAAAAATTCGCCCAGCAGCTCGATGGATGAGGGCGTAACTGAGGGTGCCGACGACCGAAGTGTAACGACCGACCACGAACAGCGGATAACCAGCCTCCGATGCGACCGCTGCTCGGAACTCGCGAGCGGGAGAATGGTCTTCGTCATCCCGCCAGATCAGATCTTGGGCGACTTCCTTGGTGTCGTCGGAAAGGATGCCTTCAAACTCCTGCTGGGTGATAGTCATCTTGGGAGTTACCGAGTCGGCTATCTTATCCCCATTTGGCTGATATACGACCGAAACGCTTTTTCCGCTGCTACGATGCTTCTCTCGCAATCGCCTGCCGTATCCCCGAAAAGCCCGGAAGTAACGAATGTCGATTCATCTTGCATTTTCGAAAGCGATTCCTTGATCTCCGCTATGATGTATTCCCTATTTGGATGCCGGTAGATGAACGCACCGACAGGAGCCCAATTCCAACCGTCATGTATGTGACGCGTGTAGCCTAGGGCCATCAGTATTTCGAGCTTGTCGAAGACCAAGTTGTAGTTCTCGTCATCTGGAATGATTCGCTCAACGTACGGCCGTAGCGTGTCGTGAATCCAATCGCTTAAGGGAACGTAGCGTCTCTCCATACCGTCCAAAAGCACCATCTTCCCTCTGTCCGCGCAGGACGCTGGAAGGACACTAACCGCCGGCACTTGGCCCCTATGTCCGTCGTGAAGGCTCACGGCGAAGAGACGTCCCACGAAGCGTAGTCGGTCTGCCGCGAGTGCACTCAATCCCAACACGTAAAACAGCAGCGTTGCCGGATAGCGCTGTAACTCCAGCCAGACAGTATACCCCCCACTCAAGGTAGCTGAATCCAAGTGCTGCAGTGCCCGTTCCCATACCATACAGTGCTCTTCTTCAGCCCAGAAGCCGCCAACCGTCGCCATTGCCAGCAAAGTCGCGCACGCTGCCTCATAACGGCGTACCCGAGCGGTGACGGACTTCCCGTCCGGCGTTGGCCCACCTTCTACGGCGAACTCTTTTCCGGATGTAGCCTCGACAACTCGCTCAACCGCTCCGTCGACCAGATCTGAAAATTGAATCCGGTAGCGCGGTTCGGGAAGGTAGCGCTTCAGGCTTGCGACTGCTGCCTCGGTGGACAGTGGATGAGGCGTCGAGAAATCTTCAATGGACCTGACATGCTCGGCCACGGCGCCGAAGAAGGAGTCAGCATCTTCGATGCGGATCACTTCGGCTCCACGATGACCAATGAGTCGTTGGGCTTGTTCTCCGGGCTCGCCTCGCACCCCCCAGTAGGTAGTGAACCGCCGTGAGGGGGCGCGCTCAAGTGCCGATCGTAGCGCGACGTCCCACTCGGCCGACCAACCGCATACGACAAGGCCGAACTCATCGAAGATGCGGTCCAATAGACGGTCGACCTCGGGAGGGTACTCGGCGAGCTCGGCCGGTGTGTTCCTTATGCGAGTGTCAAGGTAATCCCCGTGGACCTTGAAGACGCAGCAATCCGTGTGGATCAACGGGAGCGCTCCCACAACTTGGTCTGGAGTGCTCAGGATCGTCGGTTCAACCCCTTGGTCTCTCAGGGCAGTCTCCAAGAGACGGTCGAAATTCGTGGTAAGAATCACTCTTACGAAACCGTTTGCCGACAACGAAGCGATTGCACGATGGGCAGCCGTCGGCTGTTTCTCGCCGTCCTCGCGCTCCTGATCGTTCGGCTCCCAATACCCACGGAGCAGTTGTTGCCTCTCCGTCGGCGTCTTGGCCAAGTTATCCAGTATGTCCGAGTAATCCGCCTCCTTCCTGAATTTTCCTCGATACCAAACTTCCGGGTTGGGATCGCACTCCTCGCCATCGAGCCTCGCCAGCTTGCGGATCAAATCAAGTGTCACTTCCCAGCCTGTGGGAATCTTTGCACCCCTGGACACTCCCGATCCAACAAGAACGGCGTAGACACCTCTGCTTGCCTGAATCGAGAACGCCAACGAGTGAATGGGGTCAATCATGCGGTTTCCCTCGCCACATGGTTCACCCGCACCTCCCCCGAAATCAACTTAGGCGCCAGGGTGTCTCGCAACGCAGAGAGTACCCGTGTTTCACGCACGGCGTCGCTAGCACGGCGGACAAGTGGACGGACAAAATGTCCAAACCTCTCCGCGACTGCCTTTGGGGGGACAGGAAGCTTGTACTGCGATAAAGCCTGCACAGGCACACGTTGGCGGCCACTGGAACCGGTCATGCTTTGCATTGCAAACTCACGGAATCCACTACTGCGCGCCAAGAAATAGCCAAACTCGCTCGGCAACGGCGACTTGGGCCGTAGGACAATGTACTCGGTGGAACCCCAGCCAACTTGGCCCGCTTCCAAGAAATCCACATATGCCGTCTTCCCGTTTTCGAGGCATGGTGTAATCCGAGCAAGCAGAGCGTCGCCGTTGACAAACCTTACTCCTGAGCCAAAGGGTCTCTCGGCCCAGGTGATTGGGGTGTGGCCGTTCGTCGGCATGTTGGCCATGTCGAGATAGGGGGCCACATCTGCCTTTTTCAGCCTTCTGGGAGGATTAATTTCCATGACTTCTTCAAGGGCCTTCAGGGGCCACTCCTTCGGTATATCGCCGATTGCCGAGTCGACAAACTCATTCGGGAAAAGGGCGGCGAGGGCGCGAGGCAGGCCGGTGTCGCAACCTTCCATCTTGGCACGAACCGGGTCGAAATCGACGAACCAGGACTTGAAGAGTGCCCGCGCCATTGCCTCCAGAGTCTCGTTCACGCGCCGGTTGAGCTCGATCTTGTCGTCCAGGGTGCCGAGTATGTGGGCGATGGCCCTTTGTTCCGTGGGATCGGGTACTACAACCGGAATGGAGGAAAGGATGGTCTGATTGAGCAGCGGTTGGCCTGAACCCGCGCTCCGGTCATTCAGCCGAAGAGTCTGCAGAAGATAGAAGAGGAATCTTGCGTCATTCCTGCTGATAGCGTTTGCTTGAATGGCATTGTCCGTCACCCAACACATTCGGTCGCTGTAGTGCAAAGAGCCGCAATAGCTGCCAACACGCCCGATCACTATCGTGTTGGGGTCTGCGTTCGTCCGATTAGAAAAACCGATAACGCCATTAGAGCCGTAAACCGGGTGTGACGAGGTGTCAGAACGTGCCGGGCTAGACTTTCCATTTGCGAAGGATAGCAAGTCTCCGAGATACGACTCGCGCCACTCGTTTCCGTCACTGCGCCTTTCGTCCTGATCGACAGTTGCCCGTTCCGCTGAGTTTTCCGCCAACACCACATATTCCCGCTCGATCTCCTTGTGAAACCGCTCCGGCAAATGCGCCCAGTCTCTCGCTTCGACCAGGAAGGGAATGTTCGATTCCCGGACCGCTTCCTCGAATTCCCCTAGTTGACCGCTCGGGATCTCATTAAGATCCGGTCCCCGGAGCACCAGATCGAGGTCACTACCGTCATGGCTTCGCCCGTTCACGCGACTGCCGTAGGCCCATACCTCGACGTCGGGCAGATGCTTCCGCAACAGCGCTTCCAACGCGCGCCGGTGCTTTGGCAACAGATGCAACCGATTAGCCATCGTCTGCCGCCTCGATCATGTCGGCCAGCGCCTTCGCGTCAGCGATGAACGCCGGCAGCAACCGCAGTGTCGCTTCGGCGAAGTCCTCGCCGTAGTCGTGTGCGGTGTCGTTCCGATTGTCACGGTACTGGAGCCAACGTTCCACCGCCTCCGAGTCGATCAAACCGTGTTTTGCGCCGTGCCGGAAGAGATCCTTGAAGGCCAGACGATCAGCCTGTCGGTTGCTGGCGAAGAAGGGTGCGAGACGCTTCTTCAGCAGCTTGCCGCTCTGCTCCAGGACCAGTTCAAACTCCTTGACACAGGCGGCACGGCAAATGTCGTAAAGGACATCGCCCGCGGCCTCGTGCTTCCCCATCTCTTCCAGAGCAAGTTCCAGAGTCCGGATGCAGCGACGTAGAAAGGTCGTGTCGATACTCATGAACTCCGGTCCCCGAACCCCAATGCCTTGAGATTGGCGGCAATGGCGGCGTCCAGCCTCGCCCCTTCCGCCTGCTGCTCCTTCAACTGCGCCACAAGCCGTTTCATCTTCTCCTCGAACGGCTCGCCGTCGCCCTCCTGCACCTCCGCACCGACATACCGGCCGGGGGTCAGCACGTGGCCGTGCTTGCGCACTTCCTCCAGCGACGCACTCTTGCAGAAGCCGGGGATGTCAGCGTACTCCCCCGCGCCATCTTCTCCCCGCCACGCATGATAGGTGCCGGCGATGCGGCCGATATCCTCGTCGGTCAACTCGCGATGCGTACGGTCCACCATGCGGCCGAGCTTGCGGGCGTCGATGAACAAGACCTCGCCGCGCCGGTCGCGAAACTTCCCACCGTTGCGGTCACGGGCGAGGAACCACAGGCAGGCCGGGATCTGGGTCGAGTAGAAGAGCTGGCCGGGGAGCGCGACCATGCAGTCCACCAGGTCTGCTTCGATCAGGCTCTTTCGGATGGCACCTTCGCCTGACTGGTTGGACGACATCGAGCCGTTGGCGAGGACGAAACCGGCGGCGCCGGCGGGTGCCAGATGGTGGACGATGTGCTGCACCCAAGCGAAGTTGGCGTTGCCCTTGGGCGGGACGCCGTATTGCCAGCGTTTGTCGTCGGCGAGCCGGTCGCCGCCCCAGTCGGATACGTTGAACGGCGGATTGGCGAGGATGAAGTCAGCCTTGAGGTCGGGATGACGGTCGTTGTGGAAGCTGTCGCCGTGCGCGATCTGTCCTTCGATGCCGCGGATGGCGAGGTTCATCTTGGCCAGCCGCCAAGTCGTGTAATTCGATTCCTGGCCGTAGATCGAGATATCGGCCTTGGCGCCTTGCCGCGCCTTCCCGTCCCCGGATCGGTGCCCAGGACGGGGGTTACCGTTGCCGGTGGCGTGCGCCTGGATGAACTCCACCGACTGCACGAACATGCCCGACGAGCCGCAACAGGGATCATAGACCCGGCCCTGATAGGGCTCCAGCATCTCGACGAGCAGCTTGACGACGCAGCGCGGGGTGTAGAACTCGCCGCCCTTCTTGCCCTCGGCGCTGGCGAACTGCGACAGGAAGTATTCATAGACGCGACCGAGCACATCCCTGGAGCGGGCGTCCTCGTCGCCCACCTTGATGTTGCTGACCATGTCGATGAGCTGGCCGAGACGCTGTTTGTCGAGGGCGGGGCGGGCGTAGTCCTTGGGCAGCACGTCCTTGAGGCCGGGGTTGTCGCGTTCGATGCTGGCCATAGCGTCGTCCACGAGACGCCCGATGGCGGCTTGCCGCGCCTGGGACTTGAGATGAGTCCAACGCGCTTCCGGTGGCACCCAGAAGATGTTTGCGGCGCGGTACTCGTCCGGATCCTCCGGGTCGGCACCCTGCGCCCGCTCGGCTTCAAGGCGGGCGTGCATCTCCTCGAAGGCGTCCGAGATGTACTTGAGGAAAATGAGACCGAGGACGACGTGCTTGTACTCGGCGGCATCCATGCTGCCACGCAAGGTGTCAGCCATGCGCCAGAGTTCGGCCTCGTAGCCGGTGGTAGCACCATTACTGCCCTGGTTCGGTTTGGAGGCCGATTCTCTTCTTCGCGCTCTCGCCATGGTCCTATTCTCCAAGTTAGCCGACTTGGTTCCACTTGGCGATGGTTGTCGCTACGGAGTTTCGACACCTACGGTCCGCGCTGCGTCGTGGAGCGCGCGGTCCAGTGTCGCCAGCGGCAATTGCAGCCGCATGGCAAGCTCCAGGTACATGGCGTCGTAGACGGACAATTGGTGCGTTCGGGCCAATTCGAGGGAGGCGCCCCAGGCACGGGATGTCGTCACGGGGTCGATTTCAATAGGCAATGCCTCGAGGCCGGCGCGTATTTCCCAACAGTCGTCTACACGGATCCGGTTCCGCCGCGTGGCGACCAAGAGCACGTTACCTACTTCCACCGGCCAAAGGGAAGGGACGAATGCGCGGCGTTCCACAAGCGAGTCCCGCAACTGGTTGGTGGCTTCCGTCGCTTCGTCGGGGAAGATCCATGCCATGGTGACGGAGCAATCGAGAACGAATGCCATCAGTACTTGCGGCCTTCCTCAATCATCTCGCGAATGGACAGACCTGCGAGACTGTGACTCTCCTGAAACGCCTTCAGCCTGGCAATCGCCTCGCGCACCTTCCCCGCATCGTGGGGCTGGAAGGGAATCAGCTCGGCGACAGGCCGGTTATGCTTGGTGATGGTGAAGCGTTCTCCCGCCTGAACGCGGCGAAGTAGGCGGGGCAAGTGGGTTTTCGCTTCAAATGCGCCGATTTCAGGCATGTAACGAACCTCCTGCGTTGAATACTAGTCTAAGACTAGTCTGTTCTGATTTCAAAGGTCAAGCACTCATGTCCTCAGCCCCTTCCCAAACTGCCGGCCATTGGCTGCCGCTCTATGCGCAAACAGCTTGCGCGTAGAGGTCCAATCTTGCACATAGAGCACTCCGGTTTCAGGGTCTTGCGAAGACGGGGTCCAACGGATGCTGGCGGAGGGGGCGAGATTCGAACTCGCGGTCCGCTGTTTAGGCGGACGCCGATTTTCAAGACCGGTGCCTTAAACCGCTCGGCCACCCCTCCGTAAGGGACAACGGATTGAAAGGCAGAAAGGCAGTACGTGGGGCTTCATCCATTGTACCGCATCCGCATCGCCTTTCGCGCCGCGTCCGGGGCTTCAAGAATAGGAGAATACCGCCGGCATGGCAAGATTCCGCGCGGGAACCGTCGATGATGTCCGTGTCCGGGTCTTGCCGCCAAGGCCCTGCCGTCAGGGATCTTGCCGTCCAGTGCTTGCCTTGAACGGGTTGGGCCGAATCGGTACCCTACGCCGCATGGCTACCGGACTCGAAGAACAACTGGTTCTGGCGAACCTCATCCTCGACGAGACGGGGCTCACGGTCCCCTTCGGCCACGTGAGCGTGCGTATCCCGGGGACGGACCGGTTCCTGATCTCCCGCGCCATCGCGCCCGGTCTGGTCAAGGACGGGGATCTCCTGGTGGTGGACCTGGACGGCAAGGTCCTTGAAGGGAAAGGCAAGTGGCACGGCGAGAGCTGGATCCACATATGCATTTACCGGACGCGGCCGGAGGTGAACGGGGTCGTCCATACCCATTCCCTTTACGTGACCGCGCTGGCGACGGCGGAGGGGACTTTCCTGCCGGGGACCGTGTTCGGGTTCCCGTTCGCGGGCGCGAAGCTCTACCGCAAGGCCGGCCTGGTCAATACGCGGGAGCGGGGCGAGGAGATGGCGCGGATCATGGGGACCGACGCGGCCGTGCTGCTGAAAGGCCACGGGGCGTCCGTCGCCGGGGCGTCTCTCGAAGAGGCCACGGTGAAGGCCATCATGATGGAGGAGGCGGCGAAGATCCAGCTCCTGGCGGGCCTGGGCGGCGGCGCCAAGCCGTACGCGGAGGACGAACTGGCCGAGTTCGCACGCGAGCTGGAGGAGCAGGCGGTCCGCAACGACCGTCCCGCGGGGCTGTTCGAACGCGTCTGGGCCTACTACGAGGACAGGGTCCGGCGCGGCTCGCGGTTCACCTGACCGGACGCGACACCAACCCGAAGTTCCGGAACTTAGGACTGAGCTTTCTTCGCCATGCCGGCCAGGAGCTTCTCCGCGGTGATGGGAAGCTCGGTGATGCGCACGCCGGTGGCGTCGAACACCGCGTTGGCCACGGACGGCGGCACCGGCGTGATCGAGTGCTCGGCCGCGGGCTTGGCGTTGAAAGGTCCGGGGCCGTCGGTTGCGCCCTCGACCAGCGTGGTCTCGTGGACCGGGATGTCCTTGATGTTGGGCATCTTGTAGTCGCCGAGACTGAGGGTCGACACCCGGCCGTCGTCCAGGGCGACCTCCTCGGAACAGGCCATGCCCAGGCCCTGCATCATCCCTCCCTCGATCTGCCCCTGGTGGTTCACCGGGTTGATGACCACCGAAACGTCGTGGAAGGTGCTCATGCGTCGTACCTCCACCTCCCCGGTCTCCGCGTCGACTTCGGCGTCACAGATCTCCGCTTGGAAGATGTGCTGCCTGGGCCGCTCCAGCCCCTTGTAGTAGGCTTCGCCGACGACGGGTTCCTCCGGCGAGAGGGCGGCGATCTCCTGCATGTCCATGCGCCGGCCGTCGTTCTTGAGGACGACCTCGCCGTTCTCCCATGACAACGACTCGGGGTCCACGTCCCATGCGTACGCCGCCTTGTCGCGCAGGTTCTCGATGAGCGCGTGGGCAGCGCGGGCGACGGCTTGGCCGGTGACGTGCGTCGCTCCCTGGCCCTTGATGCCGTCGTGGTAGGGCGCGCGGTTGGTGTCGCCCACCTCCACCGCGACGCGCTCCGGATCGATGCCCAGGATCTCCGCCACCACCTGTTGCTGCATCGTGTGCACTCCGGTTCCCTGGTCCACGATGCCCACCAGCGTGCGCACGGTGCCGTCGGCCTGCAGCACGATTTCCGCGCCCGATTCCCCCTGCCCCACGTGCCGGCACGCCAGCGCAATGCCTCTTCCCGTCAGGCCGCTGGGGCGCCGCGGGGCGAGCTTGGGCCGCTCCCAGAAGGGCTTGGCCTTGAGCAGCACCTCGCGGCACCGGATATCGAGATACTCGAAGCCCAGGTAGTTGGAGTCCCCGTTCACCATACCGTTGAGCAGGCGGAACTCCAGAGGATCCATGCCCATCTCGTGGGCGATGATGTCCATGTGGCTTTCCGCCGCGAACACGGTCTGCAACTCGCCGGAGGCGCGCATGTACCCGCCGGGGACCTGGTTGGTGTAGACGCAGAGACTTTCCAGCCGCGTATGGGGGACCCGGTACGCGCCGCCCTGGTTGATGGAGCCGCTCATGTGTGCCGGCGGACTCGGCTTGAAGGCGCCGTAGGCGCCGCCGTTGTAGATGACCCGCCCCTCCCGCGCCCACAGGCGGCCGTCGCTCTTCAACCCCGACCGAAGCGTGATCACGGCGGGATGGCGCGGCGCGGAAGCCATGAGCTCCTCGGTGTACGTGCGCACGATCTTCACCGGCTTCCCCGTGGCCCGGGCGAGGTAGTAGGCCAGCGGAATGTCGATGAGGTGGTCCTTGCCGCCGAAGGAACCGCCCACGGTGACCGGACTGAACACGATCCGGTCCTTGGGAACGTCCAGGTAGTCGGCCAACTGGTTGCGCGCGCTGAAGGGGGACTGGGTCGATGCCCATACCATGATCCGCCCCTCGCCGTCGATTTCCGCCATGCAGGCGTAGGGCTCGATGTAGCCCTGGTGGACCATCTGGGTACGGAACGTGTGCTCGAAGATCCTGTCGGACTCCGCGAACCCCTGCTCCAGGTCTCCTTTGTCCGCGTACACCCGCGACTGCACGTTATGGAGCTCCGCCGCCTTCGTGTAGGGGGCGTGGTAGGAGGGATAGTCGGGATGGATCAACGGGGAGTCGGGCGCCAGGGCTTCCCGCGGGTCGAAGACGGCGGGCAGCTCTTCGTACTCCACCTCCACAAGGCTCAACGCCTCCTCGGCGGTGTCCTTGTCGTCCGCCGCCACGGCGGCGACCTTGTCGCCCACGAACCGCACCCGGTCTTGTGCGAGGACCGGGCAGTCCTTCAGCGTCCGCCCCGTGAGCTTCGGGTCGACGTCACCGGCGGTAATGACGGCCCTCACGCCCGGCAGACGCCTGGCCCTGTCCGTGTCGATGTGAAGGATGCGGGCGTGCGGGTGAGGGCTGCGGAGGATCTTCCCCCACAGCGCGTCCGGTCGCAGCACGTCCGAGGTGAACACGGTACCGCCGGTGACTTTCGCCGTCCCTTCCGCGCGTGCCAAGGGCAACCCGATGGAATGATACTCTGCCATGCCTTATGCTCCGTGGTGCTGCGCGCGCGTCCTCCGCGCCGTCGCGCCCGACCGGTGACTCCGACCGGTGACTACTTCCTGCCCACGACCTCGCGAACGGTGGCGATCACGTCGGCCGGCGTTTCGCGAATGACACTGTTGAGCATCTCCGCCACGCGCGCGCCGTCGGCCGGCTCCACCTTGAGCCGCGACCTCTCGGCCTCCCGAATGAAGTCCTTGTCCTTCACCATTCCCTGCCATGCGGCCCGGAGCGTCTTCACGCGGTCCTCCGGCGTTCCCGGCGGGGCGAAGTAAGGCAAGCTCACCCGCCCCAGGGCGTTGTTGACGGTCTCGTAGAACACTCCCGGATTGGGGTTCAGGTCGTAGACCGTGGGCACGTCGGCGATGCGCTGGTCCTTCTTGGGTCCGGCCTGCACCAGGGCGGGAATGATCCGCTTCTTGTGCCAGTGCGGGTTGCGCCTCATGACGCCGGCCACCGTCTGGGTGCGGCCGTCGATTTCGCCCTGCTCCAGCGCCACGTCGGCCCGCCGGCTCTCGTACCCCGTGATGACCTTGAACTTGAGCCCCAGCGCCTTTTGCCACGCGATGTTGAAGAAGTCGTGGGGCGCGCCTCCGCCCTGCGTGCCGATGACGGGAGGGGTCTTCGCCTTCCGGACCGCGTCGAGACTCTTGTAGGCGTCCGCCCTCAGGAAGAGTGCCCAGTTCGACCTGAACCACGCCCCCACCGCGGCGAACCTGCTCATGTCGTATTTCACTCCCTCGGCTTTCGCCAGTTGAAGGAAGTTGAGTCCCCCAGGCAGGCTGACGATGGTGAGGCCGTCGTTCTTCGCGATGTTGTACGCGTAGTTGGCAGCGAGCACGGAGCCCCCTCCGGGCCTGTTGATCACGATGACCCTCGGTTGGCCGGGGAGGTACTTCCCGAGGTGGCGCGCGACGATCCGGGCTTGCCCGTCCGCTCCGCCGCCCGGTGAATAACCGACGATCAGGCGAAGCGTCTTCCCCTTGTAAAAGGAATCGTCGGCGGCGCTTGCGCTATCGAAACCCTGGAATCCGAAAGCCCCGATCCACAGAAGGACCGCGAACACCATGAGGTATCGGCTTGCCGTGTTGGACATCGTCTTGCCTCCTTGAGTTTGTCTGCCTTGTGCGAACCTTCGCCTGTCATCGAACACTAAGAGCCCTCGGTCATGTGCCTGAAGACCTTCTCCGCGGTCACGGGCAAATCCGTGATCCGGGCGCCGGTGGCATCGTAGACGGCGTTGACGATGGCCGGCGCGATGATGCTGATGCCGGCCTCGGCCACCGCCTTGGTGCCGAAGGGTCCCGGTCCCTCGGAGGCCTGCACCAGCGAAGTGGTGAGAGGCGGCAGGTCCCGGACGTTAGGGAGCTTGTAGTCGCCGAGGCTCACGGTCGTGGGCCTCCCGTCGTCGAGCACGATCTCTTCCATCAGGGCGTAGCCTAGTCCCTGCACCACGCCCCCGTCGATCTGCCCCTGGTGGATCAGGGGGTTGATGATGTTGGCCACGTCGTAGACGAAGTAGAGCCGGTCCACCGCCACCGCGCCCGTGTCCCGGTCCACGTCCACGTCAGCCACCACCGCTTGAAACGAGTAGACGTCGGGCTTGTGCCCCACGAAACGACCGTACCCGGTGATGGGTTCCTCGGACAGTTTCGCCAGCTCTTCGAGACTCAGGCGCTTGTCCGGACTTCCCTCGTGGACCACGGCGCCATCGTTCCAGGAAACCCCTTCCGGCCCGATCTTCCAGTACCCGGCCGCGAGCGCGCACAGCCGCTCCTTCAACGCGCGACTGGCCTCGAGGATGGCCTGGCCCTCGATGTGCATGCCGCGGGCGCCCTTGATCCCCTGGTCGTAGGGAGCACTGGAGGTGTCGCGCACTTCGATGAGCACGTCGTCCGGGTCAACTCTGAAGGTCTCCGCCACCACCTGCCGGTGCATGACATAGGCGCCGACCCCTTGATCGCCCACTCCGCTCAACAGTCTCAGGGCGCCGTCCCGCTCCAGCCGCAACTCGAAACTCGACTCGCCATGGCCCACGTGGCGGTCGCCGAACGCGACTCCGCGTCCGGACACCCGCCCGGCCGCGCGCTCGCGGGCGCCGCCCCACCCGGAGATCTCCGCCACCCGGCGCAGCACGTCCACGGCGCGCGCGTCCCGCAGCGATTCGCCGGTGCTTCTCGTGTCCCCGTCCTTGAGGGCGTTGCGCAGGCGGAACTCCAGCGGATCCATTCCCAGCTCGCGGGCCATCATGTCCATGTGGTTTTCCACCGCGAACAGGGTCTGGGTCTCGCCCGGAGCGCGAAAGTAGCCGCCCGGCACCTGGTTCGTGTAGACGCAGTAACCCTCCAGGAGCGTGTGCGGGATGTTGTACGAGCCCGCCACCATGTAGGCGCCGCTCATGGAGCCTTGCGGGTTCGGCTTGTAGGCGCCGTACGCCCCGCCGTTGTAGTAGGTCTTGCCTTCCCAGGCGCGCAGCGTGCCGTCCTTCATGACGCCGGTGCGCAGCCGGATCACCGCCGGGTGGCGCGGACTCGCGGCCATCAGCTCTTCCGTGTAGCTCTTCACGAACTTCACGGGCTTCCCCGTGGCCCGCGACAGGTAGTACGCGGCCGGCACGTGGGTCAGGAAGTCCTTGGCGCCGAAGGACCCTCCCATGTTGCTGGGGTGGATGGTGATGTCGTCTTCCGGAAGCTCCAGGTAGGCGGCCAGGACCCTGCGCAGCTTGAACATCGCCTGGTTCGCGACCCATACGGCGACGCGTCCGGCCGAGTCCGTTTCCACCGTGCAGGCGTAGGGCTCGATGTAGCCCTGGTGAACGAGCTGGGTGCGGAACGTGTTCTCGAAGATGTGATCGGCCTCGGCGAAGCCCCGCGCGATGTCTCCCTTCGCTCCGCGCACCAGGGTCTGTACGTTGCGCAGGTCCGGCGCCTTGGTGGGAGGCCCCTCGTAGCCGGCGTAGTCGGGATGCAGCAGCGGCGCGTCCGGCGCGATGGCTTCCAGGGGATCGTAGACCGTGGGCAGCGGTTCGTACTCCACGTCGATGAGGCCGACGGCTTCTTCCGCCACGTCCCGGTCCACGGCGGCCACGGCCGCGATCTCCTCGCCCACGTAACGCACCCTGTCCCGCGCCAGGAGGGGCATGTCCTTGAGCGTCGCCCCCACCAGCTTGGGGTTCATGTCCGCGGCGGTAATCACCGCCTTGACCCCGGCCAGCCGCCGCGCCTTCTCCACGTCCACCTTCAGGACGCGGGCGTGGGGCATCGGGCTCCGCAGGACCCTGCCCCACAGGGTGCCGGGCCGGACCACGTCGGCCGCGTACCGGCACTGCCCGCTGACCTTGGCGGCCGCTTCAACCCGTGGGAGCGGCTGTCCGATGATCGTTCCTGCCATGGATGATTTCTCCCGATTGCGGCCTGCCTTGGCGTCCCTTGCCGGCGCCCGTCCCCAGGGGGCTACGACGACCCGTCCGCTTCCTCCTGGTGGATCCCCAGGCTCTTGAGCAGCGGCTCGTCGGTATACGAAATAAGGATCGCGTCTTCCCTGGAAGCGGCGTTGACGTGCTCGTGCCAGTGCCATCCCGGTATGACGAAGATGTCGCCGGCGCTCCACTCAAGGCGTTCGTCTTCCACCACGGTGTGGCCGGAGCCGCGGAACACGTAGAAGATTCCCACGGAGCTGTGGCGATGCCGGCTGGTATGGACCCCGCCACGCAGTCGCTGGGCGTAGCAGGCGATGGTGGGCATCACCGGCCCGCCGGTGTGGGGATTGAAATACTCCAGCCGGAGGTCGTCGAACTCGCTCGCCTCGGGGGCCGGCATCTCGTTCAGCGCCTGGACCATGTCCCGCCAGGGATACTTCGTGAGCGGCGAATAGGTCTTGTCCCAGGAGTAGCCCGCCGGCCGCATCCCCGCCACGCGAAAGCGGCGCACCGACGCCTCGTGAAGCTCCTGCTGGGGCTGCTGGGTCTGGCCGGGATAGCGTTCGAAGAAGACCGTATCCATGGCCTGGATCAACGGGGCGTCCAGGCCGTCGAGCCACAGCGCGGGCTTGTCGCCCTCGTTGCCGTGATCGTGGTAGGTCCACGCGGGGGTCAGGATCACGTCGCCCGGCTCCATCCAGCAGCGCTCGCCGTCCGTGCAGGTGTAGGCCCGCTCCGATTCCAGGATGACGCGCAGCGCGGCCGGCGTATGGTGGTGCGCCACCGCCACTTCCCCGGGGAGGATGAGCTGGACGGCGCCCACGAGATTGGGGGTGGTGGCGAAGATGCCTTCCTTCTCCAGGCCGGGGTTCATCAGGCCGAGGACCCGGCGCTCGATGTCCTCGGTGCTGACCACGTCCGCCGCCCTCATCATCTCGGCCCTCAACATGGGCCACTTCCACAGGTGCGGCACCGCGCGTCCGTGGGTGGGGCGGCGCCTCTGCCGCCACAGCGGAGCGAGATGCTGCCGCTTGACGTCTTCGTAGAAGTCGGACCCCTGACCCTCTCGTTCGCCGGACGGTTCCGTCTTGCTCATCACGTCCTCCAGAGGCCGGAAGGCCGGCATCAGAGGGAAGCCGAGGCGGCCGCCTCGGCCACCGGCATGTGCCGCTTCAGGTTCGGCATCACTTCCCTGGCCATCAGCTCGATGCTCGCCCGCGCCTGGCTCAGCCTCATCTTGCCGAACACCGGGCGCATCATGATCTTGTCGATGCCGAGCAAGTCGCACTGGGAGATGATCCGTTCGGTGACGTAGTCGGGGTCTCCCACGATGGAGATTCCCGAATCCTGGTAGTCCTCGAAGGACCAGTCGCGGATCTCCATCACGCCCACGTGCTCGCCCTTCTTGTAGCCCGTGGAGCGTGGGGTGAAGTAACCGTCCTGGACGTTGCGCTGGTACTTGGCGGGGGCGCCGCCGAACTCCACCGCCGGCCCGCCGATCAACTCGTCCGCGGCTTCCTCGCGCGCCTGCTCGTTGGTGGGGGCGACGTAGATGTCGCGCGAGACCACGCAGTCCTCCGGTCCCGGCGTCCAGCCGCAATGCTCCCGCGCGTAGCGCCGGTAGTAGTCGAAGCTCTCCTTGATCTGGTCCGCCGGCGACCACGAGGCGGCCAGCCGCACGCGGTTGGCCGCGGCCCACTCGATGCTCTCCGCGCTGAAGGACGCGATCCACATCTCCGGGTGGGGCTTCTGCACGGGCCGCGGAAGCATCGCGATGTAGTCGAGATCCCAGTACCGCCCGTGATGCTCGAAGGGCTCGTCGGCCTGCCATGCCCTGAGTATCAACTCCCAACCCTCCTGGAACCGTTCCCTGGACTCCTTGGAGGGGATGTTGAACGCCCAGAAGTCGCCGCCCCGGGTCATGCCCACGACGAGACGGCCGTGGCTCATGTTGTCGAGCATCGCCAGCTCCTCGCCCAGTCGTATCGGGTGGTGCAGCGGCAGGCAGTTGCCCATGAGGCCGATCTTGACTTCCTTGGTCAGAATGGTGGCCGCGGCCGCGAACAGGTTGGGCGAGGGGGAAAGGCCGTTGGCCGCCCGGCTGTGATGCTCGGGAAAGAACACCCCGTCGAAGCCGTACTCTTCGGCGCGGGGGATGAAGTCGATGACCTCGTCGTAGATCTCCTGGCCGAGCCTCTCGTCGTAATCGGAGCCCGCCATCAGGTAGGCGCCGGTCTTTCGCTTGGGGTACCCCACACGCAGGAAAAGCCAGACCTTCATGGTGTTCTCTCCTTCCACGCCCAAGTGCGTCAGTTGAACGGGAATATCTCGGCCATGGACGGACGGCGCGGCAGCAGTCCGTCAGCGGACAGATAGTCCATGCACGCCTCCACCGTGCGCGCGTGCAACGGGGTCGCACGGCACCGGTTCGGGTCGGCTCCCAGCAATTCCAGTTCACGCTCGCAGGAATCCTTCTCGTCCGGGCTCATGTAACGGGTGGCCTCGCGGGCGGCCCGGTCGAAAGCGTCCACCACGGCCTCGCACAAGCCCTGGTTCGCTTCGGCGATCTCACGTCGAAGCCCCAGGAAGTGATAGAGGGGATAGATCTCCGTTCGCTTGAACCACGAGACGTGGGCCGGAGCGTCGCCGATGGGGAAGCAGAGGTCGGAGCTGTTGGCCACCATTGCCTCCAGGTCGCCGTAGGGGTCCGGGCTCTTGCCCGCGCCCGCGGCCGCCACCCAGTTGTACCAGTGCCCGCCCGCACCCCCGGGATAGATCACCGCGTCCAAGTCGCCGGAACCGAGCCGGGACAGAAGCTCCGAGGACTTGAACCGGCCCCGCTCCGACAGGTAGGACCACTCGCCGCCCATGGCCCCGTCGCTCTCGATGGGCTCCGCCGCCACCCAGCGCACGTCCTTGCGCTCGACGCCGAAGTCGTCCGCCAGCAAGCCCCTGAGGAACACGCTGGTGGCCCCGAGCACCCTCCCCATGCCGACCCGGCGGCCGCGCAGGTCGCCCGGCGTCAGCCCGGCGCGCATGACGAGCTTCCGATGGATCATCCCCCGCGTCACGAACACCGGAAGCGCCACCAGGGTCTGTTCCAGCCCCTTGGAAAGCCGGACGAGGAAATCGGGGATGACCTGCTCGGTGCCGGCGTACTGCTCCTCCACCTCGCCGCGCAACCGCCTCGAGGTCCGCGCGTCGAACACCGCCGGCTCCAGCTCTACGGGGAAGCCGTCCACCTTGACGCTCCCGTCCAGCAACGCTCGGGTCCAGCAAACATCCGGTATCTGAAGGAGCAGGGAAGACATGGAGATCGTCTAGCTTTCCTTTGCCTGGTAGATCTGGATCACGTTGCCTTCGAGATCCGCGATAAACGCGATCCACCCGTGAGAGACCTCCTGCACGTCGTGAACGATGGGAACCCTCCGTTCCCGGTAGGTTTCGATCAGCTCCGAGATGCCCTCGGCCACCTGGAAACTCGGGACGCACCCCACCCGGCCGCGCGGCTCGCGCGCCGCACGGCCGCCTTCGTGCAGGACCAACGGCGGCCCCAAGGTGGAAAACTCATGGTTCACGCCCGCCACCCCTCCGATGCGAACGAATCCCAGCACGTCGCGGTAGTAGTTGGCGGCGGCCTCCAGGTCCTCCACGTAGACCAGGATGCGGCGCGCGGCGAAGAGTGCCGCCTCATCCATCCCGCCCCCTCGCCTTCGCGTCCGCGGCGGCGCCATGCTCCACGTGCGGCGAACTTGTGCCCGGCGCCTCCGGCCCGCGCCCCAGGGGCTCGAAGAAGTAGCGCTGCAGCAGGCTTCTTCCCAGGTCGATGATGTCGACGCGCAACTGTTCCGCGGTAGCCTCGTCCTTGGAGCGAAACGCCATGCAGATGCCGCGATACGCTTCGGCCACGTGACCCATGTAGCCGGGCACCGAGACGTGAAACGACCGGTACCTGGCACAGGGGAAGCCCATGGTCTCGATCAGGCGCGCCAGTCGGGGGGAAAGAGACTTGCTGGCGATGAAACGCTCGACGCGGCTTCGGACCACCAGAAAACCGGGGCGGTCATCCCCCTCCGCCGCCGCGCCCAGCCCCGCCACCAGCGTTTCCAACTCGGTCACGTCTTCGCCGGTCATCTTCTGGCAAGCCAGCTTGACGGCCAGCCCCATGAGGTGCCCGTGGATGAGGTAGAGCTCGTCCGCGTCTTCCGGAGTCACGTCCGCCACGAAAGTGCCGCGTCCCTGCCGGTAGACCACGAGACCGTCCTGCTCGAGGATGCGCAGCGCTTCCCGGACGGGCGAGCGGCTGATGCCCAGCCTCGCGGCGATTTCCACCTCCCGGATGCTCTGGTTGGGCCGCAGGCGGTCCGCCAGGATCTCACCGGTGAGGTGGTCCAGGGCCTTTTGGACGAGGTTGTTTCGGGAGCTTGACAGAGCAGACGCCTTTCCCTAGTCTACAATCCTTAGTCTACGGGATTGTCGACAAAACAGTATACAGTTGCAGCAAGGCTGTCAAGGGAGGTTTCCCATGCAGGTCATCGATGGCGACGGTCACGTGAACGAGCTGGCCCGGAACGAGGAGCTGGTGAAGTACATGCCCAAGGGTTGCCGGGCGTGGCAGACCTTCCCGGTGCTCGACCACCTCCATTTCCACTACCTGAAGCCCTCTTTCGGGCAGAAGGAGTTCGGCAATCCCGGCCCGAAGGAGTGGCTGGAGTTCCTGGAGCAGACGGGGATCGACTGGTCGGTGCTCTATCCCACCTGGGGTCTGGCCATGGGCCGGCTCGTCTCGATGGAGTGGGCCATCGCCGCCTGCCGCGCCTACAACAACTGGCTCTACGACACCTTCCTCAACCACAGCCCGAAGCTCAAGGGGGTGGCGCTGATTCCGATCCAGGACGTGGATGCCGCCGTGGAGGAGTTGCGCCGCGCCGTCACGCAGCAGGGAATGATCGGAGCCATGCTGCCCTCCAACGGAGAGGGCCTGCAAAACCACCTGGGAGCGAAGCTCTACTGGCCCATCTACGAGGAGGCCGAGAAGCTCAACTGCTCCCTGGCGGTGCACGTGGGCGCCCTGCACCACCTGGGCATGGACACCTTCAGCACCTACTATCCGGTCCACGCCATCGGACATCCCATGGGCATCATGATCCAGGCCGCCGCGATGGTCTCCCACGGGGTCTTCGAGCGCTTTCCCGGGCTCCGCGTCGGCTTTCTCGAAGGAGGATCCACCTGGGTGCCGTTCTTCCTGGACCGCCTCGACCGGTCCCATCACGAGGGCCACATGCAGGTGGACCTGGACGGCGAAATACTCGGCGGCCCCAAGCTCGGCGAGAAGGCCAGCGACTACTTCCGCACCCAGATGCGGGAGGGCAGGATCTTCATCGGCTTCGACGTGGACGACGGCGGCCTCGGGTTCGCCGTGCAGAACGCCGGCAGGGACGGCTTTCTCTTCGGCAGCGACTTCCCGCACGAAGTCTTCGACGCCGCGAAATGCCGCCACGAGATCGACGAGCTGCTCGCGCGCGAGGACTTGTCCGAAGAAGACAAGGAAGCGGTTCTGAGCGGGAACGCCAAGAGGCTTTACCAGCAGCCGGAGGTCTGAAGGGGTCTCCCGTGACGGCGAGATCCCTCGTACATCATGCCGGTACGGCCAGCGTGAAGGCGCCTCTACCTGCTGCTATTGCCCGTCCTCTACCACGTCATTCTCGCGAATGACGTCTGCGATAACGGGGTTCAATAGATGCCAACGTTGCCCGATTCGCTCAAGATCACCCTTTATTATGACGGGGGCCTTCTCCTTGTGGGCCAAAATCGCCCGCTCATAGTCCGATTGCCGTAGTACAGTCTTTACAGATTGATTCCGGCCCTCAATGAACGCTAGCAGAGTCACCGTCCCGTCTACCTCCGCCTCGTCACGGGCCAGCGTCCGTACGATACCAAAGATGTCCACATCTGGACGCGGTTCGCGGTCACGAAACGAACGCGCGGCTTCCCGCAAGACAGGAACATCTGAACCGGAGAAACGGACAACGTTTCGCGCAACACTTACCGGACGAGTCCGAGCCCATGTAATACTGACGTTCAAGGAAGGGAATGGGTCTATGACCTCTACAAGAGCCTCGCACAAGTTGGCGCTCACCCCCAGTTCGACCGCCCTTGCGAAGGCATCCGCCTCTCCTCCGACCGTTCGTTCGGCAGCCTCACGAGTTGCGGCGAGTGCACTGGCCAGACGTTTCGTAATTTGCCGCTCAAACGGATCGTCGTCTAAAGCCACTTCGTCAATAAGCGCGTGCTGAATTACGGGTGGGACTACGGGACTCAGGAGCGTCACTACGAAACTCCCCTGTTCAGTCTGTCCCAAGCGAACCTGCTCCAGATAGGTGTTCGCTTCCTTGTTCGCCCCGACCCTGTAGACGCGCTGAGGGTTCTGCACCGAACAGGCCGCGGCCAAGAGCATATCGCGAGCCCCGTGCATAAGCCGGACGCCGTCACTGGCGGTCACGCTTCCGTCTTCCCCCTCCGAGGCTCGGACCCTGATTACATCGCGATCGGCGGTAACCAAGTCACGGTAAAGCGCCAACTCGTCAAGCTCGGCTGCATTAGCAAAGATTTCCAAAAGGCGTGACACCACGCTGGCATAGTCCCCAAGGGACTGATGCCGAGGCAGAAGAATCTCAGGCAACCCCTCCGCCGTATAGACATCGGAATGATCCCCATACGTCCCGGTTTTGGTCCAACCGAAACTGCGTGCGTAAGCGGACAGAGCCCCTGGGGAGATTTCGCTCAAGGCCTTCCTGTCCCGGATGTTGGCGATCATGTGATCTTTCCCCCTCGTGATTGCTCCATTAGGGCACGCAATCCTTCAATGTCAAAGCGATTTTCTGGGGGTATGTGGACGGTAACGGATGACCGATTCGGCTTCTCTTCATGGCCCGCAAGGCTAAGCCAAAAGGCACACCGTCGTAGCACCAGTTCTTCCTCGGTGATTGTCATCCAATCGCCCCGTTCCGCCGGCAGGTCAAGCACGACGAGAAGTCTCGGCGTTTGAGTGTCGATGCGCAACAGATCGTAGTTCCGTTGCTTCAATGGAAAGTGGAAAAATCCGTCCGCGGCCTTCTTCAAATTGACGGTGGCCTTTAGCTGCAGATCCAGCGTGGGTCGCATGTCGCCTCCCGCGTGTATCCGGAGATCGACACCATCCCGATCCAGTTCACAGGTGCCCGTGACGTAACCTGCCCGTACTGCCACAGCCTGCACATCACTGCTGTCCCACAAGAAATACGAATGAGGAGGACCTGAAGAGCTCCGTCATGCTATGATGGCAATTGCAAAACCCATCGTAGGAGGAGGTTCAGGTCCATGGCGTACAATCATACCGTAATGGGGCAAATACTCAA
>JAJEAI010000139.1 GCA_022824205.1 Candidatus Binatia bacterium
CGTCATTCCCGCGAAAGCGGGAATCCAGGGGTGGAGAGGGGCCGAACGGCGTGTTCCCCACCGCCCCACCCCTGGATTCCCGCTTTCGCGGGAATGACGGATCGGGGCGTTGGCGCCTGCAGTTTTGACACAGCTTGGGAAGCGGGAATCCGGGCGGCGTGGGTTGGGGGCAACACCATTCAGACCGGTTCCGGCATCTCCGCCAGCAGCCTTCCGTAGCCGGGAATCGGCCGGCGCACGCCCAGGCGCATCTGCGTCTGCCAGCAGCGTGCCGTGGGGGCGTACACCACGGGCACGCCCAGGTCCGCCTCCAGCGGCTCGATGATGTCGAGGGTCTTCCATGCCGACCCCAGCATGTACAGGCATTCGCCACCCGGATGCCGGGCGAACATTTCCGTGAGCTGCCGCTGGATCTCCCCGGGCGGCACCTTGGGGACGTCGGCGAAGGGCACGTCGATGCCGTCCATGGCCAGCATCTCGAAGCCCGCGTCGGTGAGGTACCGGCGGAACAGGTCGTTCAGGTGCTCGGGGAAGTAGCTTGCGCCCACGATGCGGCGCACCCCCAGGGTGCGGAACGCGCACACGTGGTTCATCCCCGAGGTGAGCATGGGAACGCCGTAGCGCTCTTCCCAGGAACGGATGGTGGCGCTCTCCCCCTCGTAGCCCAGGAGCATGAACGGCGGCGCGCCGATGACCCGGATCAGGTCCGGCCCGAGCGCCGCCAACTCGGCCGCCTTGGCCTCGTAGCCGGGCATGGCCGCGCGGAACTCGTCCTGGGTGCCCCGGGTGAACTCCATGCTCAGGTGCACGAAGCGGATGCCAGGCGGCAGCTTCGGGTCCAGCTCCGTGTCGCCGAGCACGCCGGTCCGGTTGGTGGGCCAGACCGAGCCGACCAGGTATTGCGGTCCTGAAGAATCAGCCTCGTTTGCCAAGAGTCTTCTCCGAAAGTAGCGAAAACCTCATCAATTCCCTGTCGTTACAAACTACAAGGTCCGGCCCCGACGTTGCCGCGGGAGAAACGTGCAGGCAGCACGAACGACGCCTATTTCGCGCTGACGTGGGCGCCGCCGAAGGGTTCCGGCCGGTTGCCGTAGAGCAGCAGGCGGCCCGTGCCCACGTTGGTGATCTGGTAGTATTCCTTGGCGTCGAAGAACACCACCTCGCCCTGTTCGGCGATGCGCTCGCCGCCGTGGATGTCCTTCACGCTGGCCTTGCCTTCGACCACCAGAAAGCTCTCCGGCTCGGTGTGGAAGTGCATGTCCGTGTGGTCGCCGGGCTTGAAGTGGAGCATCCAGGTGCAGAACTTCTCGGTCCCGTAGAGCCGCGTGAAGCGTTGTTCCTTGTCCGCCTTCTCCGCGAGATTCACGAAATCCATGGGGGATCCTCCCGTCCCGAAGGATGTGCCTTGCGGCAACTAGAGGATTAGCACAAACCGGGACCGGGAGACAGAGTACGCGGAGTGTCCGTGGGCCGGGCGGATTCCGATCAGGGGTCGTGTGATGATCGCGTCCGGAGTGGCGAGCCTTGCGGTTTGCCTTGCCGCCCGGCCCCGTGATACGGCCGTTAGGCAAAACCCCTCAAGAAGGACAGGAGAAGATCTCATGCGCGGCGTGATGTTCAACGGCAACCGAGAGTGTGAGATACGGGAGTTCCCGGACCCCCACGCGGGACCCGGCCAGGCGGTGGTGAAGATCCGCTCCTCGGGCATGTGCGGCACCGACCTGCATCGGTACCGTGGCGACGTGCCCATCAAGGCCATCACCGGCCACGAGCCCTGCGGCGTCATCGCGGAGTTGGGCGCCGGCGCCCCGGCTGGTCTGAAGGTGGGCGACCGGGTGGTGGTGCACCACTACGAGGGCTGCGGCATCTGCGAGATCTGTTCCATGGGATTCGAGCAGGCGTGCCCCCACGGCCATGTGACCTTCGGCGGCGTGGACGCCCACGGCGCCAACGCGGATTACATCCTGGTGCCGTCCCGCCTGCTGATCCATCTCCCCGAGGAACTGTCCTTCGAGGCCGGCGCGGCCATCTCCTGCGGCACCGGCACGGCCTGGAACGGCCTCAAGAAGATCCACATCGCCGGCGGCGACGTGGTGTCGATCTTCGGCCAGGGGCCGGTGGGCCTGAGCGGCACCCTGTGCGCCAAGCACATGGGGGCGCGGGTCATCGCCGTGGACGTGGTGCCGGAGCGGCTGGAGCTGGCGCGCCGCTACGGCGCGGACCACGTCATCAACGCCAATGACACCGACCCGGTGGAGGCCATCAAGGAGTTGACCGGCGGCCTCGGGTCCACGGCGGCGCTGGAGACTTCCGGCAACCCGGAATGCCGCAGCCAGATCCTCAAGGCCATGCGCACCTTCGGGCGCTGCTGCTACGTGGGCATGGGTCCGCCGTCCACCATCAACTTCCGCGACGACGTCATCTTCAAGGTGGCCACCATCGTCGGCTCGTGGACCTTCAACAAGTCCGAGCTGATCGAGATCTGCCGCTTCATGGTGGAGGAGAACGTCCCGGTGGACGACCTCGTCACGCACCGCTTCGCCCTCGACGACGCCGAGGAAGCGTTCCGCATCTTCGACAGCGCCACCACCGGCAAGTGCGTGTTCGTGCTGGATTGAGGGGAGGCGGAGCACGTCGATCGAGAAGCCTGAGCGGGGATGGATGCCCTCGCTCCGGCGCAGCGGTCCCGCGATCACGGGCGTCGCCACCTCCTGAGCCGTCCGTGCCGAGTGGTGCCACGGCTCGCTTCGGCGAAGCGGATACGTACCACGAGTGTCCGCCCTTCGGACACACGGCCCTCTTCCGGTCGTGATATATATCCGGTATATACTCCCACATGTTCATAGAGCGCGTCGTCACCGCCCTCCGAAAAGCCCGGGTCCGCTTCGCCATCGCCGGCGGGCATGCGGTCGCACTGCACGGGGTGGTGCGAGGCACGCTTGACCTGGACTTGGTGCTCGCGTTGTCCCGCGGAAATTTCACAGCCGCGGAATCGGCGCTGAAGCGCATGGGATTGCAGCCCCGCCTGCCGTTGAAGGCGGAGGAAGTGTTCGACTTCCGGGAAGAGTACATCCGCAACCGCAATCTCATCGCCTGGAGCTTCGTCAATTCGGCGGACCCCACCGAGATGGTGGACATCATCATCACCGAAGACCTGTCGGCGATGCAGGTGGACATGGTGCCGATGGTCGGGTTCCGGTTGCCCGTGGTGGCGGTTGACGACCTGATCCGGATGAAGGAGAAGAGCGGCCGGCCACAGGATCTCGAGGACATCAAGGCATTGAGGAGTATCGCCTCATGAGGCCCGTGCAGTACTTTTCGAAGGAGTATCTGGAGCAGTGCAAGGGGATGAAGCCCGAGGCCATCCTGCGGTTTCTCGATGAGTTTCGCATGCTCCACTCGCCGGCGGCGCGCAGGGGAAGCCGGCTCATCAGCCTCAAGGTGCCGGAGAATCTGCTGGAGGCGTTCAAGGCCAAGGCAAGCCTGCATGACGTGCCCTATCAGACTCAGATCAAGCGTCTGATGATGGACTGGGTGACGAGCCCGGCCGCGGCAACGGATGGCGAGAAGGACAAACATCCGCGCCGGCGAACCGGGACGAGAAAGGTGTAGGGGCGCTCCAACCTGAAGGAGGATCACGATGCCCATATGGCAAGAGCTGAGCTGGCCGCGGATCAAGGAGTGCGCGGAGAAAGGGTGCGTGGTGATCGTCCCGGTCGGGGTGATCGAGCAGCACGGGCATCACCTGCCGCTGGATACCGACGCGTTCATTTCGCAGGAGATCGCCCGGGCGGCGGCCCGGCGGGCCCCGGAGATCCTGGTGGGGCCGACGGTGCCCTTCGGCTTCACGCCGAGCAACAAGAACTTTCCCGGCAGCATCAGCCTCACGGCGGCCACCTGGATGGCGCTGATCCGCGAGATCGTGCGCTCGGTGCACCGGCACGGCTTCACGCGCATCGCGCTGCTGAACGGCCACGGCGGCCAGGTGGCGCTGTCGCGCTCGACGGTGGCGGCGCTGCAGGACGAGGAGGGGATCCGCGTCGTCGTCCTCAACTGGTTCGGGCTCGTGGACAAGGACATGGGGCGGTTGTTCCCGGACGAGAAGATGCCCGGCGCGCGCGTGGGCCACGCCGGGGCGGTGGAGACCTCCATGAACCTGCACCTGCGCGAGGAGCTGTGCGCACAGGGCAGCCTGGTGACGCATCTCGGGCCGCAGACGCCGCCATTCGTCAGCAAGGTCGGAGGCTACGTCCAGACGCCGCGCGAGGACCTGTCGCCGTCGGGTGTCATGGGCGACCCGACCCTCGCCAGCAAGGAGAAGGGCGGCGAGCTGTTCGAGCTGGCCGTGGAACGGCTGTGCGCGTTCGCCCGGGAGTACCAGGAGACGGAGTAGCCGAGTTGCGCGTGGCGGTGCCGGCACTCGGGTAAAGTGGCGTCCTTCGACTTCGCTCCGCTACGCTCAGGACGAACGGTTGCAAGAACGGGGTTCCGTTCGTCCTGAGTTTGGTTCGTCCTGAGTTTGATTCGTCCTGAATTCGATTCGTCCTGAACGTAGCGTCGGCGGAGCGAAGTCGAAGGACGCATTTTCAGCTTCACCCCATCACGGCCCGCGCCGCCTCGGCGATCCGCCCCGCGGTGGGCGTCACGTAATCCTCCAGCGGCACGGCGAACGGGATCGGCACGTGCGGGATGGCGACCCGCTTGATGGGCGCCTTCAGGCTGTCGAAGGCCAGGTCCGCCATGAGCGCGGCCAGGTTCGCGGCCACGCCGCAGTTGTCGTGGCTCTCGTCCGTGACCACCAGCCGGCCGGTCTTGCGCACCGACGCCAGCAGGGTGTCGGTGTCCAGCGGTTCCAGCGTCCGCGGGTCCACCACTTCCGCCGAGATGCCGTCCTTCGCCAGGGCTTCCGCGGCGGCCATCGCCCTGGGCACCTGCACCCCGGATGCCACGACGGTGACGTCGCCGCCTTCCCGCGCCACCGCGGCCTTGCCGAACTCGGTGTCGTGCGCGCCGTCGGGCACCGGGCCGCGCTCGCCCAGCAGCCGCTCGTGGGCCATGAAGATGGTGGGGTCCTGGCTCTTGAGCAACGCGGTGCGCAGGAGCCCCTTGGCGTCCGCCGGGGTGGCGGGCATGGCCACCTGCAGGCCCGGGGTGTTCCAGTACCAGGGCTGGGGGCTGCCCGAGTGCTGCACGCCGCCGCCGCCGCGGATGCCGTAGCGCATGAAGTAGGTGACCGGCGCGTTGGTCTGGCCGCCGGAGTTGGAGTAGGCGATGGCCGCCTCGTTGTTGATCTGCGGGATCGCCTCGTACGAGAAGGTCGCGGTGCCGATGTCCACCAGCGGACGCAGGCCGGCCATGGCCGCGCCCGCGGCGATGCCGCAATAGCCCAGCTCGGCGATGGGCGGGGACTTGATGCGGTTGCCGTGCCGCTCGCGCACCGCGCGGAACCGTTGCGCGGCCGGTCCCGAGCTCACCAGCCCGCCGCCGATGAGCACCACCCGCCGATCCTGCTCCATGGCCTCGGCCAACGCCTCGACCAGGGCCTCTCCCAGCGTCATTTCCCGCGCCATGGCTATTCACCCCTTCCCGCGTACGCATACCGGACCGCGGCCTCCGGCGGAGGCAACGGGCTCGTGAGCGCGAACTGCGCCGCGGCGTCGGCGTCGCGCCGCACCTCCTCGTCGACCCGCACCACGGCCTCCCGGTCGCATCCTTCGCTCTCTGCCAGCTCCCGCGCGTAGGCCAGGATGCAATCGCCGTCGGCGTACCAGGAACGCACGTTCTCGGGCACCGGGCTCGGGTCCCAGGCCCAGTGGATGTCCGTCGGTCCGCCCACCAGCGTGGGATGGGCGCCGTCGTTGCCCGGCCACGGATGGGTGCGCGCCTCGACGAAGAACGGACCCTCGCCTGCGCGGGTGCGCCGCACCAGTTCCTTCAGCGTGCCGTGCACCTGCCCCACGTCGTCGCCGTCCACCGTGACGGTCTCGAGGTTGAGCGCGCGGGGAATGTTGGGCAGGTCGTCGGCGGCGTGGTCGGTATTGACCCTCCCGGCCCGCCGGTAGTTGTTCTCCATCACGAAGATCAGCGGCAGGTTCCACAGCCGCGCGATGTTCATGCTTTCGTACGCCACGCCCTCGTCCATGGCACCGTCGCCGAAGAAGACCACGGTGACGGCGTTGGACTCCAGCACCTGCGCCGCCAGCGCCGCCCCCGAGGCCAGCGCCGTGCTGCCGCCCACGATGGCGGAGGTGTGCAGGATGTTCAGGTCGGGCGCCGCCACGTGGAACGTGCCGCCGCGTCCCAGGCAGTAGCCGGTCTCGCGTCCGATGACCTCGGCGAGCACCTTGCCGGGGTCGCCGCCCTTGGCGATGACGTGGCCGTGGTTCCGGTGGGTGCTGAAGACGTAGTCCTCGGGCGCCAGTGCCGCGCACACGCCCACGCCGGTGGCCTCCTGTCCGATGTAGATGTGGAAGTGGCCCCGGATGAGCCCTTCGTGCTCCTCGTTGAAGCGGACGACGTGCTCTTCCGCGCGCCGGATCATGAGCATCTTGCGCAGCAACTCGAGCCGCTGGTCTCGTGGCATGTCGGGTAGCATGGTTCCCTCCCGCTGGTTCGAATTTCGCAGTGGAATCTACTCCGGTTGGCCGCCGAAGGGAAGCACCGCCGGCACCCCGAATCGTCGTTCCCGGCCCCCCAATACGTCATTCCCGCGAAACAGGGTGTGTCAAAACGCTGCTTCCTGGCGACCAAACCCCTGAATCGTCATTCCCGCGAAAGCGGGAATCCAGGGG
>JAJEAI010000103.1 GCA_022824205.1 Candidatus Binatia bacterium
CTGGCGGCTCAACGCGCGCAACTCCCGGAACGGCTGCGGCGGCACGTGAGAAGGCGTGCACAGCCCGAACTGGCACACGCAGGCCAGCCACACGCTGTCGGCCACATCGGTCTTGCGCCCCTTCAACTGCTTCACCTGCTGGGCATGCACCAGGATCGCTTCGATCCCCGCACGCTCCAGTGCCTCGAAGGGCGCCACCCAATACACCCCGGTCCCTTCCATCACCGCCGCCTCCACCCCGTGCCCGCTCAACCATTCCGCCATCTCCTCCAACCCTCCCGGCGTGGCGACAAATTCCCGCGTCTCCACCACCGGCTCGCCCCCGCCCTCGCTCAACCGCACCGTCGCCGTGATCTGCATCTTGTGAACGTCCAGTCCCGCCGCCCGCGGGTGCACCACATGAAGGCCTTTGGTCTCCATCATTGCGTCCCCCCTTGCGCTTGCGGTCGCAACCCTCTATGGTCGCAACGTGCCGTTGTAATGGCGGTGTGCGGGGATAACGGCCGGAAACACACGCATCGGAACAAGCCGATGCCGTTCGTTTTGCCGCGCGTCCACGGCCTAAGGCCGGGCACTATACGGGGTGCGGAGCCGACCGCCGGATGCAGTTTGACAACGGGGAAACAACCGCCGTTAACTCGACGCTCTCCAATCCCCGCCACCGCCTCCTTTCACACTGCCACGTTGCCAACTGCTTCGGTAGCTCCTTGCTCCAACCCCTTCTGTTTCATCCTACGGGGTGGCTTGCCGCAGGCCATGGCCGTTTGACGCAGGCCATCGCGGAGTCGTACACAGAGGCTGCAAGCGTATGCATGGACCGGCATCACAAGTCACCGGCGGATGTCCATCTGGACAGCAGCGGCGTGCGTTCAACAACAGTGGTCGAGTGGCAAACCCCAAATGCGCGAGTACGGCGGGCATGGGCCAATGAGATCGACACCACGGAAGCCGGTGCCTACGCCTGTGTCTTGGCAGCGGTTGAGCTCTTCTATGGCCTCGTTGCCGTCCGCCGGGCAGAAACAAAGACCGGCGCCGACTACTATGTTGCGCCCAAGGGCAGAATACAGTCCGATCTGGAAGAATGTTGGCGGCTTGAAGTATCCGGCGTGGATCGTGGACAAGAGGACACGGTCACGCAGCGCCTTCGGACCAAACTCGCTCAAGCCACAAGAGGGCACAGTAACCTGCCCGCGCTCGCGGGTGTGGTCGGTTTCAAGGCGCGTTTGATCCTGTTGGCCAAGCTTTGAACTCCGTGACGAAGGGCACAATGTCCTGGATCGAACACCACGAGATCAGTGAGCGTCTGGCTTCGGACGCACAGTTGGCCCTGAGCCAAGGTAGGAGGCAAAACGCTTTCGACTTGTATACCCGTGCCGCTGATGCCGAGGCAAGTGCCCTTGCCGACCTGGATTTGTCCAAAACGCGGACGCTCGGCATCTCTGCGGTGAGCGCGGCCTCGCTGTACTACAAGGCCAAGAAGTTTGGCAAAGCCAAGGAAGTCGCGTTTCGGTGGTTGAACCACGCGGCCACCCCCGTGTTCGCCAGGAACGAGTTGAGCAGCCTTCTTCAGTCTATACGGGAGGAGGCCCCGGACGTCTCGGCTTCGTCACCTGTGCGGAACATCCAGCCCACGATTGGGAGGGTTGATTGGCGATACAGCGTCCGTCCATCACCCACCGCCGAGATCTATCTTTATAGTGGATGAATAGTGCCCAGTACATCAGAAACTTGGCGGACACCAAGGCGTTCGCGGAGTCCGCTTGGCTGATCGAACGTCGGATCCGGGAGTTGGGGGCCAAAGAGGGCGATACCTCGCCAATCGGCGGTGCCACCGGGTGGCGCAAACACGACGTTTGGGAGTCGCTCAAAACGGTGAGCCACTTCAACCTTGGTGTTGCGCTTGAACTGCGATTGAAATGCCTGTTGGCATTGCATCACATAGCGCCGACGAGACGTGGAGCCCAAGGCCATTACTTGAGGAAGCTGCTTGAACGGCTCCCCTCTGAACTGTTGAATCGGCTCGAAGCACTTTACCGGCAGGCCATGGCCGAGAGAACCGTAACTCTCCTGGCGTTTATTAGCACTCAAGGACCTGAACGTCCGAAGGGGCCTCCCGATCGAAGTCTGGATACTCTGAGGGACTTTTGCACGTATCTCGATGAGGACGTCGGGCTGTGGGGCAAGCGATATGCTTGGGAACAGCTCGATGAAGAGGACACATGGCGACACTATTTGACTGACCTCGACGCAATGCTGGACTTTCTCGACCGCTCCGAAGAGCTGGCCGCCGAGTTGGCGAAGGAAAAGGGCCTTGTCAGATGACTACCGGCCCGGGAAGTGGCGACAATTGGCTTACATTAGCGCCTAATACGACCCATCGGATGGCTGCCTCAAACGGCACTTTGGCCTCCGATTCATAGAACCCCAGGGACGCCTTGTGCGTCCCCGTAGTTGACCCGGAAATGGTTGACCCGGAAATGCTGGGGGGAGCATCAATCTCGCCGGTCTCCTGGAGCAATACCGCTTGCTAAGACAAGCGTGGCGACGCGCGCCGATCGCGTTAGCCCCGCGTCAACGCCCCACCGACACCAGGATGATCCCCGTCACCACCAGCACCGTCCCGAGAACCGTGCTGCGGGTCACCCGTTCCATGTCCCGGAGGAAGATGACGGTGCCCAGGAGGATCCACATGGGCAGGGTGGCGGTGATGGGGGCGATGACGATGACCTCGCCGGCGTTGAGGGCGTAGAGGATGCCGCCGGCGGACACGCCTTCGAAGAGCCCCGCCGCGACGAAGGGCCAGAACGCGCGGCGGTCCCAGACGTAGCGTTGCGCCAGACCCGGCACGACCTGGGTGATCCCCAGCAAGGTCAGGCCCACCGTGCCGGTGACGGCGGTGAAGAACACCGGCTCGGGGGTCAGCGTCAGGGCGGCCCGCCGCAAGGGGAAGGCGATGCCCGCCATGACCGCGGCGGCCAGGGGCACGAGGACGTACCACCGGGGGCTGTCCGCTCTGGCCTCGGCGGCCCTGGCGCCCTCACTGGAAATGGCAGCGATGCCGGCGACCACGGTCACGTTGCCGAGGAACACGGGCAGCGTCAGTTCTTCCCCAAGCAGTGAAATCGCGATAATGCCGGCCCAGAAAGGATGGGTGGCCCGGAGCGAGCCGCTCCGGGCGGCGCCGATGGTCTGCATGCCCCGATAGGTCAACTGGCGTACGAACGGTTGCAGGCTGCCGGCGGCGACCATCAGCGCCACCGCGGTCCAACTGAAGGCCGGCATCCCTCGAATCGCCACCGCCACGCTGAAGATCCCGGCCTGGAACACCATCGAGAACGTCGTCACGGTGGCCGGGGTGGAGTAGCGCAGTCCTCGCCGCGCGACGATGAAGCTCACGGCATACATTGCGGCGGCGACGAGGGCGACAAGTTCGGGGATCATGGCGAGGTGTTACACCCTTACGCGGAGGCCGCCGTCCGGGTCATGGTTTCGGCGAGAACCGGCGTCGAAGGTCCATGCAACCGCGTCAACACCCGTGGTTCCCGGCGGGAGAGTCGGTGGCAAGGGTGGCCGGCCGGCGCTCCCGCCAGTATCCGGCCCGTTCGGCGTGTCGATGCCTTCCGATGCCAACACGGAGCGCTCAGGAGCCGGCCGCCGGGGCCTCGGGGCTCGCCGCCCCGGGCGCGAGCCAGCGCGACGCCAGATCGGACACGCCGACACCCGCGTTGGGCGCGGTCAGGCGCACGAGTCTCTCCACCCGCGGCAGGTCGACGGTGAGACGCGGGTCGAGCAACACGAGGTACTCGTCGTAGAGCACGGCCGCAAGGTCGGGCGCATAGCCGAACACCCGGTCGAGCATGGCCAGGGTCTCGTTCCGATGCCCCTGGAGGTAGCGGATCGCCTCCCGGTGCGCGGCCAGGAACGCCGTGATGGCATCACGCTTCTCGCTCAGCCGCGCCGCCATCGTTTCGACGGTGATGGGCATGGGATCGTCCGCGACGACCGGCCAGCCGGCGAGCGGCAGGAAACCTCGTTCCCGGGCGACGAAGTCGAAAGGCCGCGGCAACAGCGCCGCGCCCGCGGACCCCTCCGTAAGCCGGTCCAGCGCGTGCTGATCGGTGGCCACCGTGTCCAGGCCAAGGTCGGCCCCCAGTTCCAGGCCGCCGAGGCTCCGGAACGTCTCCGCCAGCGGCGCCGTCTCGGCGATGACGCGGCGGCACGCCAGCACCTTGCCATCGAGATGCGCGAGATCGTTTGTCCCGGCCGGGACCATCAACACGTAGGGGCTGCTGTTCATGCACGAGCCGATGAGCCGCGTGGCTCCCGTGCGCAGGAAATGCTGGAGCGACGCCCGCCCGATGACGAAGGACAGGTCGGCGTCACCGGCCGCCAGCGCCTGGTTGCGCTCGTCCGTGCCTTGCACGTGGTCCCAGGACAGCTCCAGTCCGTGCCGGCGATAGATTCCCTGCTCGATTCCCAGATAGCCTGTCGGGTCTCGCGGCACGCTTTCACTCCCCTCGCCGAGGACCCCGTAGAGCACCCTTAGCCGTGTGACTTGCATTCGGTCTCCTGCCGTCTTCCCGCGAGGCCCAAAGGCACTCCGAATCGTCATTCCCGCGGAAGCGGGAATCCAGGGGTGGGGAGGGGCAATGCGACGTGTTTCCCCGCCTCACCCCGCCTGGATTCCCGCTTCCGCGGAAATGACGATTCGGAGTGGCGGCGCCGATTCGAAGTGGCGGTGCCGTATCGTGGCTCCACGGAGTCTTGCCACACCCTGTTTCGCCGGAAACACGTATCCGCAACGTCTGCTCCGAGTAGAGACAAGGCCCGATCATCCCGCTCGCCGGCTCCGCCCGGCAAAGCTTGACACCACCATAGCGAAGGTGTACCGCCTTGCATAGGCGGACGGGTCTGGTGCCGTCTGCCCCGCTTTTCACACACTGGTTCGCGCGCCCGGCTACGACCGTCCGCCCGCCGCGCGAACAGGACCCATTTCGAAGGAGACACAGCCATGAGCATCGCACTTTCCCACGGCGGAACGACCATGTATTCGTCCCCTTCCCGCTCCGACGAACTGTGGGTGGGGACACGCAAAGGCATCGCGGTCCTGGAGCGTGAAACCGGCGGCAACGGCTGGCGTGTCGCCCGGCACATGCTGGAGGACAAGCACATCAGCGCCATCCACCAGGAACCGGGGAGCGGCCTGTTCTTCGCCGGGGCGTTTCATGCGGGGCTGCACGTGAGCGGCGATGACGGCGCCACCTGGAAGGCGCGCGAGAACGGGCTGACGGAGCTGGACGTCTATAGCATCAATTCGTCGCGCAGCAACGGCCGCACCCGGCTGTATGCCGGCACCGAGCCCGCGCACCTGTTCTGCAGCGACGACCTGGGCGAGCACTGGAGCGAACTGCCGGCGCTGCGGTCGGTGCCCAGCGTGCCCAACTGGAAGTTCCCGGTGCCGCCGCACATCGCCCACGCCAAGCACATCAACTTCGATCCGCACGACCCCGACACCGTTTACGTGAGCGTGGAGGTGGGAGGGCTGCTCAGGAGCCGGGACCGCGGCGAGTCCTTCGAGGAGCTTCTCGGGATCTACGAGGACGCTCACAGGCTGGTGATCCACCCGCGGGACTCCGATCGGCTGTACGAGGTAACCGGACGCGGGTTGTACGTCTCGGAGGACGGGGGCAAGAACTTCGAGGAGCGGCTCGTGAGGCCGTGCGAGAACGGCGATTATCCGGACGGATGCGTGCTCAACCCGCTGAACCCCGACATGATGTTCCTGAGCGCGGCGCAGTACAACCCGGGGCAGTGGCAAAGGACCCACTCCGCCGGCGCACGCATCTCGCGCAGCATGGACGGCGGGCGCACCTGGGAGATCCTGCGCAACGGGCTCCCGGACCGCCTGCAGGCGAGCATCGAGGCGCTGTGCCTGGAAGCGGCGGGCGATTCGGTCTCGGTCTTCGCCGCCACCACCAGCGGCGAGGTCTATTGCAGCGACGATGCCGGGGATAGCTGGTCCGTCATCGCCAGCGGGCTGGCGCCCATCTCCAAGGACTTCCACTACAAGGACTTGCAGGCCGCTTAAGTCCAAGGGTTCCGAGGGCCCGTCCCGGCACGGCCGGGCACACACAACGCGAGAAGAGCCACCGCGGCCATAGCACGGGGGCGGGTTTCATGCCCGCCCCCGTGTCGGTCCGCGCGGGCGAACAACGGAGGACGGCGCGAACGTGAAAAGGATGCGTCGCGCCGCGCAACGGGGATGACTCGATGAAGTTCGGCTTGTTGGTTGACTGTCACGTGCGCGAGGGTATGACGCAGACCCTCGCTTTCGACGAGTTGTTCGATCAGGTGGATGCCGCCGAATCCATGGGGCTGGATTCCATCTGGATCGTCGAGCACCATTTCCGGCCCAAGGCCTCGGTGCTCTCCGCGTCCATGATGGTGGCCGGGGCCATCGCCGCGCGCACCAAGCGCGTACGCATCGGCACGGCGGTGCAGGTGCTGCCGCTGGGCAACCCGCTGCGCATCGCCGAAGAGGTGGCGTCCATCGACCACATCAGCCACGGGCGGTTCGACTTCGGCGTCGGCCGCAGCAGCATCCCCAAGTTCTACGACGGCTTCAACATTCCCTACTCGGAAAGCACGGCGCGTTTCACCGAGTCGTTCGAGATCGTCATGCGCGCCTTCACCCAGGAAACGTTCTCCTTCGAAGGCGACTACTACTCCTACCACGACGTCAGCATCTCGCCGCGGCCGCTCCAGCAACCCTATCCCCCCATCTACATGGCCGTGCGCACGCCCGAGGGCTTCGCGCACACGGCCCGGAGCGGATTCAACGTGGTGCTGTGGTTCATGGGCGACTACTACGAGGACCGCCTGCAGATCTATCGCGAGGAATGGCAGGCCGCGGGCCACGCCGAGCCGCCTGAAGTCCACGTGCGCGTGCCCATCTTCATCGCGGAGTCCGAAGCCGAGGCGCGGGAGATACCCCGAGCCAGCGTGGAGCACGACCTCCACCGCGTCATCGGCGAGGCCACGGCCATGAACGCCGCCGACCGCGTGGCCCAGGCCCAAGCCTTCCTGCAAGACTACGATTCGTTCCTGCGCACCCGCGTCATCTACGGCTCGCCCGAGTCCGTCCTCGACCGCATCGAAGAGTTCCGCGAACGCACGGGCCTGACCGGCATGATCCTCGACGTCAACCACGGCGGCCAGATTCCCCACGACCAGGTCATCAACTCCATCCGCCTGCTCACGGAGAAGGTCGCCCCGCGGTTGACGTAGGCATCGGCCCGACACCATCCAACATCGCACGTCCCTGCCCCGGGTCGCGTGCCCCTGCCATTCCCGCGCCCGCCGGGAATCCGGGGACCGATCCGCCGCCAGCCTTCCTGTCCACGCCGGCCAGACGGAGCCACAAGCGCCCTCGTTCCCACGCCCCGCTCCGCGAGGAAGGCGAGAGCCTGCTGGGGCTCGAACTCCGCCGCAACTACCTCGCCGTCCTCCGCGTCCTTGCGGAACGGAGCCGCAGCCACGCGGAACTGCGCGAGGCTCTTCCCGACCTCCGCAGTCTGGGACCTTACCTGCAAACCCTGACACGGGACTTGCGGTTGGTGGAGAGGGAACTCCCGGTTTTCGCTCAGGAGACCGGCAAGGGCGCCCGGTACCATCTTTCGGACCCGTTCCTGCGCGCATGGCTCTCCATCCTCCAACCTGCCTGCCAGACCGCGCGGGTGCTCCCCGCTTCCGAGGTGGCGCAACGGCTGGTCTCCAGGCTCGCCGGTCTTGAGGGGCGGGCGTTCGAGCGCATGGTGCGCCAGGCGAGTGAAGAGGCCTCCCGGGCGGGCGACGGCGACTTTCCCCTGACCGATCTGGTCCGTGGTTACTGGAACCGGCCGCGAACGCAACCCGCGTCCATCGAGATCGACCTTGTGGCGTGGAACGAGGACCATCGCCGTGTACGTTTCGGCTCCTGCAAGCGCGACCCCCGCCGTCACGACCGGACGTCACTGGGGGACTTTTACGACCACGTGCAACGCTTCCTGTCCACGCGCCGGGGCAAGCGGTTCCAGGGCTGGCGCCGGGAACTCGCGCTCTTCGCTCCCCTGTTCCCGGCGGACCAGCGTTCCCGGCTGACCGCGGATGGGTGGGTGTGCCGCGACCTGAGCGACTTCCGACGCGCGCTCAGCGATGACGCGCGCGGGGTCAAAGGGGATTGGACGGTGGCCGACCAGATCGCGGGAGAATACCGATGAGCCGGCCCATCGCGACGAGCGCACCGGACAAGGGGCGGCGCTTGACGGTGGCCAACGACAACTGGGGGGCGACCAGCCTCGCGGCCGTGCTTGCCGTGCTCGAATCCACCTACGCCGTCCTGACCGACGCGTTCGGGACGCAGCCGGACGCTCCCGTACGGGTAGCTCGATGGGATCGCGACCCACGTGCGCTCCACGACCGGAGACCCTACGAAATACGCCTGAGCGCGCGGGAGCGGCATTGGTGCCAGTACGTCTATCAGTTCTCGCGTGAACTCTGTCACGTCATGACCCGTTTCGACCGCTACAAGGAACACAGGCACAACTGGTTCGAGGAAGCCTTTGCGAGATGGCTTCCCTCTTCGTTCTGCACCGGCTGGCAACGGTCTGGGTCGAGAACCCGCCACCCGACGTCTTCGGCGCTTCCGGCTTTGCGCCAAACCACCGGGCCTATGCCGAGAAGATCGAGGCACAGCACCGCGCGGTTCCCGGCGGCGTCCTGCCGGAATGGTTCTCCGAGAACATAGGAACTCTGGAAGCGGCTCCGTTCGAACGGGACCTCAACGGCGTGGTGACCGTTTCTCTGCTGGATCGGTTCAGGGATGACCCGTCGCTCTGGCGTGGCTGCGGCTGGCTGAACCGCTGGGACCCGCGGTCAGATGCGACTTTCTCCGACTACCTCGATTCCTGGTCCGCCTGCCTGCAAACGAACGGAATGGAGGACAGGGCGACGACCATCGTGAGAGAGTTGTTCCTGCCCGACGTTGCCCTCTGACGCCTCCGGCCGCCATTCGCCGGCAACGTGTCCCCGGAACCGCTACTCTTCCGGCTCCCATACGTCATCGTCATCGGGGTCGGCGCCGTACGTGAAATCGAACAGTTGACCGTATCCTTCCACATCGGAAAACACGTGAGCCAAGCCCAGGCCGGCCCACATCATGGCCTGCATGCTGGTCACCACCGGGACGCCGAGATCACGCTCCAGGCTGTCGATGATGGCCACGCTAGGCATGAGTGCGCCGGTGATCCAGATGCCGTCCGCCGCCGGATTCGAGAGAAAGAGATCCTTGGCGGCGCGGTAGATCTCCGCCAGCGGCATGGTGGAGACGCCGTAGCGCCGTGACATGGCGGCCTCGTCCGAGGGCCACAGGGAGCGGTTGGCCACCACCTCGATGCCGGCGTGGCCCACGTACTCGGCGAGCTGCCGGTCCATGGACTCGTCGAACGGCGTCAGCATGACCACCCGCTTCATGCCCAGGGTCTCCATGGCGCGGATGCAGGCGCCGATGTCCGTGGCAAAGGGTATGTGGGTCCGGCCCGCCACCTCCGCCAGCAGCTTGTCCTCGAAGCCCCACCCCCGGGTGACCACCAGCGGCACCCCCGCCTGGATGATGGAATCCACCCGCCGGTCCTCCAGCTCGCCCACCGCCACGTCCATGCGGCCCACGGCGTCGTCGTACTGCTGCTGGGTCAGCTCGGTGACGTGTAGCGAGGTCATCACGATGGTGACGCCGTCGGGCGCCATCAGATAGAACTCGTAGCCGTTGTTCTCGTGCCCCGGACTGGGAGTGACGAAGCCGATGCGCGCGCGCCAGCCGTAGGTGGCCCCGAGGGGCGGTGTCAGTGCCATGGTGACCTCCCGGAAATCAGGGAACCAAGCAGGTCCTTCGACTTCGCTCGGCTGCACCACGCTCCGCTCAGGACGAACGGTAATGGAACTCGTTCCCCGTTCGTCCTGAGCGTAGCGGAGTGCAATCGAAGGACGCAAATCCGCTGCCCCCGGATCTTACAGCGCGTACAGCCGCCTGGGGTTGGCGTCCAGGATCGCGTCCTTGTCGGCGTCGGAGATGTCCGTGCGCTCCCGCAGCATGCGCGCGGCGAAGCGCTCCCGGTCGCCGTGGGGCATGTCCGTCCCCATGACGATCTGGCCTTGCCCCACCTCGGCCATCACGTGCGGCAACAGGGAGTCCTCGATCTCGGCGCTGAAGAAGAGGTTGCCCTTTTCGACGTAGTCCATGGCGGGCAGCGCCTGCTTGGGAACGCACTCGGGGATGAACTTGAGCAGCAGCTCGCCCTGGTTCTCGTAACGGTGCTTCAGGCGGTCGAGCATGAACGGCACCCACATGCACCCTGCCTCCAGGAACACCGTCCGCATGGCCGGGAAACGGTCGAGGATGCCGCCGGCGATGAGCGAGGTGCACGCCATCAGCACCGGCATGTGGAAGGCGATGACGCCGGAGGGATAGATGTGCGAGTAGAGGTTGTTCACCGATGGGCAGGACCAGCCCACGTGAACGCCCAGCGCGAGGTTGTTTCCCTCCACCGCTTCGTAGAACGGCAGCAGCGCGTCGTCGTCGAGCAGCCGGTCTCCCGCGGTCCCCAGCACCATGACGGACACGGCTCCCAGGCTCGCGGCCTCGTTCACCGAGCGCACGGCGCCGTCCACGTCGTCGAGGTTCACCACCGCGGCCCACTTGAGGCGGTCGTTGCCGCTCAGCCGGTCACCCAGCCAACGGTTGTACGAGTCGCACAGAGCGGTGGCCAAGGGAACGTTGTCGGTCAGCGGATAGGCGAGAAAGAGCGTCGTGTACACCACCTGGACGGCGATCTCCTCCTCGTCCATGATCGCCAGCCGCTCGGGGATGTTGGTGAGCTCCTGACTGCCGACGCTGTCCACCTTGCCCACCGAGTGCTTCGCAAGTTCGCCGTTGATGGTCAGGGGCGTTCCCAGGTTGTTGCAGCCCCGGCCCACCCGGCGCGGGAAGAGTTGCTCGTCGATCATCCAGTAGGCCATGCCGTCCACGCCCACCACCCGGGGCTTCTGGCCGCGGAAATTGGGGTCCAGGTACTTGTCGTCGAAAGTCTCCAGGCACTCTTCCACGTGGCCGTCGGCGTCTACGCAGTCCATTTCTCACCTCCATCGATTCACGGTACATTGACTCGTCGTCCTGTCCGGGAGGACAAGACAACGAACAACATTGAAGGCGCCGCGGTGTGTTGTCAAGCAGCCCGCCGCGGACAAAACGGCCCATGGCACAGCGGACCGGCCATGCCATGGCTCGCCGGGGGCGGGTGTCAACCTCGTCCGCGGCGCGATCTCCTCCGAGGGAGTCCTTCCAATGAGCGAACCCGATACGAACGTAACCCAACGGCTGGCGGAATGGGTCTGTGGATCGGTCTTCGACGCCGTCCCCGACGCCGTGCGCGACGAAGCCGCGCGCACGCTGCTCAACTGGATGGGTTGCGCCGTGGGGGGATCGCGCCACGAATCCGTAGACATCACGCTGCGTGCGCTGGGCCCCTTCATGGGACAGCCCCAAGCGTCGGTGCTGGGCCGGACGGAGCGCGTCGATGTGCTGCACGCAGCGCTGCTGAACGGCATCGGCTCCCACGTGTTCGACTTCGACGACACGCACCTTCAGACCATCATTCATCCCGCGGGGCCGGTGGCGTCGGCGCTGGTGCCGCTGGCCGAGCACCGGCCCGTGTCCGGGCGCGACTTCCTGCACGCGCTGATCCTCGGCGTCGAGGTGGAGTGCCGCATCGGCAACGCCGTCTACCCGGACCACTACGACGTGGGCTGGCACATCACCGGCACCGCCGGGGTGTTCGGCGCCGCCGCCGCCGCGGGACGGCTGCTGGGACTGGACGTGCAACGCATGTGCTGGGCGCTGGCGGGCGCCGCCACCCAGGCCGCCGGCCTGCGGGAGATGTTCGGCACCATGCTGAAACCCTTCCACATCGGACGCGCCGCGCAGAACGGCCTGGCCGCCGCGCTACTGGCCGCCGAGGGACTCACCGGTTCCGAGCGCGCCCTCGAGGCGCCGCGCGGCTTCGCCCGGGTGCTGTCCACGAAACAGGACTTCGGTGCCATCCGCGACGGCCTGGGCGACAGCTACGAGACCCTGCTCAACACCTACAAGCCCTACCCCTGCGGTGTCGTGATCCACCCCAGCCTCGACGGCTGCATCAGCCTGAAACGGCGGCACGGGCTCACGGGCGACGATATCGAGTCCGTGGAACTGCGGGTGCACCCGCTGGTGCTGGAACTCACCGGCAACAAGACCCCGGAGACCGGACTGCAGGGCAAGTTCAGCGTGTACCACGCGGTGGGCGCCGCCCTCGTGCTCGGACGCGTGGGTGTCGCCGAGTTCACCGACGAGGTCGTGCGGGACCCCCGTGTGATGGCCGTGCGCGACCGCGTCTCGGCGGTGGCGGACAATCAGGTCCGCGAAGCCGGCGCCGTGGTCACGATTCGGCTCAAGGACGGACGCACCCTCGAGGAGGTCGTCGAGCAATGCTCGGGCAGCCTGGAATGTCCGCTGTCCGACGAGGACATGGACGCCAAGGTCCACGCCCTCGCCGATCCGCTGCTGGGGAGGGCGGCAGCCGGGGAGATGATTCGCGCCTGCCGAACGGTGGTGGAGTTGGACGATGCGAGCGCCCTCGCCCACAGCGCCACACCGAAGGAGAACCACGGGCGGAGTTAGCAGCCGGCTCCGCGGTCCCCGTTGCGAGACGCGCCATGATACCCCGAACCCGTCGCTGCCGCGAAACAGGTTGTGTCAAGACACCACTCGGTCTGGAAACAGCACGCCCCCCAAGACGTCGTTGATATGAAAACAGAATCTTGTACCGTGAATTCAGGCAGTTACAGACGTTCGTCTTCATCATTCCCGGCCCTCCAATACGTCATTCCCGCGGAAGCGGGAATCCAGGGGTGGTTGTGTGGCGGCCCCATTACCCCAGGCCCCACCCCGCCTGGATTCCCGCTTTCACGGGGAATGACGTATTGGAGGGGTCTCTGCCTCGTGAGTCTCGACACGGCCTGGCAGGCGAGAGTCCGTCTTCCCGCTTCCGCGGGAATGACGGATCACACCCTCTGGCCACTTCCGCCAGCTTGGGGAGAATCCCATGTCCGACCACTACGATGTCATCATCATCGGCGGCGGCTCCGGCGGCTGCGTTGCCGCGGCGCAGCTCACCGAAGACCCGCGCCGCAGGGTGTTGCTGTTGGAGGCCGCGCCGGACCCGCGACCGATCCCGGAAACCATCCGCCTGGCCAGCGCGCGGGACCGGGTCTGGCTGGAGACCGCTTACGTCGACATGGTCCCCGTGGTGCGGCCCGTCGACGGCAGCCCGTTCCGCTCCCTGGCGGGAAAGATCATGGGCGGGGGCTCTTCGGTCAACGCCATGGCCTGGGTGTGGCCGACCCGCCATGACATGGACCGGTGGGTGGCGGCGGGGAATTCCGACTGGTCCTGGGACACGGTCCACGGAGTCCTGAAGCGCATCGAAGCGGACCAGGACTTCCCGGACGACCCGGACCACGGCCACGCCGGACCTGTCTACGTCAAGCGTCCCTTCAGCCTGGACTCGGACCTGTCCCCGGTGGTGCGAGCCTGTATCGACGGCGCCGTCGAAATGGGCCTGCCGCGCCTCCCCGACACCAACGTCCCCGACCCCGTGGGCGTGGGGCCGGGGGTTTCCAACATCAAGGACGGCGTACGCCAGTCCGCGGTGGTGAGCCATCTCGAACCGGCACGGGAGCGTCCGAACCTCACCGTCAAGGCGGAGGCACCGGTGCTGGGCTGACCCTGTCGGGCAGCCGCGTGGAAGGCGTGCGTTACGAGAAGGACGGCCGCCTCCACACAGACACCGCGGGCCAAGTGGTTCTGGCCGCGGGCGCGTACCGTACCCCCCAGCTCCTCATGCTGTCGGGTATCGGCCCGGCCGCGGAACTGGAACGGATGGGCATCGAGGTGACCCACGGGCTTGAGGGCGTCGGAGGAAATTTCCAGGACCACGCCGTGGTCCACGTGACCTTCGAGGCCGCCATGGACTTGGAGGTAGCGTGGACCCTGTCGAGGCTCCGTCTCATGGCACGGACCTCCCCGGGCATGGATCACGGCGACTTCAGCGCTTCGCTGCGGCCGCCCACCAGGATCGAGGGCGTGGGGACGCTGCTGCCCTTGTCCGTTCAACTGCTCGAGCAAGAAGCGTCGGGACGAATTCGCCTACCGAGCCTGGATGCCAGGGATTTCCCCGTCGTGGAGACAGGACTGCTGGAAGACCCGAAGGACGTGGAGAGGATGGTGGCGGCCATGGAGTTCCTCCGGGACCTCGCCCGGACGGCGCCGATGCGCGAGTTCTACGGCGCGGTGCGCAATCCGGCGCCCCACGAGGACTGGGCGACCTTCGCCCGCTCAACCTACGACAGCTACCACCACGCCTCCGGTACCTGCAGGATGGGACCGGCGGACGACCCCGCCTCGGTGGTGGACCAGCGCCTGCGCGTCCATGGGCTCGACAACCTGTGGGTGGCCGACGCCTCGATCATGCCCGAGGTAACCCACGCCAACACCAACGCCACGGTCTACGTGATCGGCGAACGGGTGGCCGAGTTCCTGAGCAGCGCGGGGTAGGAACCTGTCCTGACTCCCAATGTTGCAAAAAAGTTTGTGATCCGCGGCAAGCCCTACGATCGTCATTCCCGCGAAAGCGGGAATCCAGGGGTGGAGAGGGGCCAACTGGGCGGCCTCCCCGCCCACGCGCCGCCTGGATTCCCGCTTTCGCGGGAATGACGATTCGTGAGATTCCGGATAACCCTACTCCTCACCTACAGTGACATTCCCCAACAATACCCCTCCGCCCTTCCAAACCCCATCCCGCTTGTCTCTCGGGCCTCTCCATACTTCCGGCTTCTGCAACATTGAGGCTAATAGGCTATGGAAGACATGGTCGGCGCCCTTCGACTTCGCTACGCTCAGGGCGAACGGTTGAGTTCGGGAATCCTGATGAAAACCCGGTCGCCCCGAGCGTAGCGAAGCGAAGTCGAAGGGCGCCGACCCGAGTCAGACGAAGTCTTCAACAGCCTGCTACAAGGAGGAACCCATGTCCGATCACTACGACGTCATCATCATCGGCGGCGGCTCCGGCGGCTGCGTGGCCGCGGCTCGGCTGAGCGAGGACCCGCGCCGCAGGGTGCTGCTGCTGGAGGCCGCCGCGGACCCGCGGCCGGCGCCGGACAACGTGCGGCTGGCCAGCGGCCGGGACCGGCTCTGGCTCGAGAGTCCCCACATCGACACGTTGGCCGTAGCGCGGCCCATCGACGGAAGCCTGTTCTACCCCATGGCCGGGAAGATCATGGGCGGAGGCTCGTCCGTCAACGCCATGGGCTGGGTGTGGCCCACGCGCCACGACATGGAGCGTTGGGTGGCGGCCGGCAATCCCGACTGGTCCTGGGACACGGTCCACGGCGTGCTGAAACGCATCGAAGCGGACCAGGACTTCCCCGACGACCCCGACCACGGCCATGCCGGCCCGGTTTACGTGAAACGCCCTTTCGGACTGGACTCGGACCTCGCCCCGGTGGTCCGGGCCTATATCGACGGCGCCGCCGAGATGGGCATCCCGCGCCTGCCCGACACCAACCTCCCGGATCCCGTGGGCGTGGGCCCCGGGGTCTGCAACATCAAGGACGACGTCCGCCAATCCGCGGTGGTGAGCCACCTCGATCCGGCGCGCGGGCGTCCGAACCTCACCATCAAGTCGGAAGCGCTGGTGCTGGGCCTGACCCTGTCGGGCAGCCGCGTGGACGGCGTGCGTTACGAGAAGGACGGCCACGTCCACGTGGACACCGCCGGCCAAGTGGTGTTGGCGGCGGGCGCCTACCGCAGCCCGCAGCTCCTGTTGCTGTCGGGCATCGGCCCGGCCGCGGAGCTGGAGGGCCTCGGCATCGAGGTCGAACACGCGCTGGACGGCGTGGGAAGGAACTTCCAGGACCACGCATCCATCCACATGACGTTCGCGGCTGCCAGGGAATTCGAGGTGGACTGGACCCTGCCGAGGCTCCGGCTCATGGCCCGGAGCGCCGCCGACCTGGACCACGGCGACTTCAGCGTCACCCTGCGCCCGCCCACGCAAATCCAGGACGTCGGCTCGCTGCTCCCCATGTCCGCGCAACTGCTGGAGCAGGAAGCACCCGGGCGGGTCCGCCTCAACAGCACCGACCCCAAGGACTATCCGGCCGTCGAGACCGGACTGCTGGAGCATCCCGCGGACGTGAAGAAGATGGTCGCCGCCATGGAGTTCATTCGCGACCTCACCCGGACCTCACCCATGCGGGATTTCTACGGCGAGTTGCGCAACCCCGGGCCGGCGGAGGACTGGGCGACGTGGGCCCGCTCGACCTACGACAGCTATCAACACGCCAGCGGCACCTGCAAGATGGGGCCGGCCAACGATCCCGCCGCGGTGGTGGACCAGCGGCTGCGGGTCCACGGCCTGGACAACCTGTGGGTGGCCGACGCCTCGGTCATGCCCGAGGTGGTGCGCGCCAACACCAACTCCACGGTGTATGTGATCGGGGAACGGCTGGCGGAGTTCTTGGGGAGCGCGGCGTAGGCACCGGCGGCTGCCCGCAGTGCGATGCATTGACAGGCGGGTTTGAAACCCTCCTGTCGGTTGATCTCCCCGACGCTCAGGCCGCTTGGCGCGTTCTTCACTACCCGCTATCGCGCCGCCGGTCCCTGGATCTCATATGCTGGATGCATGTTGCCTTATTGGAACCGAGGCCGTTTTCGCGTACCAAGGATATGAAAGGGGGACAGGCCAAATGAACTGGCGAGAACACATCACCGTCGATCCCGAAATCTGCCACGGGAGAGCCTGCATTACGGGTACGCGGGTCTTGGTCGCGACCATCCTCGACAATCTGGCGGCCGGTCTGGATTCAGAGGAAATCACCAAAAGCTATCCTTCGATCACAAAGGAGTCCGTGCAGGCAGCGATGTGCTACGCCGCGGAGTTGGCCAAGGAGCGGACGGTGGCGCTATCCGAGTAGGGAATGGCCCAAGTGCGGTTCAAGCTAGACGAAAACCTCCCCACGGAAATGGCGGATTTGTTCAATGGGGCAGGCCATGATGCGGTCACCGTTCTCGATGAGCAGCCGGGCGGTGCAAGCGATCCGGATCTGGCGAACGTCTGCGTCCAAGAAGGCCGCGCCATCGTGACGCTCGATGGTGACTTTTCGGATATCCGAACGTACCGGCCCGGCGCATATCCGGGAATCGTCGTGTTTCGACCGAACAATCAAGCACGAGACCATCTTCTGGAAATTGGAGCACGGTTTCTTCATCGGCTTTCCACCGGTTCCCTCGACGGCCAACTCTGGATCGTTGAGGAATCGAGGATTCGGGTGCGTGATTGAAGTAGTCCATTCGACTCGATTTCGGACCTTCAGATATCAGACTTATTCGAGCGCCGGGTTGACCCGTAGTTGGTTCCGGTGCGTTTAACTTGAGCTTCTTGTAGGGGATAACAAGACGGCCAAGTTTCAAACCCGCCCGTCCGGCTTCAGCGGTGAAATTCGCGCCCCCTGGCGCCGTGTTGCACTATCGTTCTGTCAGGTCCAGCAGCACCCCATCCGGGTCGGCCATGGCGTACTGCCCGATGACGCAGCCCTCCAGGTCCGCCCGGGTCATGGCGCCGAAGCGGCCGGCGTCCAGGTTGGCGGGCGCCGACTCCGGGGCGATCTCGCTCAACTCCTCGATGTCCTTCAGGGTGCGCTCCAGGTCTTCCACGACGAAGCCGATGTGGTCGAGCCCCTCGCGCATGCCACGGTAGAGGGCGTTGTTGCACGGGCGCACCAGCAACTCCACCTTCCCGTCGGTGACCCGGAAGCTGCCGTCGGGTCCCGGCGTCTCGCCGACGTCCAGCTCGAACACGTTGTGGTAGAACTCCGCGACCCGCTCGGGGTGCTTCGCGCGGATGGAGATGTGGTTGATCCGGCGCGGCTGGTCCCAGCCGTCCTCCAGGTAGCCCTCCCGGACCTTGGCGACGCCCTTTTGTGAGATGTCGTACTGGGTGCCGCAGGGGTCGGTGCCGCGTGAGACCGAGAACGGCACGTGGGGCAGACTCTTGGCCACCAGGAGTTCCGGGTAGTCGTTGCGCATGCGCTCCAGCACCAGCGGTATCTCCTCCACCTCGAAGCCGAAGTGGTCGAGCCCGGACTGGTTTCCCGGATGCTTCTGCAACATGGCGAAGCCGATGACGCCGTCGCTGATGTGGCCGCGGTTGGGGTTGTAGTTGCCCTTCTCGTCGGTCATCCCGGTGGTGATCTTCTTCATGCCGAAGATGGTCTGATAGAACCTGGCCATCCGGTCCCAGTTCTCGGTGTTGAGGGCGATGTGCCGGATCCGCGTCTTCATGGTGAACCTCCCGACTCGGTGAAGTAGCGCTCTTGGGGGACGCCACTGGGAATCGAACATTTGAGCGCGGGTGTCAAGCGGAGTCCGCCGCGCTCCACGTCCCCTTCGTCGGGCTCCGCCGCCCCGTCCAATGCGCGCGACGCCCGGCCCTGTCCCGGCCCTCGCCCGTTGTGGTATAAGGCAACCATTTCCAGCACGGAGGAACTCAACGCATGAAATTCTGCACCTACGACGCGAAGCAGGCGGGAGTGGTGGTGGACGACAAGGTCTATCCGGTGGGCGCGGCCATGGTGGCGGCCGGCATCCTCAAGGAAGGCTACACCATGGTCCAGGTCATCGAAGCGATGACCGGCAACCCGGACGCCCCGGCCTGTGTCGACGAATGCATCCGCTCCGGCGATGCCACGCCTCTGGACCAGGTGACCCTGCGCGCGCCCGTCGACAACCCCACCTCGTTGTGGGCCGCGGCGGCCAACTACATGGACCACCGCAAGGAGATGGAGACTCGCATGGGCGGCGGCCACCAGGAGCTGCCGGACAAGGACGACCACATGTCCCAGGACTTCCTGAAGCCGGTGTCGTCCATCATCGGGCCGGGGGGCACCGTGATCATCCCCAAGGTCTCCCACGACGTGGACTTCGAGTGCGAGCTGTGCGTGGTCATCGGCAAGACGGCCCGCAAGGTCACCGAAGAGGAAGCGCTGGACTACGTCTTCGGCTACACCATCTGCTGGGACATCAGCCAGCGGGACCCCTGGGGCCGCGGCAAGCAGAACACCCGCAACATCCGCAAGGGGTTCGACACCTTCAGCCCGCAGGGACCGTGGATCGTCACGGCGGACGAAGTCCCGGAGCCGCAGGACCTCTCCCTCAGGGCGTGGCACAACGGCGAGCAGGTCATGACCGCCCACACCAGCGACATGATCTGCGGGGTGCGCGACCACATCCGTTTCCTGTCGAACGTGGTGACGCTGCGGCCCGGCGACCTCATCACCACCGGAACGCCGGCGGGCGTGCACACGCTCCTCGACGGCGACAGGATTCGCGGCGAGATCGAGAAGATCGGCGTGATGGAGCTGAACGTCAAGGCGGAGGCCTGAAGGGCTTCGAACCATGGCGGCCGCGGTGACCCGACCGCTTCGCGAACGAGGATTCACCGCACCAACGAGAATTCAGCGCACGGGAGGTACCCATGAAATCGATCCTTAGAGCAGCGACGATCCTGTTGAGCCTGTTGGTAGCGCTCGCCATGGCGGCGCCGGTCCAGGCCGAGTTCCCCGAGAAGAACCTGAACTGGATCGTGCAGTTCCCGCCGGGCGGCGGCTATGACGCCATGAGCCGCGCGCTGGCGCGCAGCATCAACAAGCAGTTGCCCAAGGGCACCAGCGTCATCGTGAAGAACGTGACCGGCGCCGGCGGGCGGCGCGGCGCCATCAGCCTCTACCGCGCCAAACCCGACGGCTACACCGTAGGCGTGCTCGACATGCTCGGGCTCGTGACGGCGCAGATCCAGGCCGGCGCCGGCAAGACCGTCTACGACCTCGAGAAGTTCGAGTACATCGCGCGCATGGGCAACGAGCCGTACACCATCTTCGTCAGCGGGAAATCGCCCCACAAGACCCTGGACGACCTCAAGAAGCTCGACCGGCTGACCTGGGGATCGGAAGGGATCGGCTCCGGACGCTGGCTGCCCAGCTTCCTGGCGGCCCGCAGCCTCGAGCTCAAGTTCCAGTTGGTGACGGGCTACCGCGGCACCGGCGACAGCGTGCCCGGTCTGATGCGCGGCGATTTCGTGACCTGGCTCAACCCCAGCGAGCACTCCACCGTGGGACCGCTGGCGCGGGACGGCAACCTTCGCTGTATCGTCCACCTCGGCTCCAAGCGATCGTGGGCGTGCCCGGATACACCCACCGCCAAGGAGATGGGCATCGACCACATCAACGAGATCGTGCGCCTGGTGGCCATCCCTCCCGGGGTGCCGCGGGATCGGGCCAAGAAGCTGGAGGAGATCGTCGTCAAGGCCATGGACGACCCGGATTACCGCGACTGGGCCAAGTCCAGCGGCACCGCCATCAACCCGGGCGACGCGGCCGCCTCGGTCGCGACTTACAAGAATCTCATGGGGATGGTGAACCGGGAGGCGGACGCCATCCGGGCGGCGCTCAAGAAGTAACGAAGCCATTCGCGCGGCAAGCGCCCGCGTGCGCGGGCAAAGGACGGAGGTTCCCATGCCGGGTGTCATCGACGCCGACACGCACATATCCGAGTCGGAGGGGATGTGGGAGCTCATGGAGCCTTCCATGCATCCCCGCCGGCCGGTGATGACCGAGGTGCCTGACGATACGCTGTACGCGGACATCAACGTCCTGTGGCTGATCGACGGCAACCTCTTTCCCAAGCCCGCCGGAAGGGGCGGCTTCCGGCTGGTGACGCCGTCGCGTTCCAAGGGCCAGGTCCGGCGCAAGGACGTGCTCACTGCGTGCCGGGAGATCACCGACGTGCCGGCGCGGCTGGCGGACATGGACAAGCTGGGCGTGGACGTCCAGGTCATCTACCCGACCCTGTTCCTGGTCTACCTCACCGACGACCCGGAGCTGGAGGCGTCGTTGTGCGGCGCGTACAACGACTGGATGGGGGACGTGTGGGCCAAGTCCGGCGGGCGGCTCCGCTGGGTGGTGGTGCCGCCGCTGCACTCCATGGAGGCCTCGCTGGAGGAGATGCGGAAGGGCAAGGCCAACGGCGCGGTGGGGGTCACCCTGCGCGGGCTCGAAAGCGACCGGAGCATCGCCGAGCCGTACTTCTTTCCGCTGTATGAGGAGGCCGAAAAGCTCAACCTGCCCATCTGCATCCACACCGGGTCCGGCTCCCGCACCCTTCTCAACCTGTTCGACCTGGCGGTCAGCTCGGTGTTCGCCAACCAGGTGGTGCTGCCGCTGTTCGCGTTCCGGGACATCGTCGCCAACCACCTGCCGGCGCGATATCCGGGATTGCGGTTCGGCTTCATCGAGGCCAAGGCGAGTTGGATCCCCTATCTGCTGCACCTGCTCCGGCGGGAATCCCGGGCCGCGGTGGCCGGCGGCCGGAAGGCCATCCAGCGCCCCCGGTGGAAACACGAGACCAACGCGGAGATGTTCCGCGACTACCGCATCTACGTGGCCTGCGAGGCCGACGAGGACCTGCCCTACCTGCTCAACTACACCGGCGAGGACAACCTCCTCATCGGCTCGGACTACGGCCACACCGACCCGGCCCACGAGCCGCGCATGGTGGACGTCATGCGGGCGCGCGACGACGTCCCGGCCGGCGTCATCGAGAAGATACTGGCGGACAATCCCAAGGCGTTCTACGGCCTCTGACGGGCCATCGGCCGGACGGGGCCGGCAGCGGCATCGCATCGCGGGGGCGCATCCCGAAGGCGCCGTCCGCGGCGATTCACGGGAGGCGTTACGGTGGCGGATTCACGGGAAACCATGGGTGAAAGGGCGGCGCGGGAGGTCGGCGTGCTGCTGGGCAAGTGCGCGGCCGGGGAGGCGGAGGTGGCCGCGACCTACTTCAGCCGGCCGCGCCCCAGGGAAGATCACGTCCGGTTCCTGACGCAGCAGACCGGCCGGGAGCTGACCCGCGTGTTCCAGTTGGGCGGCCTGCTGGCCAACCAATTGGCCGGGTTGGGGGTCACGGTGGACCGGCACACGTACCTGGAGACCCTGGAAAAGCTCCACGAAGAAACCAACCACTACGTCATGTGCCACGACGTGCTGGCGTGGCTCATGGGAGAGCCGCCCTTCATCGGCGAGTTGCGCCGCTACGACATCTTCAACCCCGACCCGACCCTTCCGGAAAACGACGCCAGCGTCCAGCTTTCCCGCGAGAAGAAGGCCATCGAGGACGAGTTGGCGGCGGAAGCGGCTCCTTGGGCGGCCCTGGTCGGGGACGAAGGGGTGCTGGAGGGCGGTGGCTCGGGTACGTTCTTCGCCTGCAGCCGGATCGAGGGCGGCGAGTTCGAAGGGCGGCTGGCCGCGGCCATGAAGGTGGTCCTGGACGACGAGCTACGGCACGGCGCCGACCAACTGGAGCGGTTCCACGACATCGAGTTGACGGAGGAAGACCTGGAGCGGATCAAGGGGTACGTCAAGCGTCACGGCGATGCCCGCGTGCGCTTTCGCAACGCCCAGTTCAACTATCCCTTGAGCGAGGAGCGCATGCGCGAGATCGAAGCCGGGCAGATCGAGCCGTTGTACGTCTGGGAAGAGGTGGCGCGGAGCAGACCGTGACGCACGCATTCGCCAGAGAGCGCGCCTCTTTCTCTTCTCCAAGACCATGGTGCCGGTCATTGCCCGGACGAGACTGAGCGCCCTGGACCTGCTGACGGAACCCACCGAGCCGCGCGACCGGCTGTGGCGCAACACGCGCCATTTTCGTTCGGCGATGACCGCCCTCGGCTTCGAGATCCTCCCGTGCGACCCCCCCATCGTGCCCGTGATGCTGCGCGATCCGAAGCTGGCGCAGAGCTTCGCCCACCGACTCCGAGACAAGGGCGTGCCTGCCGTCGCGTTCTCCTTCCCGGTGGTGCCGCGCGGGCAGGACCGTATCCGCGCGCAGAGGTCGGCGGCCCACGAAATCGAGGAACTCGACCGCGCCCTCGGGGCGTCCGCGGAAGTGGGGCGCGAACTCGGCGTTGTCGAATAACTGACCGCGGAGGAAGCCACACATGTACTCTCTCGCAGGACACAGCGCCATCGTCACCGGCGGCGCCAGCGGCATCGGCCTCGCCACCGTCCGCTTGCTGGCGGAAGCCGGCGCCAACGTGGTCATCGCCGACATCAACGAGGAGGCCGGCGCGCAGGTGGTGGAGGAGGTCGCGAGCAAGGGCGCGGGCGCGCTGTTCGTGAGGACGGACGTGACGCGGGGCGAGGACGTGGACGCGCTGATCCGCGCCACCACGGACCGGTTCGACTCGCTGCAGATCGTCATGCCGTTCGCCGGGATCGGGCTCGAGAAGCTCGCCCTGGAGACGACTCGGGAGGAATGGAACCGCGTGATCGCCATCAACCTCACCGGCAGCTTCCTGGTGATGCAGGCGGCGGGCGCGGTCATGGTGGAGGCGGGCTACGGCCGCATCGTGGCCATGGCCTCCGTCTCCGGCATGCGCGGCGGCACCGGGCGCACGGCTTACGGCGCCACCAAGGGCGCCATGATCACCATGACCCGGGTCATGGCCCTGGAACTGGCCGAAACGGGGGTGACCGTGAACGCGCTGGCCCCGGGCCCGGTGGACACCGCGCTGACCCGGAAGATGTACGACGACGAGACCCGGCGCGCCTATGACCGGAGCATTCCCATGCGTCGTTTCGCCCTGCCGGAGGAAGTGGCGCACGCGGCCCTGTTCCTGGCCCTGCCGCAGTCCGGCTACATCACCGGCATCACCCTGCCGGTGGACGGCGGCTTCAGCTCGAGCGGCGTCATCAAGCGGAGTTGAGCGGCCGGGCGAACGAGCCCGGAAGAAGTTCCACGAGGTCTGCCGGGGTCAAAGCTTGTAGAAGGCGAGGCCGTTCTCGCGCAGGATCTTGCGTTTGACGGCCTCGGAGACGTCGGTGCGTTCACGCATCTCTTCGATGCCCGTCTCGCGCGCCTCGGCATGGGGGATGTCGCCCTCGATGAGGATCTGGTCCTCCCCCACGAGTTCGATCACCTGGGGCAGCAGCGGTTCCTCCGCCTCGCAGGTCACGTAGACCCGACCCTCCTTGAGATATTCGCTGGGCGGCTTCTTCGAGCGGTTTCCCAGCATCGCCACCACCGGATGGTAGTGGTCCATCCGTCCCACCATGTAGGGGATCCACTCGGAGCCGGCCTCCAGAAAGGCCACCCGCAGCGTCGGGAAGCGGTCCAGCACGCCGCCGCCCACGATGCTGAAGAATCCCATGAGCACCGGCAGCGTGAAGCTCAGGATCAATGCGGCGTAGGGGTCCTCGCAGGTGCGGGTCAGGCCCGGCGCGCTCCAGCCCGTGTGGATGCACACCGGCAGGTCCGCCTCGCAGGCCGCCGCGTAGAACGGCGAAAGGTCGGGGTGGTGCAGCAGGGTCTGACCCGCGGTGCCGCCGATCATCAGCCCCACGGCACCCAGCTCCCGGGCGCGCCGGACCTCCGCCACGCACGCCTCGCGGTCGCGCATGGGGATGACCGCTGCCCACTTGAGGCGGTCGGGGCGCTCGCCGCAGCATTGCGCGATCCAGGTGTTGTAGCTGCGCATCAGCGCGGCTTCCAGGCGCGGGTCCTCGGTGAGCCGATGGAAAAGAATCGACGAATAGATCACCTGGATGTCGATGCCGAAGGCGTCCAGGTCCCTGATGCGCGCGTCGACGTCGGTCATGCCCTGGCTGCCGATGTCGAAGATCTTGTCACGGGCGAACTTCATCTCCAGCGGGGTGCCGCTGAAGGTCGTGCCCGGTCCCCAAAGCCGGGGGTGGATCTGACCGTCGATCAGCCACCACGCGTCGATGTGCGCGTTGGTGGGCAGGCCCTCGCCCTGGACCACGATGGGCCTCCGGTGCCGGAATTCGTCATCCAGGTAGTCCCAGGTCTCCGGCACTTCCATGACGTGCGAATCCGCGTCGACGACGTCGATGGCGCGCATAGTGTGTCCTCCGCGTGTCATCTACCGCCCGATTCCCGATGGGCCGGTTTCACGCGGCACTATCGGGCAAATGGCCGCTGCTGTCAACGGTGCATCCAGGGTTCCGCGTTGGCTTGTCGGGCCACGGTAAGGAGGTGCGAGAAATATCTCGCGTGCCCCGGCGCGAAGTTGCGTGGAACGTCGATTCAGGTCTGTTCGGGTACGTGCCTGGCAGCTTCGTACACGGCGAGAACCACGGCATCCTCCTCGCCCGCCGAGGCAAAACCGTGGGGCATGCGCCCGTCGAAATACACCGACTCGCCGGTCTGCAGCAGAATGGTGCTGTAGGGTTCCATGTAGAATTTCAACGGCCCTTTGAGGACATAGAGGAACTCCTCCCCGACGTGACCGCGAAGGACCGGGGTCTCGATGGTTTCCCTGGGCACCCGCACCAACACTGGCTGAAGCGCCTTTTGAGCCAACTCTCCGCTAAGCAGACAGTATCGGCCCCGGTCGTTCTCGCACTCGACCCCGTCAGCTTTCCGGTTCACCGTCCTGGAGCCACGCGCGAAGTTCGCGAAGCTCCCGCCCCCCAACAGTTCCGATAGATCCAGTCCGATGCCGTCGCACAACCGCATCAGCACATCGAAGTTCGGCGACGTCTGGTTGTTCTCGATCTTGGACAGGGTCGAGACCGCGATCCTCGTCTTCTCCGCGACCCGCGCCAGGGTCCAGCCGTTCTCTCGCCTGACACGCCGGAGCATTCTGCTGAGTTGACTGGCCCGTTCGATCCTCGACATTGACCTTCCCGTTCCCTCGCGGATACCTTCCGACGGTGATGCGGTGCCGCCGGAAGGTCTTGAGACAGGAATGTAGTCAAAGGCACGCTTCCGCGCGCCCTCAATTTGGGGGAAGTTCAGGCAGGCGGGACAGAAAATTATTCGCGCTTTGCGACAGTATCCTGTGGCATCGTTCCAGTTTGTTTCAATCCGACGCTGGGAATTGTCGCTCCGTCAACACGACATCCGATTGCGAAACCACGAGCACCAAGGCCTCCCCTTGCCCCTCCGCGACGGCCGAATGAGGCACCCGTGCGTCGAAATGTACGGAATCCCCCGCCTTCAATACTGTCGCCCGATAAGGTTCCATGAAGAACTTCACGGAGCCGCTCAGCACGTAGGCAAACTCCTCCCCCGCGTGCGCCGCCAACACGACGGGGACCTCCCCGCCCTTCGGCACCCTGATCAATCTGGGCATCAGGGCCTTCTTCGACAACTCACTGCTGAGCTCAAGGACCTCGCCGTGTGGGGACTGGTGCCGGTCTCCCTTTCCCAGGCGATTGACGGCCCTGGAACCGCGTGGAGCCGTGGAACCCGCTCCCGCCTGGACCAGTTCGACGAGGTTGATCGCGAGGCCGTCACACAGACGGACGAGCACATCGAAATTCGGCGAGGTCTGGTGCTTCTCGATCTTGGAAAGGGTGGATACCGCGACGCCGGTCTTCGCGCTTACGTCTGCAAGGGTCCAGCCGTTTTCGCGCCGAAGGCGGTGCAACGCCTGACCGACATCGTGAGAGTGCGGTGTTTCGCGCATGCAAGCCCCGTTGCCCGTTTCAATGGCCGGCGACGGGCACAAGATGAAGCTGCCGTGATGAAGGCGTCGCGAGCAAATACCTATAAAACAGATAACGTTATTCCAAGCAAGTGTCTCGCCAACGATCCGTATCGAGGTAGCACGGCTGGCACGGCCGTTCTCCTCGCGCTAGACTTCCGGGATTCAAGTCCGGCCGGGTGGCGCCCAGTTGCGTCCACGGGCGAAGAGGGGTTGATGGAAAGGGCGGCCGGCCGGCTGTCATCGGAGGGAAGATGCAACTCTACGGCTACTTCAGGAGCTCGGCTTCGTACCGGGTGCGCATAGCCCTGTCGCTCAAGGGCCTGGACTACGACCTTCAGCCCGTCCATCTGCGCCGCGGGGAACAGCAGGCGCCGGACTATGTGGCGCGAAATCCTCAAGGACTGGTCCCGGCACTGGTGCACGATGGATCGGTGTTCACGCAATCCCTGGCCATCGTGGAGTACCTCGAGGAACGTTTTCCGGAGCCGGCCTTGCTGCCCGCCGCGGCGGTCGACCGGGCCTGGGTCAGGGCGCTGGCGCAGGTGGTGGCCTGCGACATCCACCCCATCAACAACCTGCGCGTGTTGCAGTATCTGGAGAAAGACCTGGAGCTGGATGAAGGCGCCCGGGGCGCGTGGGCACGCCGCTGGATCGAGGAAGGCTTTGGCGCCATGGAAGCGATGCTGAAGAACGATCCGCGTACGGGCGCGCACTGTTTCGGAGACCGTCCGACCCTCGCCGACGTCTGCCTGGTGCCGCAGGTCTTCAATTCGCAGCGCTTCGCCGTGGACATGGGGCGGTACCCCACCCTGGCGCGGATCCACGACAACTGCATGCGCCTTTCGCCGTTCAAGGACCAGGCTCCCGAACGACAGCCCGACGCCGAATGACCCTCGCGCTGTCACCGGCGCGGCTGTTGGCGGCGGGCGCATGCGCCATCGGCGTGGCGCTGGCCTGCATGCCCACGCCCGACGGACTGCCTCCCGCGGTCCTTCCCACCGCCGGAGTCGTGGTGGTGTGCGTGGGCCTTTGGGCCACGGCGGCCATCCCCGAGTACCTCACCGCGGTCATCTTTTGCTTCCTGGCGGTCACCGTCACCGGCGCGCCGAAGGACGTGGTCTTCGCTGGTTTCGCCTCCACCGCGGGGTGGTTGGTGTTCGGTGGCCTGATCATCGCGGCGGCGGTGCAGACCACGGGCCTCGGGGCGCACATCGCCACCGCCGCGGTGGCGTACTTCGGCCGATCCTATCGCGGTTTCCTGTGCCGCATCGTCCTCACCGCCGGGCTCATGGGCTTCATCGTGCCTTCGAACATGAGCCGGGTGCTGGTCATGCTGCCGATCTTTCTCAGCATGGGCGAGCGTCTCGGGTTCGAGCGGGGCAGCACCGGTCGCACCGGCGTGACCCTGGCGGTGGCCGCGGGCAGCATCTTCCCGAGCTTCGGAATACTCACCGCCGCCGTGCCCAACGTCGTCATGCTGGGCGCGGCGGAGAGCATCCACGGCATCCACATCACCTACGGCGAGTACTTCCTGATGCACTTTCCGGTGATCAGCATCGTCAACCTCGTCGCCCTGCCCTTCCTGATCGCCGCGCTCTTCCCCGCCGAGGTGCGGGCGTTGGAGGCGCCGGACGCGCCCACGCCCTGGACGGCCGCGGAACGCAAGCTGCTACTGTTCCTGGTGGCGGCCCTGGCCCTGTGGGTCACCGACCACTGGCACCGGGTGTCACCGGCCTGGATCGCCCTCGGGGCCGGCATCCTGTGCCTTCTGCCGCGGCTCGGATGCATGGCGCCCGATTCCCTCGCCGGCAAGGTCAACCTGGGGCCGTGGCTCTTCATCTGCGGTATCGTGGGCATGGGATCGGTGGTGGTGCATAGCGGCCTGGGGGATCTTCTGGCCGGCTGGCTGCTGGAGAAGCTCCCCATGCAGCCCGGCCGCGACTTCGGGAACCTCGCCGCCATGAGCGCCGTGGGCATGCTCATCAGCATCGCCACCACGGTTCCGGGCGAGCCGGTCATCGCAGCCACCCTGGCAAGGGATATCAGCGCCGCCACCGGTTGGCCGGTGGCGACCGTGCTCCTCACCCAGACCGTCAACTGGTCCATGGTACCCTTCCCGTACGAGCTTCCGCCGATGGTGGTGGCGGCGCGCATGGCCGGGATGCCGGTGGGCCGCGCCACGCGCCTGTTGCTGTGCCTGACCCTGTTGGCCTGGGTCGTGACGCTGCCCCTCCAGTTCTTGTGGCTGCGACATCTGGGCTATTTCGCGGGCTGAACGCCGGGCCGGCACGGGACAGGATACCGAGGTGGGTTGGGAAACCGGACTCTACGTTTTCGCCGTGGTGCTGGCGGCCGCGAGCCTCCAGGGCATCACCGGGGCCGGCATGATGATCCTCTCGGTGCCGGCTCTGGTGGTGGCGCTACCGGCCACCGTGGTGGTTCCGGGCATCGTCCTGGTCTATCTTCCCCTGGGCACGGCCCAGGTCATCCAGCTTCGCCGCGACGTGGACCGGCGACGCCTCGCCCTCCTGGCCGTGAGCTCGGCGCTGATGGTCCCGTTCGGCGCGGTGGTCCTGGGCGAAGTCGACACGGCGACCTTGCAACGGGGCATCGGCGCGCTGATGATCGTCCTGGCGCTGCTGCTGCAGGTCAAGCCCGGCCCGCCTTACACGCGGGAGGCGCCGGCGTGCGCGGGAGTCGGCCTGATCGCCGGGTTCCTCGCCGCCAGCACGTCCGTGTCCGGCCCGCCCCTGGTGCTCCTGGGGCTGAAGCAACGCTGGCCGCCGGCCCGGTTCCGTGCCACCGTCATCGCCTATTTCCTGATCATCTCCGCGTTCTCTCTCCCCTTCTACTGGGAAATGGACCTGCTCACCCCCGTCACCTGGCAGTTCGTACTTTACGGGCTGCCCGCCGTTGCCATCGGCTACTTCACCGGAACGTGGCTTCGGGCACGGGTGTCGGTGGCGGCCTTCCGTTGGCTCGCCACCGGCGTGGTGGTTGCCGGTGGCCTGTCGGCGGTTCTGCTATAGGCGTTTCGGACACCACGGGCTTGGGCGAAGACGCGGCTTCGGGGGCTCTGGAGAAGTGTTGACAACCTATTGGCGACGTTGGTAGAAGCGCGGCCAAACAGGCAACGGCACGTCCACCCGCACTCCGACGTTTCTGCAACGCACGGGACGAACCAGAAAGGAGACGGAAATGCGAACTCGATTCCGCGCCACTTTCGCGGCCTTGGTCTTCGCGGGCCTCGCCCTGACCCTTGCCGCCAACTCGGCATCGGCTCAGAACAAGACCCGGATCACCGTCGGCGTCACCGAGACCATGGAGACGTTCAACCCGTACGGAGACAGCGTGGCCCTGCTTTACGGCGTCTACACGGAGATGACCGGTCCCCTGTGCAAGTACAACTGGAAGGACGCCAGGTGGGAGCCGCGGCTGGCCAAGAGCTGGACGGTGGAAGACCCGAACAACTGGCTGTTCGAAATCGACCAGCGCTACACGTTCAATGACGGCAGCCCGGTGACCGCCGACGACATCGTGCACTCCCTCACGCGCATCCTCACCGATCCCCAGAGCAAGCAGAAGGCCGCGGTGACTCGCCCCATCAAGGAGGCCGCGGTGGTGGACAAGTTCAAGGTCCGCATCACCACCAAGAAGCCCACCGCTCCGCTGCTGGACTTCCTCTGCGACAACCTGATCATCACCAGCAAGGCGGCCTTCGACAAGTACGGCGCCAGGGAAGCCGACCGCAAGCACATGATGGGCGGCGGTCCCTACGCGTTCGCGGAGTTGGTGCCGGGACAGCGCATGGTCATCAAGAAGCGCCCGGACCATCCGGACATGGCGAGAAACCCCAACGCGCCGGACGAGATCGTGTTCCGGGTCATGCGTGAACCCGAGCAGCGTGTGGCGGCGCTGATGAACAACGAGGTGCAGATCGCCCAGTTCATACCGCCGCACCTGTTCAATCCCGTGAACGATTCACCCAACCACAAGATTGCCAAGGCGGACTCCATCGAGATCATGTTCCTGGCCATGCAGCCCAAGCCGCCGTTCGACAAGAAGGAAGTGCGCCAGGCGGTGTGCTACGCCATCGACCGGGACAAGATCATCAACACCCTGCTGCAGGGTCAGGCGCGGCGCCTCGACGGGCCCCTGGGTCCGGGGCAGTTGGGCTACAACCCGAACCTGAAGGCCCGCTACACCTACGATCCCAAGAAGGCGCGCGAACTGCTGGCCGCGGCCGGCTATCCCGACGGTGTGGCCGTGGAGTTGCAGACGCCGGTCAACCGCTACGTGCTGGACAAGCAGGTGACCGAGGCCATGATCCCGATGCTCAACGCCGCGGGCTTCAAGGCCAGGCTGCTGACGCCGGAGTGGCCGACGCTATGGGCCAACGTGCAGAAGGGCAAGGTGCCGTTCTTCTACATGGGCCGCGGCGGGGTGCTGGACCCGAGCTCGGCGTTCCACCAGTACTTCAGGACGGGCGGGTCGCCGCGCATCGGCTTCTACCGTCCCGAAATCGACGCGGCCCTCGACGCGGAGCAGGCGGAGTTCGATCCCGAGAAGCGCAATCAACATCTGACCACGGCGATGGAGCTGATCACGGATCTGGCGCCGGCCTGCTTCCAGTGGCGGCACCAGCTCCTGTGGGGCATGACCAAGGACATCGAGTATGAGCCCCCGGCCGACGCCCGCATCTACGGCATGGACATGGTGGTGAAGTAACATCTTGTCCGGCGCACGGCGGGCATGCCTCCCGAACGGAGGCATGCCCGCTTCCTTTCCGAGTCCGTCCGCTTGAGTTGACAACTCCCAACCACGTTGATAGAAGCGCCAGAATCACGCAACCGTGTCGTCATGTTGCAAGGGAAGGTACAACCAGAGGAGAATAAACGATATGCGGAACCACATGCGAACCACACTCGTGGCACTGGCCGTGGCCGGGCTCGCCCTATGCTTGGCCGCCAACACGGCGTTGGCACAGAACAAGACCCGCGTCAGCATCGGCGTCACCGAGACCATGGAGACGCACAACCCGTACGGCGACAGCGTGGCCCTGCTCTACGGCATCTATACCGAGATGACCGGACCGTTGTGCAAGTACAACTGGAAGGACGGCAAGTGGGAGCCGCGGCTGGCCAAGAGTTGGACCGTCGAGGACCCCAACAACTGGCTCTTCGAGATCGACCAGCGCTACAAGTTCAACGACGGCAGTCCGGTGACCGCCGAGGACATCGTGCACTCCCTCTGGCGCGTACTCAACGACCCTCAGAGCAAGCAGAAGGCTTCGGTGGCGCGCCCGGTGAAGGAAGCCACGGTCGTCGACAAGTTCAAGGTCCGCATCACCACCAAGAAGCCCACCGCGCCGCTGCTGGACTTCCTCTGTGACGGTTTGATCATCACCAGCAAGGCGACCTACGACAAGGTCGGCGCCAAGGAAGCGGACCGCAAGCACCTGATGGGCGGTGGCCCGTATGGGTTGGCGGAACTGGTGCAGGGACAGCGCATGGTCATCAAGAAACGGCCCGATCACCCGGCCATGGTGCGCAACCCCAGCGCCCCGGACGAGATCGTGTTCCGGGTCATGCGCGAGCCCGAACAGCGGGTGGCGGCCCTGATGAACAACGAGGTTCAGATCGCCCAGTTCATCCCGCCGCATCTCTACAAGCCCGTGGACAGTTCCCCCAACCACAAGATCGTCCCCACGGACTCCATCGAGATCATGTTCCTGGCCATGCAGCCCAAGCCACCCTTCGACAAAAAGGAAGCTCGGCAGGCGGTGTGCTACGCCATCGACCGGGACAAGATCATCAAGACCTTGCTGCAGGGACAGGCACGCCGCCTCGACGGTCCCCTGGGACCCGGACAGTTGGGATACAACGCGGACCTGAAGACCCGCTACACCTACGACCCCAAGAAATCGCGCGAACTGCTGGCCAAGGCTGGCTATCCCGACGGCGTGGCCGTGGAGTTGCAGACGCCGGTGGGCCGCTACGTCCTGGACAAGCAAGTGACCGAGGCGATGATCCCGATGCTGAACGAAGCGGGCTTCAAGGCCAAGCTGCTCACACCGGAGTGGCCGACGCTCTGGGCCAACGTACAGAAGGGCCGAGTGCCGTTCTTCTACATGGGCCGGGGCGGCGTGCTCGACCCGAGTTCGGCGTTCCACCAGTACTTCCGCAAGGGCGGCTCGCCGCGCATCGGCTTCTCGCACCCGGACATCGACGCGGCCCTCGACGCGGAGCAGGCCGAGTTCGACCCGGAGAAGCGCAATCAGCACCTCACCCGCGCCATGGAACTGATCACCGACATGGCGCCGGCCTGCTTCCAGTGGCGCCACCAGCTCCTGTGGGGCATGGCGAACAACATCGAGTATCAGCCTCCGGCTGACGCCCGCATCTACGGCATGGACATCGTAGTCAAGTAGAACGCGTTTTGTCCGACGGAAAGAGGGGCATGCTTCCGGCTCGGAGGCATGCCCCTCTTGATTTCAGCGACCCGAGCCCGATCCCCAACGTGACGGGAATTCGCGCCTGGGACCGAAACATCCAGGGAGGCACTCATGAAACCCCGATTCCGCGGCATCTTCATCCCTACCCTGACCACTTTCGACGACGATGGCGAGGTGGACTTCGACGTTCTCGCCGAGATGCTGGAGTTCCACATCGCCGCCGGCGTGCACGGCCTCTTCGTGCTCGGCTCCACCGGCATGGGCCCGGCCATGACCACGGAGCAGCGCGTGGCCACGGCGGAGTTCGTCATGGAGCGGGTCAGGGGACGCGTCCCGGTGGTCATGCACGCGGGCACCGCCGACGTGCAGACCACCTGCCGGCTCGCCCGGCACGCCCAGGGACTGGGGGTGGACGCGGTGGCCGTGGTGCCGCCGTACTACTATACCGACCACACCCCGTGGGAAATCACGGCGCACTTCAAGACCGTGGCGGACGCGGTGAACGGCACGCCGCTGTTCCTCTACGACAACGTGAAGTACTCCGGCTGGGCCTTCACTCCGGCCACCGCCAAGGCCTTGCAGAGCGAAGTGCCGGCGCTCTGCGGCATGAAGGCGAGCTACTACGCCCAGGGACCCCTGCTCGGTTACCTCGAAGCCATGCCCGGGGACTTCGCCGTCATGTCGGGAAACAGCATCGACCTCATGCCGGCGACGCCCCACGGACTCAGCGGCGCCATCCCGCCCTTGACCAGCGCGATCCCCGAGATCTGCGTGGCCCTGTGGAACGCCCTGGAGCGCCGTGATTACGAGGCGGCGGTGCCGCTGCAGAAAAAGGCCGACGACTTCGGGCGCGCCATCGGCCGTCTGGGCCAACGCTTCGGCCGCAGCGCGCATCGGGAAGCCATGCGCGCCCGCGGTTTCAAGATCGAGCGCTACCCGCGCTGGCCGTCGGAGGAGCTGACCGAGGAAGCGATGCAGACCGTCGCGGACGCCTTGAGGGCCACCGGCGTCTGACGGCAACGCGCGGTCCGGGGCTGCGCGCGGTCGGGGCCGCGCGTGGTTCAGGCCTTCTTCTGCGCGGAGGCGGGGGCGGGCGGCTCGAGGTCCCAGCCCTGGGCGGAGATGTCCATGATCACGCCGTTGGGGCCGCGCACCTTCTCCTCGAAGTAGAAGCTGTGGTGGGAGCCGACGGCGTCGCCGAGGATCTCGGCACCGGTGCCGTCGAGCTTCGCGTTGGCCTCCTGAACGTCGTCCACCTGGAACCCCATGTGGTGGAGTCCCTCGTAGGCGGCGCCGCCGACCATGTCCGCGGCCTCGTCGGAGGGGTAGTTCAGGAACGCGAAGTTGACGTGCCCGTCCGAGAGGAACACGCCACCGCCGCGCGGCGAGTCGGGCACCTTCTTGATGAACTTGAGCCCGAACACCTTCTGGTAGAAGGCCGCGGTCTTGTCCGGATCCTTGGTGGCGATGGCGATATGCCTCAAGCGTGCCATGGGGACTCCCTTCTTCTCTTTCGTGTCTGTTCCCGGCGAACGCGGACGCCGTCAATCGGCCGTTTGCATGGCCCGGCCGACGCCGCCGAGAAACACCTGCCAGAACTCCAGCGACTGCCGCGCCGCGTCCAGAATGCCCTCCCACTGGACTTCCGTCGTGGCGTAGTTGGCCAGCAGGTCCATGGTCTGGCCCTTGTGGTCGGTATCGGCCTCGCGGTGCAGCCTGAAGTTGGGCAACTGCTCCTCGCTCAGCCCGAGGTCCGTCATCCAGCGCTCCTGGGCGCGCGTCTGGTGCGCGCCGCCCGGAATGATCGGGTCCAGGTTGACGCGCTCCAGCACCGCCACGCCGCCGAGCCCCTCCAGCCATCCCAGGTTGAAGGCCAGCCAGCTCCAGCCGGCGATGGCTGCCCGGGTGGTGGGCAGCGGTTGCGCGTGGTGCACCTCGTCCGCGGTGAGGCCCACGGCCTCGCCGTGCCGCACCCACAGGGTGTAGTGGTCGGAACCGCAACGCGGATCGAAGAGCATCTCCTCGGTCTCGTGCTCCAGCAGTTCCTTCTTGACCTCCATGTGCGGACAGCGCGCGATGAGGTAGGCCCAGGCCGACCGCCGCCCGCGCACGAACAGGCCGAACTGCTGCGCGATGATCCGCGCCCGGCGCGGGGTCAGCCGCACCCCGTAGAACTCCTGGACCTCGGGAGCGGCAAACGCCTCCCGGGTCAACTGGTTCAGCATCTCGTCGTACCGTGTTGCCGTCGCATCCATCCCGCCGCTCCTTTTGGACGACTCTACCGTCCCGCGTCCGCCGGTATGCGCTCCATGGCCTCCAGCACGCCGGCGCGATAGATGGTCATGAGCTCCATGGACTCCTTGACGGCGCGCAGCGCCTCTTCCTGCAACGGCCCGGTGGCGTGCTGCTCGAGGTCGGGCAGGAACATGTCGCTGTGCTCCTCATCCGCCTGGGAGTGCACGTCGAAGTTGGGCATCTCCTTCATCTTGAACCCCATGTCCTCGCTCCAGCGCCGGCCCATGCGCGTGGAATGGCCGCCGCCGTGGTCTCCCAGCAGGCGGTCGTCGTTGGCCCACTCGGTCACCGTGAGCGCCGCCAGCCCCTCCAGCCAGGGTTTCTCGCGGGTGATCCAGCCCCAGGCGTAGAGCACCGCGCGGGTGGTGGGAAGCGGGTCGGCGTTCAGGATGTCCTCGGGCTCGAGGCCCACCAGCCTGCCCTGGTTCACGATCAGGGTGATGTGGCCGTGCTCGCTGAACTCGTCCTTGATCACCTCGCCGTACTCGTGCTGCAGTATCTTCTGCTTGACCGACCAGACCGGGCAGTTGCCGGACACGTGCGCCCAGCAATCCCGGCGGTGGCGTATGAAGTGGGCCAGCTCCCGCACGATCACCTGGGCGCGCAACGGCGTCTGCTTGAGGTCGAAGTAGCGGGTCACAACGTCGGAAGCCGAATGCTCCCGCACGATGTCGCCGATGGCCTTGCGCCACTCATGAACTTGCATGGTCGGTCCCTCCCGGTCTGGTGTAGCGTCCCGCGAGCCGTCTCGCGCCGCGCGGGACCACGAAACGTTCCAATTCAATAGCCGATGGCGCAGCCGTCCTTGCGCGGGTCCGACCCGCCCATGAGAACCCCGGTGTCCGGCTCGATGGCGATGGCGTGGGCGCCGCCGAAGCTTTCGGGCGCCCCGGAGACCACTTCGTGGCCGCGCGCTTCCAGGGCGCTGGCGGTGCCGCCGGCGACGCCCGGTTCCAGCGCCACTTCCACGCCGGACAGGTGGTTGAACCGCGGCGCGTCCAGCGCCTCCTGCGCGCTCATGCCGAAGTCCACCACGTTGCTGATGATCTGACTCTGCACCTGGGCCTGGACGTGGCCGCCCTTGAGCCCCACCACAAGCACCGGACGCCCGTCCCGGCACACCATGCCCGGCATGAGCGTGTGGCTGCAACGCTTGTGCGGGCCGAGGCAGTTGGGATGCCCTTCCTCGAGACAGAACATGTGGCCGCGGTTCTGCAGCACGATGCCGGTGTCCTCCACCGCCACGCCCGAGCCGAAGCCCATGAACAGGCTCTGGATGAAGGACACCCGGTTGCCCCGGCCGTCGGCCACGGCCACGTACTCGGTGTCCCCCGCCACCGGCGCCGCGTCCACGCGCGCCGCCGCCCTGTCCATGGAGATGCCGCGCCGGAGCGCGGCGATGCGCGGTTCGGCCGCCAAGTCGCGCCAGTTTACGGTCATGCTGTCGCGGTCGCCGAGATAAAGCTCGCGGTCGGCAAAGGCACGCTTCTTGGCTTCGATGAAGAGATGGAGATGGTCGGCGCCGTTGTGCTCCATCGAGCCCAGGTCGTAGCCCTCCAGAATCCCGAGCATCTCCAGCGCCACGAACCCCTGCGTGGCCGGCGGCAACTGGTACACCTCGTGGCCGCGGTAGCACGCGCGGATGGGCTCCACCCACTCCGAGGCATGCCCTTCCATGTCCCGCATTTCGAAGACGCCGCCGAGCTTGCGCGAGCAGCGCACCAGCTTCTCCGCCACCTCGCCGCGGTAGAAGTACTCCGTGCCTCCGTCCGCGATGCCGCGCAGGGTCCGGGCGAGGTCCGGTTGCCGGAAAATCTCTCCGGGCCTTGGCGCGCGTCCGTCCAACAGGTAGCCCGCCGCGGCTGCCTCGTTCTTCCGCAGCTTACCCTCCAGGCCGCGCCACTCCTCGCTGGTGAAGCCGCTCACCGGGAACCCTTCCTCGGCGTAGCGGATGGCGGGCTCCAGCAGCGCCGCCAGGGTGCGGGTACCGTGGGCTTCCAGAAGCGTCTGCCACCCATGCACCGCGCCGGGCACCGTTACCGAGTGGATCCCGGTCTGCGGCACCGCATCCAGGCCCTCCTTCCGGAAGGCCTCGGCATCGGCCGCGCAGGGCGAGCGGCCACTGGCGTCCAGCGCCTTCATCTCGCCGGTCTCGGCGACGTAGAGAAGCGCGAAGGCATCGCCGCCGATGCCAATGGACATGGGCTCCAGCACCCCGAGCATGGCCGCGGTGGCCACCGCCGCGTCCACGGCGTTGCCGCCCCCCGCCAGCACCTGGACGCCCACCAGCGACGCCAGCCGCTGGCTGCAGGCCACCATGCCGTTCCTGCCCATGACCGTGCCCATGCGTTCTCCGTCTAGACAGCTTCCTTCGAAAGGCCGTGCCAAGACTCTGCTCAAACACTACGTGGCACCGCCACCCGAATCGTCATTCCCGCGAAAGCGGGAATCCAGGAGGGGTGAGGCGGGGAAAGACGCCGCTTTGCTCCCGCTCCACCCCTGGATTCCCGCTTTCGCGGGAATGACGATTCGGGGCTTTGGTGCCTCGCGTGTCTTGACACACCCTGTTCCGCGGAAAGGACGTCTCGAAGGACACCGTTCTGCTTACTCCGACAGACTCCTGTCGCAGCATGAATACCTTGGGGCCGGTGCAATTCCTTCCGCCGAATCTTGCCTGCCGCCCGCCGGTTTACGCCGCCTGGGTCTCCTCCACCTCCACCATGGCCGAGCCCAGCGCCCCGCGGTACGCCCGGTCCAGGGCGAGGCAGTCCCGCGCCGCGCGGATGATCAGGGCGCCGGTGTCCGCGTCGCGCACGTATTTCTCGAACACCGGGTCGAACATGTCCGAATGGCCGATGTCCGCGGTCATGTGGAGCTGGGTGTTGGCGTCGAGCTTCTCCACGGAACCCACGATCTCGCGGGCCTTCTTCATGGCCATGCGGTGGGTGAAGCCGCCGCCCTTGACGATCTCGTTGTTGTTCTTGCGCTCGGTGGTGTGGTTGACCATCAGGGACTCGATCCACGAACGCGTGGAGCACAGGTGGAACCACGCCCAGAACGCCGCCCGCGCCCCCGGCAGAAGCTCGCCCTCGTCCGCGGCCACGGCCATCTCTTCGTCCGTGAGGTGCGCCGATCCCAGCCGTTCGTCGAAAATCAGCTCATCCTTCTCGTGCTCCCAGATGGCCCGCTTCACGTCCAGCGGCGCCTTGCCCGCCGCCACCGCCCAGCAGTCGCGCCGGCTCTTGATGTAGTGGGGGTAGTGGAGATCCAGGATGGCCTGGCGCGCCGGGGTGAGGCGCACCCCGAAGATCCGCCGGTATTCGGCGCTCTCGAAATGCCGGTTCACCATCTCGTCGACGACCGTGCGGGCCTTCGTCCACTCGCTCATGGGTCACCTCCGTTCCGGGGCATTCCCGCCAAACGGCCGGACCGTGCCGGGAGGGCGGGCTTCGAAGACGATGCGCTCAGACGGGCCAGCCGTGCTCGGACACGTCCACGCGGTTGTCCTCGGGATCGGTGATCCAGCTCTCCGCGATGGCGCCGTAGGTGTTGGCGTTGGCCGTGGCCTGCGTGGAGTCCTCCACGGCCTTGACGCTGTCCACCACGAACCCGAAGTGGTGGATGCCGTAGGGCAGGTTCGGACTGCTGATCAGCGCCACGTCGACGAAGCCGTCGGAGAGGTAGATGGTGCCGTTGGGTCCCCGGGACTTCTCCTCCAGGCCGAAGTGCTCCTTGTAGTATTCCGCCACCTTGTCGCGGTCGTGGGTGTTGATGGCGATGTGCCGTATCCTGGGCCGTGCCATGGGTATCCTCCTTCCTGAGGGCAAGTTCAGTTTCCGATGATGTTCCTGAGCTTGGCCTTGACCGCGGGCGAGGCGGCCAGCACCTGCTTCACCTGGGCCGCGACGGCGTCCGCCGGTACGTGATCGATGGTCATCCGGGTCTTCTTGGCCAGCGCCAGAAACTCGGGGTCCTCCAGCGTGGCCTGGAAAGCCTTGCGCAGAACCTCCACGGCTTCGGCGGGGGCCTTCGGCGGAGCGGCGAACGGGCGGAAGAAACGGTACTGGGCCATCCACGCGTTGAACGCCTCCAGGTCCTCCGCGCCCTTGATGAAGTCGGTGTACTTGGGCAGCCCCTTCACCTGGGGGTCATTGGAATCGCCCTGCAGGAGCACCGGGATCAACCGGTCGTCGCCCTTGGCGTTCAGCATGTCGCGCGCCGTGATCTTCATGGACACCCACTGCCAGCAGGCGCCGTCCACCTCGCGCCGGGTCATGGCCGCGCGAATGCCCGCCGTGCCCTGGTAGCCGGGCACCATCTTCACGTTGGCGCCGATCAACTGCTTGAGGATCCGGGGCTGCTCCCGGGTGCTGCTGCCCGCCGCCCCCATGGTCAGCGTCTTCTTGGACTTCACCACGTCGTCGAGGGTCTTGACGCCGCTGAAGCCCATGAACGCGCACACCGGCATGCCCACGCTCGGCGCCCCGATCCACTGGAACTTGTCGGCGTCGAACTTGATCCCCTCCGTGCCCATGGTCTGCTCCATGACCAGGCCGCTGATGAGCATGGCGAAGGTCAGACCGTCCGGCTTGGCGACGTTGTACAGGTAGTTGGCGGCGATGAGACTGCCCGCCCCGGGCATGTTCTGCACGATGACGTTGGGCTTGCCCGGCAGGTGCTTGGGCATGTGGCGCGCGATGGCGCGCGCGTAGGTGTCGTACCCGCCGCCCGGCGACGTGCCGACGATGAGCCGCAGCGTCTTGCCGGTGTAGTCCGGCGCCGCATGGGCCGTGGCGAGCCAGCACAATGAGGCGGCGACTACGAGACAAGCAAGTGTCCTGATTCTGCGCATGAGCTCCTCCGCGGGTGCAAGAACGCGGTTGCTGGGTGTTGGCGAAACCGGGACCGCCTTTCGTGTGTCATCCCATTTACTCCTCTTCGGTCTCCCGGTTCAACCCCGGCGGGAACGCCTCCGGCCGCAAACCGCTGGCCAGCCGACCGTTGGCCACCCGTTCGCGGGCAAATCGCGACTGGTGTATACGATAATACGATAAGGAGCTGTCATCTCTCCGCCCACCCGGCATCGAGGCGACAGGCAACGACCTCGAGGGAGGACGACACCATGGACCAGATACATTTTCCCTACCGCTCCGCCAGCCACTTGGCGTTCCTTCACGTGGCGGCGCAGTCGGGCGCGTGGGAGGAGCACGGCCTCGACGTGGAGTACGATACCTACATCAGCTCCGAGGACGCCCACAAGTTCGTGGCCGACGGCAGCGTCGAGTTCGTCGGCGGCAACCACGTCTCCACCTACGGCGCGCGCACGCGCGGGGACCAATGGCTCTACCTGGGACAGACCGTGAGTTGGCTGGACCACCGCCTGGTGGTGCGAGCGGACTCCGGCATCGACGGCGTGCCGGACCTCAAGGAAAAGGTGGTGGCCATCCGCGGCAACCACCCCGGCCTCAACACGTGGCTGTTCCTCAAGCAGCACGGACTCGACCAGGACCGCGGCGACGTGACCCTTGAAAGGATCCGCGGCGCCGCCACCTGGGAAATGGTTCGCGACGGCGACGCCGACGCGGCGCTGGTGAATCCGCCCGCGCACCTCTTCGCCCAACGCGCCGGGTTGAAAGTCATCGACGTGGACCCCCTGCCCATGGTGTGGTTCACCACCATGTCCAGCGGACGGAAGTTCGTGGACGGTCATCCGGACATCGTGGAACGATTCCTCAAGGGCGCCTGCCAGGGCATCGCCTACTTCAAGACCCACCGGCAGGAGTCCATCCGGATCATCCAGGACCGGTACAAGACCGATGGAGACCTGGACCTGGAGGCCGCCACCAGCCTGTGGGAGAGCATCTCGAAGATCCTGAGCCCGAAGCCCTACGCCTCGTTCCAGGCCGTGGGCAACGTGTACGAGCTGGCCAAGCGCAAGGACCCGGCCGCCGCGCAGGTCGAGCCCACGTCGCTATGGGACTATCATCACCTGCGCAGGATCGACGACAGCGGATTCATCGACGGCCTGTACCAGACGTAAGCGGCGAAAGGCGCGAAGAAACGACCGGAGTGTCTCAAGGCTTCATCTTGGCGAAGGAGGTTCCCATGTGGCGTTTGGCGCTCGTGCTGGTGGTTCTGCTGACTGCGTGTTCGGAAGCGGACAAGAAACGGGTGCTCGAAGGCCTGGAGCACGTGGAGGTCGTCGGAGGGATCGCGGAGGTGCTCGCCAAGTCCGATACACTGATGGTGAGCGATGTGTTGAGCGTCGAGGGGACGCCTTCATTGACCGAGTATGAGTGCATCACCGAGACAAACACATGCACGCGAACCAGTACGCCCTTGTTCGAGCCCGCCGGGACGCTCGCGGAACTCATCACGGTAACGGCCAATCCCGACGTCGAGCGATCCGATATCCGCCGGTACAACGGCATCGACCTGGCCGAATACAGCGTCACGGCGACCCGCGACGGAGTCGAATGGACGACCTCCCACTACGGTGCATGGCTGGACTACAGCGCCTTCGAGACCACCATCGCCCGCGCCACGAAGCCCGACAACGTGAATGTGCTGGCGGCCTACAATATCTCCTTCGGCCAAAGGACGGGTACGGCTCCCCAAGGCAATGCTACGTGGGAAGGGATCATGCTGGGCCACACACGAGGGCAGGACGCCGTCCACGCGCTTCAAGGTGACGCGACCATCGATTTCAGCCTCGACGCGATGACCGTCGATGTTTCCCTTTCCAACATCACCGTCGTGGGGAGCGGCGAGGACCGACCCGGGGTGGAGTTTTCCGGCGTCCCGGTCAGCGACGGGACATTCACGAACCGCACCGCGACCGCACACATCGCGGGGCGCTTCTACGGCCCCGCCCATGAAGAGGTCGGTGGCGTGTTCACCTACCCAACGGCGTTGGGAGCGTTCGGCGGGCGCCAGCAATGACGAGGCCACGCGGAGCCGGGTAAGGGCGATGGCGTCCACCGTCTCGGCCGGGGCCGGCGGGATGGCGTCGGGCTTCGGCTCGATCTCCGAAGCACCGGAGACCGTACTGGTCACCGGCGCCAGCGGCTTCATCGCCAAGCACGTCGTACTCGAGCTGCTGAACGCGGGCTATCGTGTAGTGGGGTCCGTGCGGTCGGAATCGCGCCGGGACGAGGTGCGCGACGCGGTGCGGCCGCGTCTCTCCTCCACCGACGACCTCGACCAACGCCTGGGCTTTGTCAATCTGGATCTCGACAAGGATGACGGCTGGCTGGACGCCATGTCCGGCGTGGACGTCTTGATGCACACGGCGTCGCCGTTGCCCATGGGACAGCCGCGGGACGAGAACGAACTCATCCGGCCTGCCGTCGACGGCACGTTGCGGGCGCTCCGCGCAGCCTTCGCCGCGGGCGTTCGCCGCGTCGTGCTGACGTCCTCGTCGGCGGCCGTGACGAACCGGGCGCCCGCCACCGGAAAGCAACGGTTCGACGAGTCGGACTGGAGCGACCCCACCTGGCCGGGGATGACGCCCTACACGAAATCCAAGACTCTGGCGGAACGCGCGGCGTGGGACTTCGTCGCGAACGAGGCACCGGACATGGAGCTGACCGCCATCAATCCCTGCCTCGTGCTTGGCCGTCCCCTCGACGACCACTACGGTACTTCCTTGAAGGTCGTGGAGCGGCTGCTCCGAGGCCGGGATCCGATGCTGCCGAGGGTCGGCCTTCCGGTGGTGGACGTCGAGGACGTGGCGCGCATGCACGTCCGCGCGATTGTCGCGGCGGGCGCCGCGGGCAAGCGCATCATCGGAGCCACCGAATTCATGTGGCTCTCGGAGGTGGCCGCGATCCTCAAGGCGGAATACCCGGGCCGGCGCATCCCTTCCAGGACCGCGCCGGACTTGCTGATCCGCATGGTCGCCCTCTTCGACCGCTCCATCCGCTCCATCGTGCCCCTGCTGGGCCGCCACCAGGAACTGGACAACGGCCGGGCGCGGGAACTCCTGGACATGGAGTTCACTCCCGCCGCCGAGAGCCTCCGCGCCACCGCCCGCTATATCATGGACCGCGGCCTGGTTCTTTAGTGTCCGAGAGTGGTCCCCCTTCGGGCCGAACTCCGACCGCCGGCCGATATGAAGCCGTCAGCCCAAGTCCATCTACTTCCCGGACACGAGCTGCTTGTACTTGTCGAGAAGCTCTTTCGGAGCGCTGTAAAGATCGGCCACGGTCTTCTCGATGTCCCGCGGATCGGCGGGCGCGATGACCAGGTTCTGCCGCTTCGCCTGCTCCAGAAGTTCCGCACTGCTCAGAGTGTCCATGAAGCCCTTGCGCAGGATCGCCACGCGGTCCGGAGGCGTGCCCGGAGGCACGGCGAACAACCGCAGCAGCTTCCACGTCCCTATCAGGAAGTCCGCCATGCGTTGCTGCTCGGCATTGAGGTTGAAGTCCTTGAGCGTGGCGATGCCCGGGATCGGCTTGAGCCGCGGCTCCTCTCCCATGGAGAGGATCGGGCGCACCAAGCCGCTCTTGATGTAGCGCCGGTAGTTGCCCTGCATGGTCTGCTGGGACATGACCCGCGCGTCCAGCTCCTTTCGTTCCATGGCGGCCATGACGTTGGACGTACCGCGATAGCCCATGACCGCCTTGATGGGGAAGCCCAGGTGACGCAGGAACAGCGTGGCCGCGGTGGATGCCGAGCCGACGCCCGTGGAACCGGCGTGCAGGGGCTTCTTGGAGTTCTTGAAATCCTCGAACGTCTTGACGGGAAGGTCGCTGCGGACCCAGAGAACCTCCGGCAAGCTCCCGATGGCCGGATCCGTGATCCAGTTGAACTTCCGTGGGTCGAACTTGACGGACTTGTCTCCCACCACCGCATCGACGAGCGAGCCCGCGTTGAACGCGACGATGGTGCGGCCGTCGCCCGGCTGCATGGCGTAGACGCGGTTGGCCGCGGCCTTGCTCCCCGCTCCCGGCATGTTCATGACGATGACCGAGGGATTGCCGGGGATGTGGGCGCTCAGGTAGCGGCCCACCAGGCGGGAGAACGTGTCGAAGCCGCCGCCGGGACTGTAGCCCACGACGATGCGGATGGTCTTGCCCTTGTAGAAAGGCTCGCCAGCGGCCCAGGCGCCGCCGGCCACCAGCGTCAGCGCGACGAGTCCCAACAGCGTCGAACGCAGTATCTTCATCGGGGATTCCTCCTTTGGACCATGCCGACCGTCGGGACCCCGGGTGTGGCAGTGGCCGCCCCACGGCTTACGGTCAACGGTCTCCAAACTTTGCGAGACGGCCGTCAGAGGCCCGCTTTCGCATTCAACTTGTCGATCAGCCGCACCGCCACCTCGATGTCCTCCTCCATGGTGCGCCCGCTCACGCCCACGGCGCCCACCACGGCGCCCTCCCCGTCCTTGACGAGCACCCCGCCGCCGATTGACGTCAGGTTGGCATCGCCGTACGCGGCGATGCCGCGGTTTCCGACCATCTTCTCGATCTCCACCGAGTCCCGGCCGAACCACAGGGCCGAGTAACCCTTGTTGTGGGAAAGCACGCTGGACCGGTAAGGGGCGCCGTCCATGCGCGTGTAATGCACCAGCTCCCGATGTGGGTTGAGCACCGCCCAGGACACCGGCCGCCCGGCTTCGTTGGCCAACTCGGCCATCAGCTCGCCGGCCGCTTCGTGAATCGCACTGTGAGACAGTTCCGCCACTTGGTCACCTCCGTTGGGGGTCGTCGGTAAAAGGTGTTCTCTATTTGATCGCCGCCGGTGGAGTCAAGTCGATTCGTCGACCTCATTCGGTCATGGATACGAAGCCGGGTTCCGCCGGCACGCGCCAACGGTCGAATGGATGGCTACAGGTCCGCTCTGCGGAGGTCGCGGCGCCACGCGAGCATCCCGACGGTGGCGCCGGCGCACACGACGGCGCCCAGCAGCAGCGTGAACGCCGAACCCAGGAAAGACGCCACCAGTCCGGTCTGGGCCTCGCCGAGTCCGGGCATGCCCACGCTCAACATCCGGGTGAAGCTCGACACGCGGCCGCGCAACGCGTCCGGCGTCACCGCCTGGATCACGGTGTTCCGCGGGATGGCCTGCATGGCGTCGAAGAAGCCCAGGAGCGCCACCATCGCGAGCGAGGTCCAGAACCAGGGAGAGAGCGCGAGGCCGGCCAGACACGCCGCATAGGTCAGAATGCCGCCCGCCACCACCAGACCCTTGTAGCGGACGTCGCCCACGGCGATCATGGCCGCGGCGCCCAGAAGCGCACCCACCGCCGGCGCGGACGAGAAGAGCCCGAAACCCGCCGCCCCCATGCCGAAGCTCGCCGCGATGATCGGCAGAAGCACGCGAAAGCTGCCGAAGTACACCGCCACCACGTCCATGGCCACCAGCACGGCGATGATCGACTCCACACGGACGAACGACAGCGCCTCCACAAGGCTCCTCCAGGCCGACTGAGTGTCGCCCATGTACGTGGCCCGATAGTTGACGAGCACCAGCACCAGGGCGCTTACGAGATAAACGCAGGCGTTGAAGCCGTAGGCCGCGCTCGTGCCCGCGAAGCCGATCATCAGGCCGGCCACCGCCGGGCCCACGAGCTGGGCCAGCTTCCATGCCGTGGAGGTGAACGCGAACGCGTTGATGAGGAGCTCTCTGGGCACCAGGTTCGGCGTCATGGCGGTGCGCGCGGGCGCGCTGATGGCCACGAACGCGGAACTCACCATCGAGATGAGCAGGATGTGCCACAAACGGACCGCGCCCGCGGCGATCAAGACCGCCAGCAGCACGTTGGCCGCCGCGCTGGCGAGTTGCATCGCCATGATGAACTTCCTGCGGTCGATGCGGTCGGCGATGATGCCACCGCCCAGCGAGAAGACTACGATGGGAATGCCCCGGGCCAGACCGGTAAGGCCCAGAAAGGCAGGCGAATCGGTCAACTCATAAACCAGCCACAGGTCCACGATCCGCTGAATCTGGTTTCCCATGGAGGCGCTGACCACCGCCGCGTAGAAGTATCTGAAGTCACGGTAGGCGAACGAACTTCCGGCCCGCTGGAGTCTGGCCTTGATACCTTGGGGCATGAAACCGAAGGGAAGTCGCCGCACGCACGGAATAGCACGTGCGATCGTTAAGCAGTAGTTCGTTACAGTTCGATCGATAACGATTCAGAATGAAGGACGCGAGCCCGTTGGCATTGACGGCCGGCACCCGCTTGACACACGAACTATCCTATAGTACGGGTCGTCTTTAAGGGCGATTTTCCAAGCACTAAAAGAGTTTTCGGGCAGCAACATGACACGAATCGTTCTCACCTCGCACCCGAACAAGTTCCCTTAGGAACGCGGTCGAAAGAGGGGGCCGGAGCGGCAACTCCGGCCCCCGACACCATCTGTCAAGGAGTGCTTGACATAGGTGCAACCCAACCGTCCCTTGTAAAGGAACAACCCGCCTAGGTCAAGCTCTCCGTACCCGAGAGGAGAGCATTCTTGAATGTTTCCAGAAGGCGATTTCTGGCTGCCTCGGCGGCGGCGTGCACGCTTCCGTTTTTCGGCTGCGTCACCCCGCACGGGCACCGTTCATCCTACACGACACCCATTCTCGAACCGCAACACCGGAACACGGTGTTTCACTGGATCGACGTGGCCCTGCAACAGGTCCGCGACCAGCGGCTGTCTCCGCCCCGGGCGGCTTACAACCTCGGCTTGACCACGGTTGCCGGATTCCTCGCCGCCAACGGCATCGTCCGGGCGTATGACGAACCCTACGGCATCGGCCCGGGGCCGCGCGGGGCGGACCCGGAAGTCGCCTACGGCACGGCATTCGCGGCGGCCGCGGCCGAAGCCTTCCAGCAACCCTTCCTGTTCGAGCGGATGGCCTTCAACGACCGCTTCCCCGGCAGCGAAGCCAAGTCGATGGGGGTCGAGTGGGGCGCCGCCGTGGGGCGGCAGGTGGTGGAGATGCGGACCGACGACGGTTCCGAACCCAGCGAGGCCCAGTACTACCTCGGCCGCTACCGCCGGCGTACGGACTCGTTGCGCTGGTCCCCCACGGGGCCTTTCTACGGCGCAAGTCCCGGCCCGGCTTACGCCTCCTTCGATCGCGGGCTGTTCCCGGGGCATGGCCGGATCAAACCCTGGACCATGACCGGCGCGGACCAATTCCGCGCCCGGGACTTTTACGACCCGGCGAGCCCCGAGTTCGCCGACGAGTTCGACATGATCCGCCGCCTCGGCGGCGCGGACAGCACCCTACGAACCGCGGACCAGTCGGAGATCGCCATGTTCTGGGAGGACGGCCCTTGGGGCTGCACCCCGTCGGGTCACATGGCCTGCATCGCCATACAACTCCTGCAGGACCGCGAATTGACCTTCATCGAGCTGGCCCGGGCCTTCGCCTTGATCGGGATGACCCAGTGTGACGCTTCCATCAGCGCCTGGGACAACAAGTACCACCACGACATCGTCCGACCGGAGAGCGCCTTTCGCACGCGTGCTCCCGAATTCGCCAACCCCGACCCGCGGGTCATCCGGCAGTCCGGTTGGCGAAGCTACATCCCCACCCCCGAGTTCCCCGCCTACACCTCTGGCCATTCGACGTTCGCCGCGGCCGCGGCCGAGATGATCGCGCTGATTTACGGCCGCGACGACGTCGCCTTCAGCGGACAGTCGCCGGACCAGGTGTTGTGGCCGAAGCTGGCGGGCGTTACCCGTCACTGGACCAGCCTCACCCGGATGGCGGAGGAAAACGGAATGAGCCGCCTCTATGGCGGCGTGCATTGGAACATCGACAACACCGAAGCGTTGACGGCCGGCCGGGCCATCGCGCGACAGGCGTTTCGATCGACCTTCCCGCGAAAAGCGTAACGGGCCATGAACGTTCGTATGGGTTTTCCACGGCTGCTCCTTGCTCTCGTTCTGGGGGTCGCTACCATTCATGCGACGACGGTCGCCGCGCAGGACGTCCCCATCAACTACGAACGACTGTCGTCGCTGGAGGAGCCCCTCGCCACCGAGATCGGTGACGTGACGTTCGTATTGACGGGCCTCCTCGACTTCCCGCTGATCGCGGAACTGCGGGACGACAACGAAACGGACACGGGGTTCATCGGCAACTTCCAGGTGGCCGCCCGGACCCAGTGGCCCAACCGCTGGCGTGTGGGCCTTTCCTACTTCGGGCAATACGCGACGGACCCGACCGCGGTTCTCGAACAGAACGACGGCTACACGGACAACGCCGCCGCTTCCGTCGGGGGCGCCTGGGGAACGGTGTTCGGCGGGAACGTATCGGGCCTTGTACGGGAGCAGACACGCCGTGCGCGGGGGGCGGGCAACGCGTCTCTGGCCCTGGACGGCGTCCTCGGCACGCCGAAGGACTGGGGCGGCGGCTATACCGGCCGATTCGGCCCGTGGCTCGTCGGCGCCATCGTCAACGCGGGAGGTGACGTCGACCTCGGGGCGACGTTCCAACGTCCCCTCGGCAACAGGGATTATCGGTTCTCCACGCGCTACACGAGGAGAACCTACCGCCCGGGGGACCGCCCGGAGAAGTTCGACACGAGTGCCGTCGGGACCGTCGGCGAACTCACCTACGGCAGCACCGTGTTCGACGCGGGCATCGGCTACCAGCGCCTTGCGTCGAATGGTTCCACGGCCGATCGCTGGTACGTCTCGGCAGGGATTCGCCACAAGGCCGGGATGCTGAGCCTGTCGCTGGAAGGCCACTACGGACGGTTCGAAGGCGACGAAGAGACCTCCGCGGCGTTGGGAGTCCAATACGATGTGACCCGCGGGCTGTCCGTGAACGCGGGGATCCACTACGCCGAGGCCGCCGCGACACTGGACGGCGTCCCGCTGGTGGAGCTGGACGAGACGAAGGCCGTGCTGTCGCTACGCTACAGCTTCTAACAAGCTGTTGAGAAACAAACTCCGTTCGCCATGAGCGTAGCGCCTCAAGGCCAGCTTCGCGCGGCTACCTCGTTGCGCAGGATCTTGCCCACCGGGCTCTTGGGAATCGCCTCGGCAAACGCGATGCGGTACGGCACCTTGTAGTGGGCCAACTCGTCCCTGAGGCTCTGGCGCAGGGTCTCCGCCAACTCCGGGGACGCGCTCTTCCCTTCCGCCGGCACCACCACGCCGAGGACGCGGTTGCCGATCTCGGGATCCGCCTCCGGCACCACCACGGCCTCGGCCACCGCGGGATGGCGCTGGAGCGCGTTCTCCACTTCCGTGGGCACGAGGAAGAGCCCGCGGGTCTTGAAGCAGTCGTCGCTGCGCCCGGCGATGAAGAAGTAGCCCTCCGCGTCCCGGTAGGCCAGGTCGCCGGTGTCGTAGACGCCGTCGCGCCGGGCCGCTTCGGTGCGTTCGGAATCGCCGTGATACTCCAGGAACAGCCCGGGGTCCTCGGTGGCAATCACCGTGCGGCCCACGGCGCCGTCCGCCACCGGGCGGCCGTCCTCGTCGACGATGGCGATGCCCACGTCCGGAGCCGGTACTCCCACCGAGCCCGGCTTCACCGGATGGCGCGCGCCCTGCCCCACCACGAGTTGGTACTCGGATACCCCATAGTGCTCGTACATCTCGCAGCCGAAGCGCGCCTTCCACTGGCGATACGTGGCTTCGCGTAGCGCCTCGCCGGTGGAGTGGACGCCCCGGAGCGCGCGGATGTCGTACGCGTCCTCGATGCCCTCCGTGGCCAGCATCCGGCGGTAGACCGTGGCCACCGAGTGCAGCAGCGTGACGCGGAAGGCGGCCACGTGCTCCAGCACGTTCTCCGGCGTGGCCCGGCCCGACAGCACCGCGCAGGTGACGCCGTTGCGCAGCGGGAAGAGCAGGTTGTGGCCCAGGGCGCTGATGAAGCTCCACTCGCCCGTGGCCATCACCACGTCTTCCGGCTCCGGCGGAAGACGGTAGCGGTTGAGGTCCCCCAGCGCCACGATCCAGCGGTGCGCGTGCACGATGCACTTGGGGCGGCCGGTGGTGCCGGACGTGCACACCATGAAGGCCGGTTCGTGGGCGGACGTGTCTCTCGTGGGGACATCCTTCAGCGGGTCGCCGGCGACGGCGGCGAACGGGACTTCGTCGTCCCCGGCCTTCCCGGCGCAGACAACGGCCTCCAGTCCCATGGGCGCGCGAAGCTCGCGCAACGCCTGGGCGCGGGAGCCCTCGGTGACGGCGATCCGGGGCTTCGTCTGCTTCAGGATGGCCCGGACTTCCCGCACCCCCAGGAGCGAGTTGACCACCACCGGGAGGGCGCCGAGCTTCACCGCCGCCAGGAAGGCCGTGGCGAACTCCGCCGAATTGGGCATCTGCACGAGCACCCGCTCCCCCGGCACGACCCCCAACGCCTGGAGTCCTCGGGCGAGGCCGTGCACCCGGCCGCGAAGCTCGCCGTAGCTGAGCGATCCCCCGCGCCACACCATCGCGCGGCGCGCACCATGACCCGCCGCCACCGGACGCTCCAGTACCTCGTCGGCGAGGTTGAGCCTGGACGGGATCTCCCTATAGCCCGGCCACGGAGCCGCGGATTCAGAGTTGCTCATGTTTCCCGGTTTTCCGGCGGGCGCCTCAGCGTTGCGGGTCCTCTGCCGCGCCCCAAGTGCTCACGGTCTCCCCCACGTTTCCGCCGTCCCACGGACCCTCCGACATCAGTCGGATCAGCCGCGGCCGCAACAGGACGCACCGGCGGTCAGTCCTTCTTGCCCGGCTTCCCGGGGAACGGCCACCCGGCGTCATAGGGGTAGGTGTAGCGCGGCGGACGCTTCTCCCTGAACGCGCGCATGCCTTCCTGGCAGTCCTTGGTGCGGGTGATCTCGAGCACCGACTCCAGCTCCTCGCGGTAGCCCTCGTCGGTACGGTTCCAGTTCCAGTACATCTTTACCAGCCGCTTGGCGTGGCGCACGGACAGGTAGGGGTTGGCGGCGATGCGACCGGCCAGGGCGAAGGCCTGCTCCATCAGGTCCTCGTGCGGGAACACCTCGTCCACGAGCCCGATGCGCAGGGCTTCGGCGGCGTCGATGATCTCGCCCGTGAGGATCAGGCGCATGGCGCGCCCGATGCCGACGAGCTTGGGCAGGTTGCGCGAGCCGCCGCTCTCGGGCACGAACCCCGCCGGCACCGCCACCTCGCCGAAGCGCGCCCGCTCCGACGCGAGCCGCATGTCGCACAGCGTGGTCATCTCCAGTCCCACGCCCACCGCCGGCCCGTTCACCGCGGCGATGGTGGGCTGCGGCAGATCTTCCAGCTTGCGCATGGCGCTCTGCAGCACCCGGTGGCGCAGGTCGTTCAGGAAATACTCCGCCAACTCCTTGTAGGGGCCCTCGATGCCGCTGGAACCCTCGAACGCGCCCAGCACCGCCCCCTCCGAGGTGAGGTCCCCGCCGGCGCAGAACCCCCGCCCTTCGCCCGTGAGGATCACGGCCTTGAGCACGGAGTTGCGCGCGATCTCGTTGCACAGGGCATCGAGCTCCAGCCGCATCAGCGGGTCCACCGCGTTGAGCTGGTCCGGCCGGTTGAGCGTGATCACGCCGATGCACGGCTCCCCCGCCCGCGACGGATTGTCATGCACGGCCCACTTGATCGTCTTGTAGTCCATGGGCAACCGCTCCCTTCGGTCGCGCGGCCGGCTCAGTCCTCGTCTTCGCCGTAGTACGACGTGTTCGGCGGGATGTCCTTGGTGGAGCGGCGCTGGCGCGCGATCTTGGCGCCGGTCTTCCAGTACTCGCCGCGGGTGGCGAGGGCGGCCTCCTGCTCCAGCTCCTCGTTCCAGTCGCCGAGGGAGTAGCCGAACCACGGCGACTGGGGCTCCAGCTCCGGCAACCCCAGCTCCTCCCAGAGCTTCCGGCCCCGCTCCATGTACTCACGGGTGGGGAGGGAGATGGGCGGGAGCTTCTCCTTGAGAGTCGCGTCCCACAGCAGGCACGAGTCCTCGGCCGAGCCGCGCGCGTCGTGCCGCGGGGCGTGGCCCACGTCCATGCCGTGCATGATCTGCACGTCCCGGTGCGGCTTGGAGCGATAGCCCATGGCCCAGAACACCGCGTCGAGGTTGTCGGGATCGATGTCCTCGTCCACCGCGATGACGATCTTGGACATGGACGGGCGGAACGCCACCGCGCCCATGAGCGCGCGCCACACTTCCGCGGGCGTAGGCTGGCGCATCTGGATCACCGTGAGCTTCTGGGTGGCGGTGAGCGGCTCGTGCAGCATCACGCGCACCACGCTCTTGACGCCGATGCCGTCCCGCAGGTGCTCCAGGTAGATGGGCTCGTAGGCCATCTTCTTGATGACGCTCGACTCGGACGGCGTCACCTGGCTGATGATGGAGCACAGGACGGCGTCGCGCCGGCGCGTGATGCAGGTGACCTCCATGAAGGGGTTGTACTCCTTGGGGTTCACGTGGCCATGGGACTCGCCGAAGGGCGCCTCGGGCTCCAGCCACTCGGTGGAGACGAAGCCCTCGATGACGATCTCCGCGTCCGCCGGCACCATCACCGGCACCGTCCGCCCTTCCACCACCCGGATGGGCGCCTTCACCAGGCCCCCCGCCACCGAGAACTCGTCGAGGTCGTAGGCGAGCTTCTGCGCCGCCACGTAGGAGATGGCCGGCACGCCGCCGATGCACAGCGCCACGGGCATCTTCTCGCCCCGTTCCCGGTACTTCTCCCAGTGCCGGTAGATCCCCTGGCCCAACTCGATGGAGGGGTTGCAGCCGACCCGGTCGCGCGCCTTGATCATGGCCCGGTAGGTGCCGATGTTGTGCCCGCCGTGATCCGGATCGCGGGAGATGAAATGGGCCGCGCTCACGTAGGGCGCGTTGTCCCAGCCCGGCGAGGAGATGGGAACCGGAATGCCGTCCACGCCCCTGCCGCGGGTCTTGAGCTGCGCGCCCGAGTACACCACCTCGTGCACCGGCGCGGCCGACGAAGGGATCTCCACCGGCGCCACCGGATTGGTCTTGGCCTCGGCCCACAGCGCGTTGATGTCCGTGTCCTCGCCGCACCCGAGCCCGATGCGGTAGATGCGCCGGTTGGCCGCGAGCACGCCGATGGCCACGGGAATGTCATAGCGCTGGCCCTTGGCGTCCACCGGCTGCTCGAACAGGAACGCCTTGCGGTCGCGCTCCTTGATGCCGCCGCGGAACTGCCAGCGCACCAGCGGATGCATCTCCTGGTCCTTGTCCACCGCCCGCGCCACCCGGATCAGCAGGCCGGCGTCGTCCAGCCGCTGGAGGTGCTCGTGAAGGTCGGGATAGCCCCGCTCCGGTATTGCCTGCGCCGCGCTCGCGGCCGTCGGGTTTCTCTTCGCCATGATCCGTCCTTTGTGTGGGGAGTTGCCGTGAGTGGAGTGTGCCAATGTAACGTACCCGCGCCTGGGAAGTCCAGGAACGCCGCACTGCCGGCACTCGGCGTCATTTCTTCGTCCGGCCCGAAGGAGGATTCCCGGGAAACCGGTGGTTCCCGTTGCGGCTGCCGCCCCCCTTCGGCTACACTCCTTTCTCCGTTCGCTCGCGAGGTAACCGGCCCGGTGGCGTCCCTTTCACTCGACGACAAGATATCCCGACTGCTGAGCCAGGAATGGCGCGGCGAGAAGCGCCTCTCCGGCCTCCAGGGGAGCGCCAAGGCCTACGCGGTCTTCCTGGCGGCGCGGCGGCTCGACGGGCCGCTGCTGGTGCTGACGCCCACGGTGAAGGAAGCGGAAGCGCTCTTCCGCGACCTTCTCTTCTTCCTGGGCGAAGAGGAACAGGCCAAACCCCTGGACAGCCGCGTGCACCTCTTGCCGGGCTGGGACATCCTGCCGTTCGAGAGCCTGTCGCCGAGTCCCGACCAAATGGCCGCGCGCATGGAGGGGCTCCACCGGCTGGCGGAGCAGCGCGCGCCGGTGCTGGTGACCACGCCGGCGGCGGTGATGCAGCGCGTGGTTCCGCGCGAGAGCTTTCACAGCACGCGCTTCATCGAGGGACAGGAAGTGGACCGGGAGCACCTGCTGTGGCAGCTCTCGAACCTGGGTTTCACGCGCGCTCCCCTGGTGGAGGAGCGCGGCGACTTCAGCGTGCGCGGCGGCATCGTCGACCTGTTCCCGCCGGGCTACGGGCGGCCCGTGCGCCTGGAGTTCGCCGACGACTGCATCGAGTCCATTCGCGAGTTCGACCCGCGCACCCAGCGCTCGCGCTCGTACTACGAGGAGTTGATGCTGCTGCCCATCAAGGAGTTCACCGCGGGGCCGGGCACCAGCCGCGACACCCTCCTGCGCATCGAGGAGCGCGCCGACGAGCTGGGCTTCACGCGCAAGAACAAGCGCGCGCTGCTGGAGTCGGTGCGCGAGGGCGTCGGATTCGCGGGCATGGAGTTCCTCGTCCCCTATTTCCACGACCGCCCGCTGCCGTCGCTGCTGGATCATCTGCCGCGGCGCGGCATCGTCTGGTGCGACCAGCCGGCGCGGGTGGAAGAGGAGCTGGAGCGGTTCGAGAAGCTCGTGGCGCAGCGCGCGGCCAAGGCCGCGACCGACGGACGCTTCCACGCTCCCGCCGAGGCCCTCTACCTGGACCCCGACGGCTGGCGCGAGGAAGCCGCGGCGTTCCGGCAGGTCCACAGCGAAAGCCTGGACACCCTCGCCGCCTCCGAGGATCCGGCGTCGGGGATCTCGGTGCGCTCCTATACGAACACCGACCTGCACACGGCCCTGACCGCGCCCCAGGGGGCGGAACGGTCGCTGGCGCCGCTGGTGGAGCACCTGGAGCAGTGGCGCGGCCAGCGGGTGCTGTTCGTCGCCGGCCATCCGGGCGACGCGCAGCGCCTGCAACAACTGCTGGCCTACTACGACGTGGACCTGCCCATCTCGGAGCGGCCCTTCCACGAAGTGGCGGGAACCTCCCGCAACGGTCCCGAGATCCTTCTCGGGGACCTGACCCAGGGGATTCGCCTCCCCGACGAAGGGCTGATCCTCGTCACCCTGGAAGAGCTCTGGGGGCGCAGGAAGCGCGACCGCTCCGTGCGCAAACGCGAGAACGCCGGCCACTTCATCACCAGCCTGAGCGAGCTGCGCCAGGACGACGTGGTGGTGCACCTGGACCAGGGCATCGGCATCTACCGCGGCCTCAGGTACCTCAAGGTGGCGGGCACGGAGGGCGAGTTCCTGCACCTGGAGTACCAGGGGGGCGACCGCCTCTACCTGCCCATCGACCGCATCAACCTGGTGCAGAAGTTCATCGGCGCCGACGGCGCCGCGCCGGTGCTGGACCGCCTGGGCGGGACCTCCTGGCTCAAGCTCAAGGCGCGCACGCGCAAGTCCATCGTCGCCATGGCCAAGGAGCTGCTGCGGGTCTACGCCGCCCGCGAGGTGCACGACGGCCACACCTTTCCGCCGCCGGACCAAGCGTACCGGGAGTTCGAGACCGCCTTCGAGTACGACGAGACGCCGGACCAGGAACAGGCCATCGCCGACACCTTGAAGGACATGACGCAGAGCAAGCCCATGGACCGGCTCATCTGCGGCGACGTGGGTTACGGCAAGACCGAGGTGGCCATGCGCGCGGCCTTCACGGCGGTGATGGACGGCAAGCAGGTGGCCGTGCTGGCGCCCACCACGATCCTGACCCAGCAGCACCTGGAAACGTTCCGCGCGCGCTTCGAGCCCTACCCGGTGCGGGTGGAAAGCCTGAGCCGCTTCGTCACCGGCAAGACCGTGCAGGAGTCGCTCAAGGACCTCGCCAACGGGCTCATCGACATCGTCATCGGCACCCACCGGCTGCTGCAGCAGGACGTGGCCTTCAAGAACCTCGGGCTCGTCGTCATCGACGAAGAGCACCGCTTCGGCGTCGGCCACAAGGAGAAGCTCAAGCAGCTTCGCGCCACCGTGGACGTCATGAGCCTCACGGCCACGCCGATCCCGCGCACGCTGCACATGTCGCTGTCGGGGATCCGCGATCTCAGCGTCATCGAGACGGCCCCGCCCAACCGGCTGGCGGTGCGCACCTACGTGACGCGCTACGACGAGGGCGTGATCCGCGACGCCATCCTGCGGGAAATCAACCGCGAGGGCCAGGTGTTCTTCCTGCACAACCGGGTGGAGAGCATCCAGCGCGTGGGGCAGAAGATCATGGACCTGGTGCCCGAGGCGCGGGTGACCGTCGCCCACGGGCAGATGACCCCGGGCGAGTTGAAGAAGAGCATGGACCGGTTCCACGAGAACGAGGCTCAGGTGCTGGTGTGCTCGGCCATCATCGAGTCGGGCCTGGACTATCCCAACGCCAACACCATCCTCATCAACCGGGCCGACCGTTTCGGCCTGGCGCAGCTCTACCAGTTGCGCGGGCGGGTGGGGCGGTCGTCGCGGCGCGCCTACGCCTACCTGCTGCTGCCCGCCAGCGGCACCGTGACCAAGGACGCGGAGAAGCGGCTGCGGGCGCTGCAGGAGCTGGACGAGCTGGGTAGCGGCTTCAAGCTGGCGCTCCACGACCTGGAGATCCGCGGCGCCGGCAACCTGCTGGGGCGGGAGCAATCCGGCCAGATCGCCGCGGTGGGCTTCGAGCTCTACACCCAGATGATGGAAGAGACGATCCACGAACTGAAGGGCGAAGAGCGCCGGGTCAGCGTGGAGCCCGAGATCCGCCTGGGCATTGCCGCCTACTTCCCCGACGACTACATGCCCAGCGCCAACCAGCGGCTGCTGTTCTACAAGCGTTTGGCCAACCTGGAGGACGCGGCGCAACTGGTGGAGCTGCGGGACGAGATCCGCGACCGCTACGGCCACTACCCCGAGGTGGTGGAGAACCTGTTCCGGGTCATGGAGCTGCGGCGCGCCCTGATCCGCGCCCTGGCGACCCAGATCATCTACCAGGACGGCCGCCTGTCGCTGAACTTCCATGCCACCTCCACCCTCGACGTCGACCGCCTGCTGCGGTTCGCGCGGGAGGACCACCGGGACTTCCGTTTTTCTCCCGAGGGACGCCTGTCGTACACCCCGGACCATGCGGACTGGCCCGGGCTCATCGATGAGACCTGCCAGTTATTGCACGCGATTTGTTAGGAATGTATGGTGGTTGTGTCATGAAGATCGCTCGCGAACGCCTGTGCGCGGCCGCCCTGCTCGCCCTTGTCGCGCTGGTCCCCGGCGCCGCTTCCGCGAACCTCGTCGAGAAGATCGTCGTGGTGGTCAACGGCGCGCCGCACACCTTCTCGGATTTCCGCAAGTTCGCCAGGGACAATCTCCGGCAGGACGTCCGGCTCGACGAGATCACGGCGGGCCGCGTGCCACAGGAATGGCTGGAGGAATTCATCACCAACGAGTTGATCCAGGCCGAGGTGAGGGGCACGGGCATTCGTGTGCGCGACGCGGACATCGACAGCTATATCGAGGCTGTCCGCAAGCAGAACAAGTTGTCCGTGGCGCAGTTCGACGCCCTCGTGCAACGGCAGGGCAAGGACATGCAGCAGTACCGCCAGGAGGTTCGCGCGCAGATCGAGAGGGACGAACTCATCCGGCGTAACGTCCGGCAACGGATTCACATCACGATCCAGGACGCACAACGCTACTACAACGCCAACCCCCACCTCTACCGCACCGATCTCAAGATGCATCTCCGCCACCTGATGCTGAGCGCCGACGAGAACGCCTCGACCGACCAGCAGCAGGCGGTGCGCGAGCGCATCGACGCGCTGCGCGGTCAGGCTCTCGAAGGCGCGGATTTCGCCGCCCTGGCGCGCACCCACTCCCAGGGCGCGGGGGCGAGCGACGGCGGCGACATCGGCTGGGTCGAAACCAAGAGCCTGCCCGATTCCCTGGCGAAGGCGGCGGCGACCCTCCGGAAAGGCGAGATCAGCCCGCCCGTCCGCACCAGCCTGGGCTTCCACTTGGTCAAGGCGGAAGACCGCCGGGGCGGCGAGAGGCTCGGCTTCGAGGCCGTCTCGGAGCAGGTGCGCGACGAGCTGTACAACAAGACGCTCCAGGAGCGGTTCGCCAAGTGGCTCAAGACCGACCTGCGCAAGAAGCACCGGGTGGAGGTCAAGCTGACCGAATACGACTTCGAGGCGGAGGAAGCCGGGCGGGGCACGGTCGGCAGCCTCATGGCCACCAGCGACGGGCCCGCCCGGGAAAAAGGGTTCTGGGACTACGTCAACCCGCTGACCTACATCTACGACGAGGAACCCATCCCCGACCCGTCGGGCATCAGTGACCGCAAGCGAGTCAAGCTGTTCGGAATTCCGCTGTTCACCACCGAGGCGGGGGACGATGAGGACGTGCCGCTCAGCGAGCCCATCGAGGCGGCGGCGCCACCGGCGGGCGGCTCCGCCACCACGCCCTGACTCGTCCGGATTGATGCGGCGGCTTGCCTGATCGAGGCGAGACTCTTCACGAGTCGGGTCGGGCCTCGCGACGTCGTCACCGGTCAGGATACCGGCACGCCATACCCTTTTCGTTGTTCCGTTACCGCCCCCGAAGCCTGGTCCAAGACGGTCACCCCCTACAGGGAAGAGTGTTCGGATGTCCAAACCCATAGTCGCCGTAACCATTGGAGATCCCGCCGGAATCGGGCCCGAGGTGGCGGTGGGAGCGGCCCGTGACGCGGCCGTGCGGCGGGCTTGCCGCGTGGTGATCGTGGGAGACCCGGTGCTCCTGGAGCGGAGTCGCGCTCCCCGGTGGCCGGTCCGGCGGCCCGAGGCCGCGGCGACCGCCGTGGCGCCCGTGACGGTGGAGCCGGTCATCGGTCTCAAGTCCGGCGAAGTCCGGCCGGGCCGGGCTACCCGGGCGGGTGGCGAGGCCTGCTACCGCTATATTCTCCGGGCGGTGGATCTCATCCGCGCGGGCGCGGCCGATGCCATGGCCACGGCGCCCATCAGCAAGAAGGCGCTGAACGACGCCGGCCACCTCTATCCCGGACACACCGAGCTGCTGGCCGAACTCACCCGGACACGCGACGTGCGGATGATGCTGTACGGAAGCCGCCTCAAGGTGGTGCTCGTGACGGTGCACCTGCCGCTCACCGAGGTGGCGGCCGCGCTGACGCGCAAGCGGGTGCGGGCGACCGTCGAGCTGACGCACGCGGCTCTGCGAGGGTGGTTCGGCGTGGCGGACCCGCGGCTGGCGGTGGCGGCGCTGAACCCCCACGGGGGCGAGGACGGCATGTTCGGTCAGGAAGAACGCCGGGTCATCCGGCCGGCGGTGCGTGACTGCGCCGCCCGCGGCATGGCCGTATCCGGCCCGGTCCCGGCCGACAGCCTGTTCCACCGCGCCGCGCAAGGGGAGTTCGACGCGGTGGTGTGCATGTACCACGACCAGGGGCTCGGGCCGTTCAAGCTGCTGCACTTCATCGACGGCGTCAACCTGACCCTGGGCCTGCCGCTCATCCGCACCTCCGTGGACCACGGCACCGCGTACGACATCGCCGGCAAGGGAGTGGCCGACGGCCGCAGCATGAAGCAGGCGATATTGCTGGCCGCGGAGCTGGCGCGCCGTCGCAAGTCCGACGGAGGGGCATGAGCATTCGCATCAAGGGCGCGCGCGTCCACAATCTCAAGAACGTCGACGTCGAGATTCCGCGCGGCGAACTGGTGGTGATCACCGGGGTTTCGGGGTCCGGCAAGTCCTCGCTGGCTTTCGATACCGTGTATGCGGAGGGACAGCGGCACTACATGCAGTCCCTGTCCACCTACGCGCGCCAGCTCCTCAACCCCTTGGCGCGCGCGGACGTGGACTCCATCCGCGGGCTCGCTCCGGCCATCGCGGTGCCGCAACGGCGCTTCCACGAGAATCCGCGTTCCACCGTGGGTACCCTGACCGAGATCCACGACCACCTGCGGCTGCTGTTCACCCACGTCGGCCAGCCGCATTGCGTGAGCTGTGGCGAGCCCATCACGGTGCACACGGTGCAGCAGATGGTGGACATGGTCCTGGAGCGCCCGTCCGGCGCGCGCATCGAGGTACTGGCCCCATTGCGCTGCGGCAGTCGGGACGAGTTCCGCGGCGAGACCGAACGGGTGATGCGCGGCGGGTTCGTGCGCGTCAAGCTGGACGGCGAGGTCGCGGAGCTGGCCGAGCTGACCGACTCACCTCCGCCTGCCCGGGCAGAGCTGGTGGTGGACCGGTTGGTGGTGCGTGAAGGGGTGGGCAAACGGTTGGCCGACTCCATCGAGGTCGCACTGGAGCACGGCGATGGTGTCGTGGCCATCGAAACGCGCCATGGCTCCGCATCCGAGTCATGTCGCTACACCCAACGTGCGGCTTGCCTGGAATGCGGCACGCCGTTCCCCGAGACGGTGCCGCAGCTCTTCTCGTTCAACAGCCCGCAAGGGGCCTGCCCGGCGTGCCACGGCCTTGGCGTCCAAACCCGCGGGCGTCCTCGTGAAGCCACCACGGGACGGACGGATGCCGTCCTGCCGCCCTGCACCGAGTGCGGCGGAACCCGACTGCGGCCGGAAAGCCTTCAGGTGAAGATCGGCGGGCTGCACATCGCGCAGGTTTCCGCGTTGCCGCTCAACGACTTACAGGGCTTTATCCAAGAACTGACCCTCACCGGACGCGAGACCGCGGTGGCCGGAAACGTCGTCCGGGAGATACGCGAGCGCACCGAGGCACTGCTTCGGCTGGAGCTGGGTTACATGACCCTGCAGCGCTCGTCCGACAGCCTGTCGGGAGGCGAGTGCCAGAGGATCCGGCTGGCCGCGCACATCGGCGCGCGTTTGTCCGGCGTGATCTACGTGCTCGACGAACCGACCGTCGGGCTCCATCCTCGGGACACCGCGCGGCTCCTCGAAATCCTGCGGGAGCTCAAGGCCGCGGGCAACACGGTGCTGGTGGTGGAGCACGACCGGGACGTGATCCTGGCCGCCGACCACGTCATCGACATGGGGCCGGGGGCGGGGGTCGAGGGAGGGGAGGTGCTCGCCACGGGGCCGGTGGCGGACATTCGCCGGAACCCCGCTTCCCGGACCGCGCCGTACCTGGCCGGAACGGCGGCACCGCCCCTCCCCAAGCACCGGACCGGCACCGGCACGATCTCGATCAGAAGCGCCAGCCGGCACAACCTGAAGAACATCGACGTGGACATTCCCGCCGGCGCGATGACGTGCGTCACCGGCGTGTCCGGCTCGGGCAAGAGCAGCCTCGTGGTGGACACCCTCTACGCGGCGGCGTCACGAACGCCACCGCGGGGCACGCGAACCGGTGGGACGCGAAGCCGGACCTCCACCGCGGGCGGGGCGCCCGCTCCCACCGTCACCGGCCTCGACGCCTTCGACCGCATCCTCTACGTCGACCAGGCTTCCATCGGCCGCAACAGCCGCTCCACTCCGGCCACCTACGGCGGGCTCTTCGACCCGCTGCGGAACCTGTTCGCGCGCCTGCCCGAGGCCCGGCTGCGCGGCTACGGCGCCGGCCGCTTCTCCTACAACGCCGCGGGCGGGCGCTGCGAAGCCTGCCAAGGCGCCGGCACGGTGGACATCGAGATGCAGTTCCTGCCCGACGTATCGGTGACCTGCGACGTCTGCGGCGGGCGCCGCTACAATCGGGAAACGCTGGAGATCCGCTACAAGGGAGCCAGCATCGCGGACGTGCTGGACCTCACCGTCACCGAAGCCCTGGAGCTTCTCGGCAACGTGCCGCTGATCCGGGCGCGGCTGGAGACCCTGTGGCAGGTGGGCCTGGGCTATCTTAGGCTGGGGCAGCCGGCCACGACGCTTTCGGGCGGCGAGGCGCAACGGGTGAAGCTCGCGCGGGAGTTGAGCAAGCGGCCCGGCGGCCATGCCCTCTATCTCTTCGACGAGCCCACCACCGGCCTTCACTTCGAGGAGGTGGGCCGGTTGGTGGAGATCCTTCACCGGCTGGTGGAGGCCGGCCATACGGTCATCGCCATCGAGCACAACCCGGACTTCCTGCGCTGCGCCGACTACATCGTGGACCTGGGACCCGAGGGCGGCGAAAACGGCGGCTACGTGATCGCGGCGGGGACGCCCGAGGAGGTCATGCGGGCGGCCGGGTCCGCCACCGGGCAATGCCTTGCAAGGCTCTGATCGGTTGCGCGCCACCCTGTCCTTCGACTTCGCTACGCGAAGCCTGTCCCGAGCCCCGTCGAACGGCGAACGCCCTTCCCCGCCCGACGTCCTCCCCGTTCTGCCCCGTTTCTTGACAATCACGCTACCAAGGGCATAAATGAACAGGTTCTGGAGGTGTTTTTCGTGAAACTTCCCGTTTATTTCGACAATCATGCGACGACACCCGTGGACCCGCGGGTGGTGGAGGCGATGCTGCCGTTCTTTACGGAGCAATTCGGCAACTCGGCCAGCAAGCACGCGTTCGGCTGGGAGGCGGATGCGGCGGTGCATGAGGCGCGCAAGAACGTGGCCGCGCTCATCGGCGCCGTGCCCAAGGAGATCGTCTTCACCAGCGGCGCCACCGAGTCGGACAACCTCGCCATCCAGGGGGTGGCGGAGATGCACCGCGACCGGGGCGACCACGTCATCACCTGCGCGGCCGAGCACAAGGCGGTGCTGGACTCCTGCAAGTACCTCGAACGCCACGGCTTCCGCGTCACCTACCTGCCCGTGGACGCCCACGGCACGGTGAACCTCGACAAGCTGCGCGCGGCCATCGACGACAGGACCCTGCTCATCTCCATCATGGCGGCCAACAACGAGGTGGGCACCATCCAGCCGCTGGAGGAGATCGGCCGGATCGCCGCGGAACACGACGTCCTGTTCCACTCCGACGCCACCCAGGCGGTGGGCAAGATGCCCATCGACGTGGAAGCGTCGGGGATTCACCTGCTCTCCATGACCGCCCACAAGCTGCACGGACCCAAGGGGATCGGCGCGCTCTACGTCAGCGCGCGCAAGCCGGCGGTGCGCCTCAGCCCCACCCTTCACGGCGGCGGCCATGAAGGGGGCATGCGCTCGGGCACGCTCAACGTGCCCGGCATCGTCGGGTTCGGCAAGGCATGCGCGATCGCGCGTGAGGAGATGGCCACGGAACTGCCGCACATCACCCATCTGCGGAACCGTCTTCAGGCGGGCCTGTTCTCGCGCCTGGACGAGCTGCACCTCAACGGGCATCCCACGGAACGCCTGTGCGGCAACCTCAACGTGGCCTTCGGATACGTGGAAGGCGAGTCCCTGATCATGGGCCTCAACGACGTGGCGGTCTCCTCCGGCTCCACCTGCACCTCCGCCGCGCTGGAACCCTCCCACGTGCTCAAGGCCATGGGATTGCGCGAGCACCTCGCCCACGGCTCCATCCGTTTCGGCCTGGGCCGGTTCAACACCGAGGAAGAGGTGGACTACGTGCTGGACCGGGTGGAGGAAGAAGTCAACCGCTTGCGCGGGCTCTCGCCGGCCTACGCCAAGCGCGCCGCGGCCGCCGGACCGGCACGGGCGGCCGCCGGGAAATAGCGCGCCGACAGGCCGGCCGCCCCGCAACGGACGGCACGCCCACGGCACACGGGAACACGCAATGGCCACAGAGGTCCAGATCACCGGAAGCGCGGCCCACCGCATCAAGGAACTGGTCGAACTCGACGAGCGGAACTGTACGGGTCTGCGCCTCAAGGTCGTGGGTGGCGGCTGCTCCGGGTTGCAATACAAGATGGATCTCGACGATCCCAAGCCCACGGACCGCATCTTCGAGCACGACGGCGCCAAGGTGATCGTGGACCTGAAGAGCCTGCTCTACCTGGGCGGCACCGAGCTGGACTACAAGGAAACCCTGATGGAGGCGGCCTTCGTGTTCCAGAACCCCAACGTGAAACGCAGTTGCGGGTGCGGCGCCTCGTTCGTGGTGTGAGCGCCATGTCCGACGTCATCTACTTCGACAACAACGCGACCACGCGCATCGCGCCGCCGGTCTACGAGGCCATGGCGCCCTACCTCACGGAGCTCTACGGCAACCCGTCCAGCATTCACAGCTTCGGGACCCAAGTCGGCCGCGCCCTCGACCGGGCGCGCACACAGGTGGCGGGGCTCCTGGGGGCCCGCGACGAAGTCGAGGTGATGTTCACCAGTTGCGGCTCCGAGGGCGACAGCACCGCCATCCGGGGCATTCTGGAGGGCGCGCCGGACAAGCGCCACCTCGTCACCACCGCGGTGGAGCACCCCGCGGTGCACGGCCTGGGCCAGTACCTGGAGAAGAAGGGCTACCGGGTCACTTGGCTCGGGGTGGACGAAGAGGGGCGGCTGGACCTGGACGAGTTGCGCGATTCCCTCGCGGAGGACACCGCCCTGGTCTCCATCATGTACGCCAACAACGAGACCGGGGTGGTCTTTCCGGTGCGGGAAGCCGGCGAGATCGTCAAGGCCAGGGGCATTCCCTTCCATGTGGACGCGGTGCAGGTGCCGGGCAAGATCGCCCTCGACGTGAAGAACAACCCCGTCGACCTGCTGACCATCTCGGCCCACAAGTTCCACGGCCCCAAGGGCGTGGGCGCGCTGTACGTGCGCCGGGGCATCGCGCTGCGGCCGTTCCTCATCGGCGGCCACCAGGAGCGCAACCGGCGCGCCGGCACCGAGAACGTGGCCGGCATCGTGGGCATGGGCGAGGCCGCGAAGCTCACGGCCCGGGACATCCCCGCCGAACGCGAGCAGTTGACCGCACTGCGCGACGAGTTGGAGCACGCGCTCCTGTCCGCCTGTCCGGGTGCGCGGGTCAACGGCGAGGGGGCGGAGCGCCTGCCCAATACGCTCAACATCGCCTTCGAGTACCTGGAGGGCGAGTCGATCCTGGTGCTGCTGGACGAGTTCGGCATCTGCGCCTCCACCGGCTCCGCCTGCACCGCGGGTTCGGTGGAGCCGTCCCACGTGCTGCGCGCCATGAAGGTGCCGCCACAGTGGCTCCAGGGAGCCGTCCGGTTCAGCCTCAGCCGCTACAACACGCGGGAGGAAGTGGTCTTCGCGGCGGACAAGATTCCCGGCATCATTCGTCGACTGCAAGGGTTGTCGGCGCTGGGCCGCGTGGGCGCGAAGGAAGGTGAGCCGGGGCACACCTCGTAGCGCTTCTACTCCGGTTTCAGCGGCACGTCCCCGGGGTCGAGATCCGGAGCCGCTGGAAATGCCAAACCTTCACGTTGGTGGCAAGCACAACAGGCAAGACATGAGACAGGGCCGACGAAAAGGCCTGCTGTACCGCGCCCGCTATCGCGCGGGAGGGTACGTGCTCCGCGCTTTTGTCGGCAGCCTGCGCTGGCTGCCCGCGTGGGCGACGCCGTGCATTGCCGGAATCGTCGAGCGGGTTGGCCGCGTACTCTTGTGGCGCTACCGGAAGCGCATGCAGGACACCCTGGCGCAGACCATGGCCGAGGAGTTGCCGAGCGAGACGGAGCGCCGCACCGTGGTGCACCGGGCGTGGCGCAACTTCGCCCAGAGCTTCCTGGAAGCGTTCGCCACGCTCCACATGGCCGACGAAGAGATTTGCTCGCGCATCGAAATCGACGGCGAGGAGCACCTGCACGCGGCGCTCGCGCGCAACAAGGGCGTCCTCGCGTTGAGCGCCCATCTCGGCAACTTCCCCATGATCGGACCGCGGCTCGTGGCCCAGGGATACGACTTCAGCGTGGTCCTCAAGCTCGCCCAGGAAGAAGGCTTCGCCGCGCTGCAACACGAGTACGTCACGCGCGCCGGGGCCAAGATCATCCCCGCCCGTCCCCGGCGCGAGTCGGTGCCGCGGATCATCCAGGCACTGCGGCGCAACGGCATCGTCCTGGTGGTGCCGGACGAGTTCAGGAGCGCCGGAGTCGAAGTGGACTTCCTGGGACACCGCGCGCCCGCCCCCAAGGGCCCGGTTACCATCGCCCAGCGCACCGGGGCCGCGGTCGTGCCGCTCTTCATGGTGCGCGACGACAACAACCGCCTCACGCTTCACGTCAAACCCGAGCTCCGCTTCGTGAGCACCGGCGACCGGGAAGCGGATCTGCGGACCAACGCGCGTCTGTTTGTGGAGGAAATCGAGAACATGGTGCGACGTCACCCGGACCAGTGGAGCTGGATGGGCTTTCGCAAGCCCGGGAAAGGAGACGCCTCCCATGCGCTGCCGTGACAGGCGCCGCCGGGCGGGTATGGAGCACGCATGGATCTCGGACTGACGGGCAAGGTGGCCATGGTCACCGGTGCGAGCCGGGGCATCGGCAAGGACATCGCGAGGGGCCTCGCCGCCGAGGGTTGCCGGCTGAGCGTGTGCGCGCGCGGGAGCGCGGACCTCGAAGAGACCGTCCGGGAGCTGCGCGGAAACGGCGCGGAGGTGCTCGGCTCGGCGCTGGACGTCACCGACGAGGCGGCGGCGCGCGCCTGGTTCGCCGAGACCCGTGAGCGGTTTCAGGCCGTCGACATCCTCATCAACAACGTCGGCGGCTCGCGTCCGGGCGGCAACCTGTCCGCCTCCGGCGACGACTGGCAGCGCGGGTTCTCCCTCAACTTCTTCTCGGCTCTCGACCTGTGCCGGCTGGTGGTTCCGTCCATGCGCGAGCGCAAGCACGGCTGCGTCATCAACATCGCGTCCATCTACGGCCGCGAGTGGGGCGGCCCCATGACCTACAACGCGGCCAAGGCCGCCATGATCAGCCTGTCGAAGGAAATGGCGCGGGAACTGGCGCCCGACGGGATTCGCGTCAACAGCGTGGCGCCGGGGTCCATCCTCTTCCCCGGCGGCTCCTGGGACCGGCGACAGAGGGAACAGCCCGTGGAGATCGCCGCGTTCGTCGAACGCGAACTGCCCGCGGGCCGTTTCGGGAAGCCCGAGGAGGTGGCGGACGTGGTGGTCTTCCTGGCGTCGGAGCGCGCCAACTGGATCTCGGGCGCATGCATCAACGTCGACGGCTGTCAGTCACGGTCGTTGATCTGAACCGTCATAGTCTCGTTTCGAGGTCCTTGAACTGCTTGCTCAGGGTATCCACTTCTTCCTTGGCCTTCGTCTTGTAGCGCACGACCTTGTCGAGTTCCTCGACGGTGGGCAACGTCAGTTGCCGCTCCGGCACGCCACTCTTCGCGCGCGTGTGGACGTGGTAGCTGCCGTCGTCGTCCATGTGCCCGGTCTCCTTGCCGCTCAAGACCTGGACCGCCATGTTGAGGTCCGCGATCATCTTCTTGGCTTTCCCGTCCAGTACGGTCAGGCGCTGCCTGGCCGCCAGAAGCCGCAGGTAGTCCGCACCGATCTTCTCTTCCAGTTGCCCCATCGCGTCGCTCCCTTGCTATAGGCTCCCTCTCCCGCCGGTCACGGGTCCTTCGACTGCCAGACAATAGGAAGGAACAGGACGGAATACAAGACTGCGAGAGGATTGCGTCTCGCGCTTGAGGCCGCCTCTTCATTCTGGTTAGGTGGATGCAGGAAGGTGGCACGTCGCGCGCAAGGATCGACGACCGGCGCGCGGACCAACTCGAGCCCCCGGAGGGATGTCATGAAACGGATGATGCTGATCGTAGCCGCAACGCTGTTGTTTCTCGCCCCTGCCGCGAGCGCGCAGCAACTCCCAAAGGCCGTCTTCGCCGGCGGCTGTTTCTGGTGCGTCGAGTCGGACTTCGACAAGGTACCCGGCGTGGTCTCCACCGTCTCCGGTTACACCGGCGGCAAGACCGCCGACCCCACCTACCGGCAGGTCACCGCCGGCGGCACGGGCCACTACGAGGCCGTCGAGATCACCTACGACCCGGCCAAGGTCACCTACGAGGCGCTGCTCACCGCATTCTGGCACTCCGTGGACCCCACCGACGACGGCGGCCAGTTCTGCGACCGCGGCCAGTCCTACGAGACCGCCGTCTTCGTCGCCAACGAGGAGGAACGCCGTCTGGCCGAGGCGTCCAAGGCCGCCGCGCAGAAGCGACTCGACCGACCCATCGTCACCCCGATCCTGCCCGCCGGCCCGTTCTTCGTCGCGGAAGACTACCACCAGGACTATTACAAGAATAACCCACTGCGCTACCGCTACTACCGCTTCAGTTGCGGCCGCAACAGCCGGGTGAAGGAAGTGTGGGGCGAGCACGCGTACGAAGGCATCCCGGGGCACGGGTGAGAGGGCGTGGAGCTTGATGCGGGGAGCCGGGCCGTACCGCGTTACCGCATTCAGACGCCCCCCGGGCATTGCAGGGGCTTGCCCCAATTGGATCGGATGTTAAATAACCTGGACATGGACGCCACGCTCCAATACGCAACCCGCGAGGATGTAGCCAACGTCCTGATTGCCGTCGCTCAGCTTGACGCGAAACTCCAGAGAGAGATGCACGCCCTCACATGGCGCCTGGTGATGGCAATGCTCGGCACGGGCGGGCTACTGCTTGCCAGCCTGAAGCTGCTTTAGGCCAGACATGGACGCCAGACACAACTACGCAACCCGCGGGGACTTGGCCATACTGGGAACCCGGCTGGTCGAGCGCATTGCTGGCGTTGAAACCCGCCTCACGGCGCAGATTACCAACCTCACATGGCGCCTTCTCGGCTTGCTGACAGCCGTAGCCGCGGTTGCCATCGCCTTCACCAAGTACCTGTAAATCCACTCCACGCGTTCAGCGTTCGTCGGCTCACGATCCCACCCAATACTCCACCGGGCTTGACAGAAACTCGCGCACCCCAACTCGAACAGGCGCCGCAACAACGCCGGTTTGTCCACACGGGAGAGCAACAGCACGTCCCGCGCGATCATGGGCTCGATGAGCGAGTCGCGGATGTAGCGAGACCACCGGGTCGGTTGCCTCACCAGGGCACCGTGCCGGGATAGGCACCGTAGAACAGGAACGGCTCCAGAGACCACCCGAAGGCCTCCCGCATCTCCGAGAAGGTCCAGTGCGGCAGGTGCAGCACCTCGAAGCGTCCCGCGAGACTCTCCGTCAGGCCGCGCCCGATCAAGAGCTGCGCCGAACCGGACAGCACCACCTTCAACCGTCGCCCCCGCCGCGTGTCCTCATCCATTGTTGGCTCGTCCGTTTCATCATCGAGCGTCGCACGCACCTGTCGGTCCTCTTCTAGAAGTTGTTCGAGCCTGTCGTGGAGCCGCTCTGCAACAATCAGTGGATTCCGAAACCAGTCGGTGGACCAGACCCGAAGAATGGTCCAGCCGAGGCATTCCAGCACCGATTGCCGAATCTTGTCCCGGTCACGAGCATTCCGAGAGGAGTGGTACGTTGCGCCGTCGCACTCGAGACGAAGGCAGCGAGGATTGAGGCCATGTTGCCCACCCCACCCCATTCTGAGGTGGTCCCAGAAGTTTGGACAGGTTGCCAAGGTGTATTCCACCGACGAAGGAGGGATACGCGATGAGTACGAGGCGACGGTTCAGCGGGGACTTCAAGGCGAAGGTGGCGCTGGAGGCGCTGAGGGGGGACAGAACGATCCAGGAGATCGCCACGCGGCACAAGGTTCATCCGAACCAGGTGAGCACGTGGAAGCAGCGGGCGGTGGCG
>JAJEAI010000108.1 GCA_022824205.1 Candidatus Binatia bacterium
CGAGAAGTCCGTCGACCACCTGCGGGCGAAGGGGCTCGCCCTGGCGGCGCGCAAGGCCGAGCGCGAGGCCAGCGAGGGCCTGGTGGGCGCATACATCCACGGCGGCAGCAAGATCGGAGTGCTGCTGGAGGTGAATTGCGAGACGGACTTCGTCGCCAGGACCGAGGAGTTCCAGGCCTTGGTGAAGGACCTCTCGATGCAGGTCGCGGCGGCGAACCCGCGCTACGTACGGCGCGAGGACGTCGGCGAAGCGGAGCTGGAGCGGGAGCGGTCCATCTACCGGCAGCAGGCCGCGGAACTCAACAAGCCCGAGGCGGTGCTGGGCAAGATCGTCGACGGCAAGATGGAGCGCTTTTTCGAGGATGCCTGCCTGATGGAGCAGGCCTTCATCAAGGAGCCCACCCGCCGCGTGAAGGACCTGATTCAGGACGCCGTCGCGCGCCTCGGCGAGAACATCCGTGTCCGGCGTTTCGTCCGCTACTCCGTTGGCGAGGGGCTGAAGGACTAGTGTTCTGTCCCGTATAAAACGTCGTGAAGATGCGCAGGACTTTTTGTCGTCGGCAAGGAGCGACGACTGTAGGGGCGACCCGCGGTTGCCCCCAGTGGCCCCTACCACGCGAGGAGGACCCCGGGTCAAGCCCCGGGGTGACGTAACGCAGCCGACGGCGAAAAGGACAAGCAGATTCATGACGTTTTGTACGGGACAGGACACTAACTCTCGCCAGGGTCCCATCGAATGACGGACGCTGAGCTGAGATATAAGCGAGTCATTCTCAAGATCACCGGAGAGGTTCTCGCAGGAGAACGCCAGTACGGCATCGATCCCGCCACCGTCGCGAAGTTCGTGGAGGAGATTCGGGAAGTCCACGAACTCGGCTGTGAGATCGCCCTGGTGATCGGCGGCGGCAACATCCTGAGAGGCGCCGAGGCGAGCGAGCATGGCATCGACCGGGCCAGCGCCGACTACATGGGCATGCTCGCCACGGTCATCAACAGCATCGCGCTGCAGGACGCGCTGGAGAAGATCGGCGTTTCCACGCGCGTGATGTCGGCCATCGAGATGCGGCAGGTGGCCGAGCTGTACATCCGCCGGCGTGCCGTGCGGCACCTGGAGAAGGGCCGCGTGGTGATCCTGGCGGGTGGCACCGGCAACCCTTTCTTCACGACGGACACGACCGCGAGCCTGCGCGCCATGGAAGTCGGCGCCGAGGTGATCCTCAAGGCCACCAAGGTGCGCGGCGTGTACGACACCGATCCGTTCAAGAATCACGAGGCGAAGCTCTTCCGTGAGTTGACCCACATGGAGGTCCTCAGCAAGGAGCTCAAGGTGATGGATGCCACCGCCATCTCGCTGTGCATGGACAACCGGCTTCCCATCATCGTGTTCAACGTCATGGAGCGGGGCAACATACGCAAGGTCGTCAGCGGCCAGCCCATCGGCACCCTCGTGAGCATGGGAACCCCGTAAACGGAGACGGGCGCGTAGGTGGTGACAGATGGACGATGTTTTCTTTCAGGTTTTTCAGGACGACTTGGAGAACACCCTGGCGGCCATGCGCCGGGAGTTGGGACGGGTGCGCACGGGAAGGGCCTCGGCCACCATCTTCGACGGGGTCGTGGTGGAATACTACGGCACCCAGACGCCCTTGAACCAGATCGCCACCATCGCGGTCCCCGAGCCTCGGTTGGTGACGATCCAGGCCTATGACCGGAGCGCCGTCGCCGGCATCGAGAAGGCCATCCTGAAGGCGGATCTGGGTCTCACGCCCTCCAACGACGGCCAGCTCATCCGGGTGCCGATCCCCGAACTCAGCGGCGAGCGTCGCAAGGATCTGGTGAAGCAGGTGCGCAAGACCGCGGAGGAGTACCGGGTCTCCGTGCGCAACCACCGGCGCGCCGCCATCGACGAACTGAAGTCGATGCAGAAGGACAAGGAGATCACCGAGGACGAGGTCAAACAGGGCCAGGACCGCATCCAGAAGATCACCACGGATTTCGTCGGCAAGGTGGACGGATTCCTCAAGGTCAAGGAAGAGGAGATCATGGAGGTCTAGTGTCATCGCGCCTTGCCGACGACAAAAAATCCTGCGCAACTCATGCCACTTATTTGCGGGACGCGACACTAGCGCAGCCTTGGGGCTGCGAGCTTTCGGGTCTTCGGAATGAATCTCCACGGGCTGGAAAAGAGCCGGTTGCCCACTCATGTCGCGATCATCATGGACGGCAATGGACGCTGGGCCAGACTGCGCGGCAAGAGCCGCCTGGAAGGTCACCGGGAGGGTACGGCCGCCGTCCGTGCCACCGTGGAAATGAGCCGCGACCTGGGCATCCGCTACCTTTCGCTGTACGCGTTCTCCTCGGAAAACTGGAATCGCCCGCACGACGAGGTGGAGGGGTTGATGGCGTTGCTGGAGAGCTACCTGGAGTGCGAGCAGGAACGCATGATGCGGGAGGGCATCCGGCTGATGGCCATCGGCGACCGCCAACGCCTGCCGGTGTCGGTGCGCCGGGTGCTCGACCGGAACATCCTCCTGACGCGCGACAACACCGCCCTCACCGTCATCCTGGCGTTGAGCTACAGCGGCCGCGACGACATCGTCAGGACGGTCCGGGACATCGCCCGCAAGGTCCAGGAGGGGGAATACGACCTCGCCGAGATCGACGAGTCCCTGGTGGCGGCGAACACGGAGACCGGCTCCATTCCCGATCCGGACCTGTTGATCCGGACCAGCGGGGAGATGCGCGTCAGCAACTTCTTCCTTTGGCAGATACCCTACACCGAGCTGTACATTACCCCGACGCTGTGGCCGGATTTCTCCCAGCGCCAATACGTCGAAGCGCTGCTGGAGTTTCAGCGGCGCAAGCGTCGCTTCGGCAAGACCGACGAGCAGATCCTGCGGGGCTGACGCAGGACGTTGCCACAGGGTTACGCAGATGCGCGCCCGCGTGCTGACCGCACTGGTCGGACTCCCCCTCGTCGTTGGAATCGTGGTCGCGGACCGCGTCTGGCTGTTCGCGTTGTTCATCGAAGCCCTCGCCCTCATCGCCCTCTACGAATACCATCGCATGGCTTTCCCGACCCACCGTGGGATGCGTCTCACGGGGGTGGCGGCCGGCATGCTGCTTTCCCTCACCCTGGTGGCGCCCGGTCTATCGAGTCTGGTGCCGCTTGTCGTGGTGGTCCTGTTTGCCGCGTTCGTCTTCATCGGCGGCGCGCCCGAGGAACGCCACCGCCACCTCGGTGTGGCCCTGGCGGGGGCCTTCTACCTGGGTTACCTGTTCCCTCACTTCATCGTCCTCTACCGTGCCGGCTACGAGTGGGTGCTGTGGGTGTTGATCGTCGTCTTCTGCACCGACAGCGCCGGCTATTTCGCCGGTGTGGCCGTGGGTCGGAGAAAGTTGTATCCTTCAGTCAGTCCGGGGAAGACGGTGGAGGGAGCCGTCGCCGCCACCGTGGCGGGGGCGTTGGCCGGATGGGTGTTCGGCTGGTGGCTGCTGGCGTTGCCGATGGCGCACTTGCTGTGGATTTCCCCGGCGTTCGCGGTCATCGCCCAGGTCGGCGACCTGTTCGAGTCCATCATCAAGCGGGGCTTCGCGGCCAAGGACTCGGGCGGCATCCTGCCAGGCCACGGCGGCCTGCTGGACCGGCTCGACAGCCTCGTCTTTCCGGGTGTCTTGAGCACCTACTGTTTGCGGTTGCTTTGACCATGAAGCGCATCGTCATTCTCGGTTCCACCGGAACCATCGGGGTCAACGCCCTCGACGTCATTCGTACGTTCAGGCGCCGGTTCAAGGTCAGCGGACTCGTGGCCGGACGCAACCTGGAGCTTCTGGCGGAGCAGGTGGCGGAGTTCTCCCCGCGCATCGTCAGCGTCCGGGAACGCGGTGACGTGGACGCCTTGCGCAAGCTCATGGGGCGCCGCCGCACGGAGGTCGTGTACGGCGAGGAGGGGGCCGTGGCCGCGGCCACCGAGTCCACCGCCGACTTCGTGCTCGCGGCCATCGTGGGCGGCGCCGGACTGGTGCCGACGTTCGCCGCGGTGCAGGCGGGCAAGGACGTGGGACTCGCCAACAAGGAAGCCCTGGTGATGTCCGGGGAGCTCTTCGTGCGCGAGGCGCGCAAGCGCGGGGTGCGGCTCCTGCCGGTGGACAGCGAGCACAGCGCGGTGTTCCAGTGTCTCGAAGGGAACCGCCGGCAAGACGTCGACAAGATCATCCTTACCGCTTCGGGCGGACCGTTCCTGCGCACGCCGCTCACGGAACTGCCGGAGGTCACCGTCGGGCAGGCGCTCGACCATCCCACGTGGAAGATGGGTCCCAAGATCACCATCGATTCGGCCACCATGATGAACAAGGGACTGGAGGTCATCGAGGCACGCTGGCTGTTCGGCCTGCCCGCCGAGCGCGTGGAAGTGATGATCCATCCCCAGAGCATCGTACACTCCATGGTACGCTACCGTGACGGGGCGGTCATGGCGCAGCTCGGCATTCCCGACATGCGCATTCCCATCGCCTATGCCCTTTCGTATCCCGAACGGCTCGACACCGGGTTGGCGCCGCTCGATCTGACCCACGACGGTCAGCTCACCTTCACGGACGTGGAAGGGCCGCGCTATCCCGCCCTGGACATCGCCTACGACGCGCTCGCCCAGGGGGGCACCGTGCCGCCGGTTCTCAACGCGGCCAACGAGGTGGCGGTGTCCGCCTTTCTCGCCGGGCGCATCGGTTTCCGCCGGATACATGAGATCAGCCGCGAGACCATCGCCGCCCACGACCCGGTCAAGCCTCGGCGCCTGGAGCAGGTGCTGGAGGCCGACCGCTGGGCGCGGGCGTTCGCCGAGGACCTCGTGCAACGCAACGGGTCGGCGCAGTGATCGACGTCGTCTACATGATCGTCGCCGCGGTGGTGGCGTTCGGTGCGCTGGTGTTCCTCCACGAACTGGGGCATTTCCTCGTGGCCAAGAAGGCCGGCGTGGGCGTGCTCACCTTTTCCATCGGCTTCGGGCCCAAGGTCCTCGTGCGCCGCCACGGCGAAACGGAGTACTGCGTCAGCGCCTTCCCCTTGGGGGGTTACGTCCGGATGATGGGCGAAGACCCGAGCGATCAGGCCATCGACGCGGACCCGAACCGGTCCTTCTCCCAGCGCGGTCTGGGGGTGCGCACCGCCATCGTGGCGGCCGGCCCCGGGGCCAACTTCCTCTTGGCCATGGCCGTGTTCCTCCTGGTCTTCATCGTTTTCGGCGTGCCCTACCGCACGGCGGAAATCGGCGGCGTCCAGCCCGGCACCCCGGCGGCCGAGGCCGGGCTTCAGGCGGGCGATCGTGTCGTCCTGGTGGGCGACCGCCCCATCCGCTCGTGGGACGAGTTGTCGCGCGCGGTGCGCGAGAGCGAGGGCCGCGCACTGGGACTGGGGGTGGCTCGGGACGGACGGGAGTTCATGGTTTCGCTGCGCCCGACCCTGGGACAGGCCCCCAATCTCCTGGGCGAGATCGAGGACGTGTGGCTCATCGGCATCCAGAGCGCCGGTACCGTGGCGGTGGCCAGGCCCAACCCCTTGACCGCGGCCTGGCTTTCCGTGGCGCGCACCGTGGAGATGACGCTGCTCACCTTCGAGGTGCTGTTCAAGATGGTGGTGGGCCGGGTGGATTCCACGAATCTCGGCGGGCCGTTGATGATCGCGCAGGTGGCCGGAGAACAGGCCCAGCGGGGCTTGGCCAACTACCTGTTTCTCGTGGCGCTGCTGAGCGTCAACCTGGGAGTGCTCAACCTGCTGCCCATTCCCGTGCTGGACGGCGGGCACCTGCTGTTCTTCTTCATCGAGGCAATACGCGGACGGCCCCTGGGCATGAGGCAGCGGGAACGAGCGCAGCAGTTCGGCCTCGTGGTGTTGCTGTTCGTCATGGTCTACGCGTTCTACAACGATCTGGCACGGCTTTTCGGTTGACCGTCGCGGGCATGAAAGTACTCGGACTCGATACCTCGACGGCGCTGTTGAGCGTCGCCGTTCTGGACGGCGGCGCGCTGGTAGCCCAACGCACCCGGGAGTCGGCGTGGCCACGGGACCGGCGGCCGGGCCGTTCGAACCACGCGGAAGGGCTGCTTCCGCTCATCGCGGAGGTGCTCGACGTCGCCGGGATCGAGTTCTCGGGCCTCTCGCTGGTGGGCGTGGCCGTGGGGCCCGGCACCTTTACCGGGCTGCGCATCGGTATCAGCACGGCCAAGGGGTTGGTGTATGGCTCGGACGTCCCGGTGGTCGGGGTGCGCACGCTGGAGGCCTCGGCGTACCGTGTACCGGCGGAGGAGCCCGTATTCGTCTGCCCCATGGTGGACGCGCGCAAGGGCGAGGTCTACGCTTCCCTGTTCCGGCGTACCTCCCTGGCCGCCGAGTGCCTGATCGAGGATTCCCTGGCGCCGCCGGAGGAAATGGTCCGGCGCGTGCGGTCCGTGGCGGCGGGTTCGTGCCTGTACCTGGGGAGCGGCGCCCGAGCCTACGCCGAGGTCATCGCCCGGTGCGGCGCGGGCCGCGCCCGGGTGAGCGACGGCGGCGAATATCCCGCCGTCGCCGCCGGCGTCGCGCGCATCGCCGAAGCCCGTTACCGCGCCGCGCCGGAAACCGCGGCCGCTTCCCTTGCGCCCCATTACATCCGCCCGCCCGACGCGGTGCCGAGTGCCGTGCGTGGCGGTGCGGGGTAGCCCTCGGGCAGGTTTCGCCCCCGGTTCGCGTTGACAAAGATGCGGCCGTTCGATAGATTTTGTGGCTTGCCCGAAACTCTCGATCAGGAGGTTGCGACATGGAGGAAAGAGAGGAGCAGATGATTGCTTCTGTCTTGGACAAGGACCCCGAACTGCGGAAATACTACGAAGAACATCTCGAATACGAGCGTTTGCTGGGGGACTTGCACGACAAGGGTTACCTGTCGCCCGAAGAGGAGATGGAGAAGAAGCGCATCCAGAAACTGAAGCTCGTCGGCAAGGACAAGATCATGCAGATTCTTGGCAAGTACAAGTCGGCGAGCTGAGGGGAGAAAACGATGAAGTTGACCGGGTCGGAAATATTTGTGGAGTCGCTCAAGTGCGAGGGAGTGAAAACCATTTTCGGCATCCCTGGCGGAGTGGTCCTCAAGCTGTTCGACGTCCTGCACCAGCAGAACGACGTCGAGGTTGTCCTGACCCGGCATGAGCAGGGCGCGATACACATGGCCGAGGGCTACGCCAAGGCCACGGGCAAGGCGGGCGTGGCGCTGGTGACCTCGGGGCCGGGCATGACCAACATCGTCACCGGGCTGGCGGATGCCATGATGGATTCGGTGCCGCTGGTGGCGTTCACCGGGCAGGTGCCCACCAGCCTCATCGGCAACGATGCCTTCCAGGAAGCGGACAACATCGGCATCAGCCGTCCCTGCACCAAGCACAACGTGCTGGTGAAGGACGTCAAGGACCTCGCCACGGTCATCAAGGAGGCCTTCTACATCGCCAACACCGGCCGTCCCGGCCCGGTCCTGGTGGACATCCCCAAGGACGTCACCACGGAGTCCGCCGAGTTTCACTACCCGGACAAGGTCTCCCTCCGGGGCTACCGTCCGACGGTTTCCGGCAACCGCTTCCAGATCAAGCAGGCGGCGGACGAGATCCTCAAGGCCAAGCGGCCGGTGATCTACGTGGGCGGCGGCTCGGTGTTCTCGGGCGCGGCCAACGAGGTGCGCGAGCTGGCCGACCTGACGCAGATCCCGGTGACCATGACGGTGATGGGACTGGGCTCCTTTCCCGGCACCCATCCGCTGTGCATGGGCATGCTGGGCATGCACGGCACCTATTGCGCCAACATGGCCATGCACGAGGCCGATCTCCTCATCGCCGTGGGCGCTCGCTTCGACGACCGCGTGACCGGCAAGCTGTCCGAGTTCTCGCCGCGCGCGCGGGTCATCCACATCGACATCGATCCCACGTCGATCAAGAAGAACGTCCATGCGCACATCCCCATCGTGGGCGACGTCAAGGCCGTGCTGAAGGAGCTGGTGCAGGTGTTGAGCTCCATGGACGGCAATCCCGCCAGCGTCAAGACGCAGCGCCGGCCGTGGCTCAAGCAGGTGAACGCCTGGTCCGCGCAGCATCCGCTGGCGTACCAGCAGGAGGGAAAGAAGGAGACCAAGCCGCAGTACGTCATCGACAAGGCGTACGAGCTCACGAAGCACAAGGCCATCGTGGTCACCGACGTGGGCCAGCACCAGATGTGGGCAGCGCAGTACTTCAAGAGCGGTCTCCAGCGCACCTTCCTCACCTCCGGGGGGCTCGGCACCATGGGCTTCGGTTTTCCCGCCGCCATCGGCGCGCAGAAGGCCTATCCCAACAAGACCGTGCTGTGCATCACCAGCGAGGGCAGCTTCCAGATGAACCTCCAGGAGTTGGCGGTGGCGGCCATTCACAAGCTGCCGGTGAAGATCATCCTGCTCAACAACCAGTTCCACGGGATGGTGCGGCAGTGGCAGGACCTCTTCTACGAAGGGCGCTATGCCTCCAGCGACCTGGGCAACACCCCGGACTTCGTCAAGCTCGCCGAGGCATACGGTATCCTGGGGCTCCGTTCCGAGGGGCCGGGGGACGTCGAGGCGGTGCTGAAGGAGGGGTTCAAGCACAAGGGTCCGGTGATGATGGACTTCGTCATCGACCGGTTCGAGAACTGCTATCCGATGATCCCCGCCGGCGGGGCGCAGCACGAGATGATGCTGGAGGACCCGCCGCAGTTGAAGACCGCGCGCAAGCCCTCGCGGAACAAGGGAGAGGATGCGGACGCCGTTCTGCCGGCGTAAGGGTTGCGTGCATGGAACATGTGATTTCGGTCCTGGTCGAGAATAATCCGGGTGTGCTCGCGCGCGTGGCTGGCCTGTTCAGCGCCCGCGGCTACAACATCGAAAGCCTCTCCGTGGCGCCCACGCCGGACGCCACGATATCCATGATCACGGTGGTGACCTCGGGGGACGAGATTATCATCGAGCAGATCATGAAGCAGCTCAACAAGGTCATCGAGGTCCTCAAGGTCGTCGACCTCACCGAAGAGGATCACCTCGAGCGGGAAACCGCGCTCATCAAGATCGTTACCAAGCAGGGACAACAGCGGGACGAAGCCATCCGGATCGCGGGGATCTTCCGCGCCAACATCGTCGATTCGACCCCGCAGACCTACACGTTCGAGGTGTCGGGAGACTCCGGCAAGATCCAGGCGGTGATCGATCGCCTGAAGCCCATGGGCATCAAGGAGATCGTCCGCACCGGACGGATCGCCATCGCGCGCGACGCCCTTTAGCGGGTCGCCCCGACCAGCGCCAATCAGGAGGTTCGTCATGCAAGTCTACTACGACCAGGACGCGGATCTGGGCCGGATCCGCGACCGCAAGGTCACCGTGCTGGGTTACGGAAGCCAGGGACACGCGCACGCCACCAATCTGCGCGACTCCGGCGTCGACGTGGTGGTGGGTCTGCGGCGCGACAGCGCCTCCTGGGCCAAGGCCGCGGACGCGGGTCTCACGGTGATGGAGACGGCGGAAGCGACGGCGGCGGGGGACGTCGTGATGGTGCTGTTGCCGGACGAGCTCCAGGGGGGTGTCTACCAGGAGGTCATCCAGCCCAATCTCAAGCCCGGGAACTACATGGCCTTCGGCCACGGCTTCAACATCCACTTCAAGCGCGTGGTGCCTCCCGCGGACGTGAACGTCTTCATGGTGGCGCCCAAGGGTCCCGGCCACCTGGTGCGCAGCGAGTTCGAGCGCGGCAGGGGGGTGCCGTGCCTGCTGGCGATTCAGCAGGATCCGTCCGGCGACACCCGCGACGTGGGTCTGGCCTACGCCGCGGCCATCGGCGGCGCCCGCGCCGCGGTCATCGAGACTACCTTCAAGGACGAGACGGAAACCGACCTCTTCGGCGAGCAAACGGTGTTGTGCGGCGGCATCACCGCGCTGATCCAGGCTGGCTACGAGACCCTGGTGGAAGCGGGCTATCCGCCGGAGATGGCCTATTTCGAGTGCTGCCACGAGGTCAAGCTCATCGTCGACCTGATCTACGAGGGCGGGCTGGCCAACATGCGCTACTCCGTCAGCAACACCGCGGAGTACGGCGATCTCACGCGCGGGAAGCGCATCGTCGACGACGGCACGCGCAAGGTCATGAAGGAGATCCTGGCGGACATCCAGTCCGGCAAGTTCGCCGACGAGTGGATGAACGAACATCGCTCCGGCTCGCCGAACTTCAACGAGCTGCGCCAGGCTTCCCGGAGCCATCCCATCGAGAAGGTGGGCGAGCAGCTCCGCTCCATGATGCCTTGGTTGGCGGAGAACCGGCTGGTGGACAAGAGCCGGAACTGATCCGGCGTTTATGGTGTCCTCGCGGATGCCCACGCCTGTTCGTGACGCAGGACACTGACTCGCGGCGGCCGCGCCGCGCGGGGACACTCCGATCGGAATCGCACGAGAAGGCTACCGGTTCGTTTTCACGGCCCTGGGCTTGGCGGCGGCGGCCTTTGTCGTAGGCTGGGCGGCGGCCGCGGTGGCGTTGCTGGTGGTGGCCGCGGCCGTGGCGGGGTTCTTTCGGGACCCGGCACGGGTGGCGCCCGGCGGTGAAGGGCTGGTGGTCTCTCCCGCCGACGGCAAGGTCGTGGAAGTCGACGACGGTGCGCACCCCGGTGGCCGCAGGGTCAGCATCTTTCTCTCGCCTCTCGATGTCCATATCAATCGCGCACCGTTGGACGCACGGGTGGCGGACATCCGCTACCAGGCGGGCCGTTTTCTGGCCGCGTACAAGGGCAAGGCATCGGAGGAGAATGAGCGCAACGCGGTCGAGCTTGCGGATGCCTCGGGCAGGACCGTCCGCGTCGTGCAGATCGCCGGCTTTCTCGCGCGCCGCATCGTTTGCGACGTCGGACGCGGCGATTCGTTGAAACGGGGCGAGCGCTTTGGCATGATCATGTTCGGCTCGCGCGTGGACCTTCACCTGCCCGCGGACGCCACGGTCGCGGTGCGGCCCGGCGAGCGCGTTCGCGGCGGCGAAACCATCGTGGCGCGGCTTTGACCGGTAGGGTTCGTCGAAAATTCTTGATCCGTCATTCCCGCGCAAGCGGGAATGACGGATCAGGATTTCCGATGAGCCCTGCTTTGATCGGGATTGCCATGGAAAGTTCCGAGAACACCGCGGGAACGACCGCAGAAAAGGCTGAAACGACGCTACGGAAGGTCCGGCTTGTCCCCAGCGGCAGGATGCGCCGCAGACGGCTCAAGCGCCGGGGGCCGTCGGCCCGGCCGCGGCGGGGGATCTTCCTGCTGCCGAGCCTGTTCACCGCGGGCAACCTCGTCTGCGGCGTCTTCGCCATCTTCTTCGCCATCCGCGGCGAATACCCTCAGGCGGCCCTGTGGATACTGGCCGCGCACGTGCTGGACGGCGTCGACGGCGCGGTGGCGCGCCTCACCCACACCACCAGCCAGTTCGGCGTCGAGTTCGATTCCCTGGCGGACGTGGTCTCGTTCGGGGTGGCTCCGGCGGTGCTGGTGTACGTGTTCGCCCTGGCGTCCTGGGGCCCCTGGGGCGGCGTCGCGCCGGCGCTGTTCGCCGTGTGCGGGGCGTTGCGGCTGGCGCGCTTCAACGTGCAGACCCTGACCGCGGAAAAGAGCTACTTCACGGGCCTGCCCATCCCCGCCGCCGCCGCCATGATCGCCGCCACCCTGTTCATCTACCTGATGCTGGGACTCGATGGCGCGGCCGGCACGCCCGTCGTCTTCGCCGCCGTCACCTGCGTGCTGGCGGCCCTGATGGTCAGCAACTTCCGCTACCCGAGTCTGAAGCAGCACCATTTCAAGAAGCGCAGCACCATTTGGTTGTTGCTTTCCGCGTTGGCACTCGTTATACTCACCATTGCTATGTGGCAGATCGTGTTGTTCGCAGCGTTGGTGCTGTACACGTTATCGGGGCCGTTACTATGGTTACTCGCCGTGCGGAAGCGACGGAGGGAGACGCAGGAATTCGTACAAGCCTGAAATGAGCGAATCCCAGCTTGCATCACCGAAACTCCCGCCCTCCGCGGGAGTTTTTTTTTGAGGAGGAAGACCATGGGCGCCAACAACGTTGTGAACATTTTCGATACCACCTTGCGGGACGGCGAGCAGTCGCCCGGGGCCAGCATGAACATCGACGAGAAGGTCCTCATCGCGCGTCAGCTCGACAAGCTGGGAGTGGACGTCATCGAGGCGGGCTTCGCCGCGTCGTCTCCCGGGGACTTCGAGTCGGTGGTGCAGGTGTGCAAGGCGGTCAAGCGGCCCATCGTGCTGAGTCTGGCGCGGGCGCAGCTCGGCGACATCCGCAAGGCGGCCAAGGCGGTGGACGGAGCGCGCAAGCCCGGCCTCCATACCTTCATCGCCACCTCCGACATCCACATGAAGCACAAGCTGCGCATGTCCCGGGACGAGGTGATGGAGTCGGTGGGCACGGCCGTGGCCTATGCCCGGCGCTACCTCGACTACGTCGAGTTTTCGGCCGAGGACGCCTCGCGCAGCGACCGGGACTTCCTGGTGGAGGTCTTCAGCGAGGCCATCCGCGCGGGAGCGAAGACCCTCAACATTCCCGACACCACCGGTTACGCCATCCCGTCGGAGTTCGGCGAGCTGGTGCGCTACCTGATCGAGAACACCGAGGGCTCGGAAACGGTCACCTGGAGCGCTCACTGTCACAACGACCTGGGCCTGGCCGTGGCCAACTCGCTGGCCGCGGTGGCCAATGGCGCGCGCCAGGTGGAGTGCACGGTGAACGGCATCGGCGAGCGCGCCGGCAACACCTCGCTGGAAGAGGTGGTGATGGCGCTCAAGACGCGCCAGCCGGTGTTCGGTCTCGACACGCGCATCCATACCGAGCAGATCTACCCGACGTCGCGGTTGCTCTCCCAGGTCACCGGCATCACGGTGCCGCTCAACAAGCCCATCGTGGGCGACAACGCCTTCGCCCACGAGGCCGGCATCCACCAGGACGGTGTCCTCAAGCAGAAGCTCACCTACGAGATCATGAAGCCCGAGACGGTGGGCATCACCGGCAACCGGCTGGTGATGGGCAAGCACTCCGGTCGCCACGCCTTCGGCGAGAGGCTGCAGCAGCTCGGGTTCTCCCTCAACAAGGACGACGTCAACCGCGCCTTCGAGCGCTTCAAGGAGCTGGCGGACAAGAAGAAGGAGGTCTTCGACGAGGACATCGAGGCCTTGGTGGCGGACGAGGTGCTGCGCCTCCCGAGCCAGCCGGACCGTTACGAGCTGTTGTACATGAACATCGCGTCGAGCTCGTCCGCGGTGCCGTCGGCCACGGTGCGCCTGCGCGTGGACGGCGAGGAGAAGATGGCCCACGACACGGGTGACGGGGTGGTGGATGCGTGTTATAAAGCCATCGCCAAGATCTCCGGCAGCCGCGCCAGGCTGCGGCGCTACTCGGTTTCCAGCGTCACCGGCGGCACCGATGCCCAGGGCGAGGTGTCGTGCATGCTCCAGGAAAAGGACATCAACATCTCCGGGAAAGGTTCCCACACGGACATCATCATGGCGAGCGCGCTGGCGTACGTGAACGCGTTGAACCGGCTCGAGTACCGCAAGCGTCATCGCCAGGCTTCGGTCGAGGGGGGTCCATGAGTCACAAGGTAGCGGTGCTTCCGGGCGACGGAATCGGTCCGGAAGTGGTGGCGGAGGCCATGGCGGTGTTGCGCCAGGCCGGCGACATTTTCGGGTTCACCTGCGAGGTGGAGGAAGGGCTGGTGGGGGGCGCGTCCATCGACGCCCACGGCAAGCCCCTGACCGGCGAGGTGCTGGCCCTGGCCAAGTCCGCCGGCGCGGTGGTGCTGGGCGCCATGGGCGGACCCAAGTGGGATGGCCTCGACTACTCCATCCGGCCGGAACGGGCGCTGCTGGCGCTGCGCCAGGAACTGGGGCTCTTCGCCAACCTGCGGCCGGTGAAGCTGTTCGCGCCGCTGGCGCGGGCCTCGACGCTCAAGCCCGAGGTGGTGGAAGGCACGGACCTCGTGGTGGTGCGGGAGCTGACCGGCGGCATCTACTTCGGGCAACCCAAGGGCGTCACGCAGGAGCCCGACGGCAGCGAGCGGGGGGTCAACACCCTGGTCTACACCACGCCCGAGATCGAGCGCATCGCACGGGTGGCCTTCGACGCGGCGCGCCGGCGACGCGGCCGGGTGACCTCGGTGGACAAGGCCAACGTGCTGGAGTGCACCGAGCTGTGGCGCAAGGTGGTGACACGGGTGCGCGACGAGGAGGGTTACGGCGACGTGGAGCTGGAGCACGTGCTCGTGGACAACTGCGCCATGCAACTCATCCGCGATCCCCGGCACTTCGACGTCATCGTCACCACGAACATGTTCGGCGACATCCTGAGCGACGAGGCCGCCATGCTTACCGGTTCCATCGGCATGTTGCCGTCGGCGAGCCTCGGCGGCAAGGTGGGCATGTACGAGCCGGTGCACGGCAGCGCGCCGGACATCGCCGGGCAGGACAAGGCCAACCCGCTGGCCACCATCCTCACCGTGGCGCTGATGCTGCGCCACTCCTTCGACCAGGGCGCCGCCGCCGACTGCATCGAGCAGGCGGTGGAGCGGGTGCTGGAGACGGGTTGCCGCACCCTCGACATCGCCGAGGGCGAGGCCGCGGTGGTGGGCTGCAAGGAGATGGGCGAGCGCGTGCGCCGGGAGATCGCGGCGAGCCGCGCGGCGTAGGTCGGAGATTCCGCGCAAGGGAGAGACATGGGCTCTTTCAAGGACAAGGACACGTACAACGTGGCGGTGGTGGGAGCCACCGGCGCGGTGGGCGAGGAGATACGCAAGATCCTCGAGGAACGGCGGTTCCCGGTGGACACGTTGCGCCTGCTGGCGTCCGAGCGTTCCGCGGGCCAGCGCCTCGATTTCCAAGGCCGGCAGGTCCCGGTGGAGGTGCTGGACGACGACTCCTTCGAGGACGTCGACATCGCGCTGTTCTCCGCCGGGGGGTCCGTGAGCGCGCGCTACGCGCCGGCGGCGGTGGACGAAGGCGCGGTGGTCATCGACAACACCAGTTGCTTCCGGATGGAGGACGACGTCCCGCTGGTGGTGCCGGAGGTCAACCCCGAGAAGATCGGCGAGCACTCCCAGCGCGGCATCATCGCCAACCCCAATTGCTCCACCATCCAGATGGTGGTGGCGCTGAAGCCGCTGTACGACGCGGCGGGCATCAGCCGCATCGTCGTGTCCACCTACCAGTCCGTGTCCGGCGCCGGACGCCAGGCCATGGAGGAACTCGGGAGGCAGACCGCCGCGTTGTTCAACAGCAAGGACGTGGAATGCGAGAAGTTCCCGCACCAGATCGCGTTCAACTGCATTCCCCACATCGACTCGTTCCTCCCCGGCGGCCACACCAAGGAAGAGTTGAAGATGATCCAGGAGACCCGCAAGATCCTGGACGACCCGGACATCCGCATCAGCGCCACCGCGGTGCGCGTGCCCGTATTCTGCAGCCACTCCGAATCCATCAACGTCGAGACCCGCACCAAGCTCACCGCCGGCGACGTCCGCGCCCTCCTGAGGGAGGCGCCCGGCGTGCTCCTCCAGGACGATCCGCAGGCCAACGAATACCCGCTGGCCACCGAGGCGGCGGGCCAGGATGCCACCTGCGTGGGGCGCGTCCGCGAGGACGACTCCGTGGACAACGGCATCGCCCTCTGGGTCGTGGCCGACAACCTGCGCAAGGGCGCCGCCCTCAACGCCGTCCAGATCGCCGAGATCCTGATCCGCGACTACCACTGACCCCGCCGTCTCGACGCCCATGAGGCGGACGCCCTTGAAGTACGTCCTTGATACGAAAATAACACCTTGTTCAATGATTTCTGGTAGTTACGGAATCCCGCTACACCCCGACGAGTCATTCCCGCGGAAGCGGGAATCCAGGCGGGGTGGGGCCGGGCAATGAGGCCGCCAGACCCCCACCCCTGGATTCCCGCTTCCGCGGGAATGACTCATTGGGGGCCCGGCGCCCCATTTTCATCCCCCTTTGTGTGGGCTGCAAGCCGACATGGGTGATTCCCGCGGAAGCAGGAATCCATGGCACGAGGGATGCCCCTTCCCATGAACGTCCGACTGACCCTCGAATACGACGGCACGCGCTACCGGGGTTGGCAGCTCCAGCCCGAGGGGCCGACCATCCAGGGCGTGCTGGAGGAGGCGCTGGCGGTGCTCTTCAAGGAGCCCGTGCGCGTCCACGGCTCCGGGCGCACCGACGCCGGGGTGCATGCGCTGGGCCAGGTGGCGAACTTCTCCTGTCCCGACGACCGGGACCTGTGGCGTCTCCGGCGAAGCCTCGATGCCCTCACGCCGGACGACATCACGGTCAAGGCGGTGGAGGAAGTGGCGGCTTCGTTCGAAGCGCGCCGGGACGCGCGCCGGCGCGTCTACGAGTACCGCCTGTGGAACCACCCCTGGCGGTCGGTGTTCCACGACCGCTACGCGTGGCACGTTGCACGGCCGTTGGACGTGGGGGCCATGCGCGCGGCGCTTCCCGCGCTGGAAGGAGAGCATGATTTTTCGTCGTTCCGGGCCGCCGGTTGCGGCGCGGCCACGCCGGTGCGGCGCGTCTACCGCAACGTACTGTTCCAAAGGGAGGACCACTGGGTCTATCGCATCGAGGCCACGGGCTATCTGCGCCACATGGTGCGCAACATCGTGGGCACGCTCGTGCAGATAGCGTTGGGAGAGCGGGATGCCGGCGATCTTCCGGAGTTGATCGGGAGCCGCGACCGTACGCTGGCCGGCCCCACCGCCCCGGCGCGGGGCCTGTTCCTGACGGACGTGTACTACGACTACGATGAACACCGCGGGGCGCTTGCGCTGCCGCGCGGGTATGGTATAAGCAACCCCGATTAGTCAACGGAATGTGGCCGAAAGGCCCCTCACGGGCTGGTGAAAAACTTAGGTTGGTACGGGTTGGCGCCCTTCGACTTCGCTACGCTCAGGGCGAACGGAGCCAACCATGTTTTTCAACAGCCTGCCAACAGGAGATCAGGAGGTACGCACGTGAAGGTACTCGCTATACTGTGGGCCGGCGCATTGCTTTTGGCCGGGGCAGCACCTGCCGCCGCGCAAAGCAAGCAGAACATCGCCTGGGGCGGCTCGAATCCGGGCGGTGTGATGTACTACATGGTCGGGGCCGCGGGCACCATCATCTCGGAAAAGCTGCCGCAATACAACATCACCCAGGTGACCACCGGCGGCTCCACCGAGAATGCCAAACGCATCATCAAGGGCGAACTCGACATGGGCATCGTCTACGGCGCCCACGTCTTCATGTCGCAGAAGCCCGAAGGACCGTTCAAGAGCGGTGCCAAGGGAACGATGTTCCGAGGCATCGCCAAGGCATACAAGGGTCCCACCTATTTCGTCACTCTTCCCGGTTCGGGCATCGAGAAGGTCGCGGATTTGAAGGGCAAAAAGGTGGCACTCGGCCCGCCGGGCTCGGGCACGGTGTTCAACTGCTCGAACATCGCGAGGGCGACCGGCGTTCTCGGCAGCCTCAAGCCCAGCATGATGACGTTCGCGGACGCAGGTCGGGCGCTTGCCAATGGACAGATCGACGCGCTGTGCCAATCGTCGGCGCCCGCCGCGGCGGTCAAGGAACTGGCGGAGACCAAGGGAGCGGTGGTGCTGCCGTACACGGCGTCGGAAATGAAGGCGATTACTTCCAAGTATCCCTTCTACGTTCCGTCCACCATGCCGGCCACCACCTACAAGGGCGTCCCCGCACTCGATCTTCCCTTTCTGACCGTTTATTGGGTGGCCCACGAGCGGGTCCCGGCGAAAGCCGTTGAGGACATATTGAACCTGGTCTATCAACCCGACATCCGAGAACGGCTGGCCGCCGGCCACAAGGCGTGGAAGCAGATGGAGCCCGACACCAAGAACTTCGAGGCCTTGGGCGTGCCCATGCACCCTGGGGCCATGGCCTACTACAAGTCCCAGGGACTTCAGTAACAATAACATTCTGACCATCACGGCGGGCAGCCGCGTGGGATGACCGCGGCTGCCCGTTCCTTCTTCATCGCAAGCCCGATCGGGCGCAGGAGAATAGACAGGGTGGCAGCCCGGGAATCTTGGTTTGCCCCGGTCCAGGGTGGGCACCGCACGGTTTCCGGGCCGTTCGCCATTGCCTACGAATCGATCGCGGCCCTGTTTTCCCTCTGGTACCTGTATACGTCGGGGTTCGGCCTGGTTTCGACCGAGACCAACCGTGGGCTCTATCTTCTGTTCACGGCGGTGCTCGTGTTCATCCGTTTCCCGGCCCATGCGCGCGCGCCCGGGCACCGGCCCAGCGTCATCGATTGCGTCCTCGTCATCATGGCGGTGGCGTCCATCGGCTACTGGATGGACCAGTACGTGCCGTATGCGATGTTCCGCGTCAGCGACCCCAATCGGTGGGACTTCATCATGGGGATCGCCGCCATCGTCGTGGTGCTGGAGACCAGCCGGCGAGTGCTGGGACCGGCCATTCCAATCATCGCCCTGATCTTTCTTCTGCAACTCTACTACGGGCCCTACCTGCCCGGGAAACTCAGCCATTCGGGACTGCCGGTGGATCGCATCGTCGAATTCACGTTCTCCACCCAGGAAGCCATGTTCGGGGTCGTCACGGCGACCTTCGCCACCTTCGTTTTTCCGTTCATGATCTTCGGCGCATTTTTGGAACGCAGCGGCGCCGGGACCTTCTTCATGGATCTGGCCACCGCGCTTACGGGCAAGTGGCGTGGCGGCCCCGCCAAGATCGCCACGGTCAGTTCGGCGTTGTTCGGCTCCATCTCGGGCTCATCGGTGGCCAACGTCGTGGCGTCCGGCGCGTTCACCATCCCGATGATGAAGAAAATCGGCTTCAAGCCCCACCACGCGGGGGCCATCGAGGCAATCGCATCCACCGGCGGTCAGATCATGCCGCCCATCATGGGCGCGGGCGTGTTCATTCTGGCGACCCTGACTCAGACCGGCTACCTCGACATCGCGGTCATGAACGTGATTCCGGCGGTCCTGTTCTTTTTCTTTGTCTTGTTGATGGTCGACCTGGAGGCGGTCCGTACGGGCATCAAGGGCATGCCGGCGGATGAGGTGCCGAGGGTGCGGGAGGTGCTGCGCCGGGGCTGGCATTTCTTCATTCCCCTGGCGGTGGTCGTAACGCTGCTGTTCAAGGGCTATTCCCCGGACCTGGGAGCATTCTGGGGCATTATCTCGGCCATGGCATTGTCGTGGCTGCGCAAGGATACGGCCATGAGGCCCCGCGATATCTTCCGGGGCATGGTCTCGGGCGCCCATTCCAACACGTCCGCGGGCGCCGCCATCGGCAGCTTGGGCGTGATTATCGGCGGCATCATCCTGGCCGGTCTGGGGCTTAAGTTCTCCGCCGTCCTGGTGGAGTTCGCGGGTGGCAACCTTCTTCTGACGGTGGCCCTGGTCACGGTGATATCCGTAATCATCGGCATGGGCAGCAGCACGACGGGTTCCTACATCATCCTTGCCGTGGTCGCGGCCCCGGCTCTGGTGCAACTCGGCGTGCCCGAGGTGCCGGCCCACCTGGTCGTGTTCTACGCGGCGTGCCTGTCCAACATCACACCGCCGGTCTGCGTCTCTGCCTTCGCGGGTGCGGCCATCGCGGGCGCGGATCCGATGAAGACCGGTTTCGCGGCCTTGAAGTTCGGCACCACCCTGGTGCTGATCCCTTTCAGTTTCGTCTATGTGCCGGAACTGCTGCTGCAAGGCACGGCGCTGGAAATCGCCGCGGCCGCGGTCAGCTACCTGCTCGGCTACGCGGCGCTGGCCGTCGCCATTCAGGGCTCCGACTACTTCGCGGGAACCGTCCAACCGTGGCGCAAGACGGTGTTCCTGGCCGCGGCAGTGTGTTTCCTTTTGCCGATGATCTGGTGGCTGAAGGCGGCGGGCGTGGCCCTGTTCGCCGCCGCGTGGGGCCTGCGGACCTTGGCGCCTGGTCGGAGGTAAGGCAAGCAGCGCCCCGTGCGACCGGGTTTCTCCTCCCTCACCTCTCACTCTACGAAGCCCCGTGCGGTAAGGTCTTTCGCTTGAATTGGCACCGGCCGCTGGCTATAAATTCCCGCCAAAGGAGAACACGTATCCATGTCCGAACGCACACTCTACGACAAGGTCTGGGACTCCCACGCGGTAACCACGCTCCCCACCGGGCAGACTCAGCTCTTCATCGGTCTGCACCTGGTCCACGAGGTCACCACCCCGCAGGCTTTCGACATGCTGAGGGAGCGCGGCCTTCCCATCGCCTATCCCCAGCGCACCTTCTCCACCCTTGATCACGTGGTCCCCACGGACATGCGCGTGCGGCCCTTTCCGGACGAGCAGGCCGAGGCGATGACGGCCGCGCTGGAGAGGAACGTCCGGGAGTTCGGCATCGAGTTCTACGGCCTCGACAGCGACCGGCAGGGCATCGTCCACGTCATCGGGCCGCAGTTGGGCCTCACGCAGCCGGGGATGACGCTGGCGTGCGGCGACAGCCACACGAGCACCCACGGGGCCTTCGGCACCCTGGCCTTCGGCATCGGCACGAGCCAGGTGCGGGACGTGCTGGCGACTCAGACCCTGGCCATGGACCGGCTCAAGGTGCGGCGCATCAACGTCAACGGCAGGCTTCCCCTGGGGGTGCACGCCAAGGACGTGATCCTCACCATCATCCGGCAACTCGGGGTGGGGGGCGGGAAGGGCTACGCGTACGAGTACGGCGGCGACGTGCTCGACCGTATGAACATGGATGAGCGCATGACCGTGTGCAACATGAGCATCGAGGGCGGCGCGCTCGTGGGTTACGTCAATCCCGACCAGACCACCTACGATTATGTCCTGGGCCGGCCGTTCGCCCCCAAGGGCGAGGCCTTCGACCGCGCGGTGGCCTACTGGCGCTCCATGGCGTCGGACCCGGACGCGGGCTACGACGACGTCGTGGACATCGACGGCTCGGCCATCGAGCCCACGGTCACCTGGGGCATCAACCCCGGCCAGGCCGTGGGCGTCCTGGAGAGCCTGCCGCGCCCCGAGGAGTTGACCGACCCCAAGAGCGTGGAGAAGGCCTACACGCACATGGGGTGGGAGCCGGGCGCGCCGATTCTCGGGACTCCCATCGACGTGGCGTTCATCGGTTCGTGCACCAACTCGCGGCTCTCGGACCTGGTCGCCGCGGCGCGGGTCGCCGAGGGACGGAAGGTGGCGGACGGGGTCAAGGCCCTGGTGGTGCCCGGCTCCGCCGACGTCAAGAAGCAGGCCGAGGCCGCGGGCCTGGACCGGGTCTTTACCGAAGCGGGCTTCCAGTGGCGCGAGGCCGGCTGCTCCATGTGCCTGGCCATGAACCCGGACAAGCTCAACGGCCGGGAGGTGTGCGCCTCCTCGTCCAACCGCAACTTCATCGGCCGCCAGGGGAGCCCGGAAGGGCGCACCCTGCTGATGAGCCCCGCCATGGTGGCCGCCGCCGCCCTGAACGGCAAGGTCGTGGACGTGCGCCAGTACAACTGATCAACGGAACGAGGTCGTCATGAACGAGATCAAGCAGGTAGGCGGCAGGGCCGTGGTGGTGCGGGGCCACGACATCGATACCGACCGCATCGTCCCGGCCCGCTACCTCAAGGAAATCACCTTCAACCGGATGGGCGAGTACCCGTTCTTCGATGAGCGCCGCGACGGCGACGGGAACCTCGTCGACCACCCGTTCAACGAGGAACGCTTCCAGGGCGCCGAGGTGCTGGTGGTGAACCGCAACTTCGGCTGCGGGTCGTCGCGCGAGCACGCACCCCAGGCCCTGTACCGATGGGGCATCCGCGTCATCATCGGCGAGTCCTTCGGCCCCATCTTCGCCGGCAGCAGCGTGCTGCTGGGCATGCCCACGGTGATGGCTTCGTCCGAGGACGTCGGCCGGCTCATGGCGCTGGTGGAGAGCGACCCCACCGCGGAGCTCACGGTGGATCTCGAAGCCCGCAAGGTGCGCCTGCCCGACGGCGGCGACATCGACATCGACATCAGCGACGGCCACCGAAACGCCCTCACCACGGGGACGTGGGACTCCACCGCGCTACTGCTGGACAACATGGACGAAGTGGCGCAGACCGCCGACAAGCTGCCCTACACCAGCGACTTCGAGGGGCCGGCGCCGCTGTAGGCGCCGCCCCGCCGCCCCGCCATTCCCGCGGTCTTACTCTCCGTCATTGATATGAAAATAAAAACTTGTCCAATGATTTCCGGTAGTTATGGAATCCCGCTACACCCCAATGAGTCATTCCCGCGAAAGCGGGAATCCAGGCGGGGTGGGGCCGGGCAATGAGGTCGCCACACCCCCCACCCCTGGATTCCCGCTTTCGCGGGAATGACGATTCCGGGGGTTGGCGCCCATTCCCCCGACACACGTACGCGGTGTCTGGCTAACCCTGCGCCTGCGGCATCACCTCTCCACCTGCGGCATCACCTTCTCCACGAACGTGTCCAGTTGCGTGAGGTCGGGGAGGGCGAGGCCGATGATCAGGGTCTGCAGGCCGCCGGCGAAGATGCGGTTGATGCCGTCGGCGCAGGCGCCGGCGCTGCCCACCAGCATGTACTTCTCCACGTCCATCCGCACCTTGCCGTAGTAGCGGATGAGGTAGTTCTCGCACGCCTCCACGGCCTTGCTCTTGTCGTCATCGATGGCGATGAAGGTGAGCCCGGCCTTCTCGATGTCGTCCGGGTTCCGGCCGGCGGCGCGGGCGTGGCCGCTGATCTTCTCCCACACCGCGCCGAACTCGTGCACCGCGTTGCTGCCGCAGATGTAGCCGTCGGCATGCCGCCCCACGCGCTTCAGGACGGACTCGGCGCCGCCACCCATCCAGATGGGCGGATGCGGCGACTGCACGGTGTCGGGGCCGAAGCGCGTGCTGTGGAGGTCGAAGAAGCGGCCGTGATGCTCCACCTCTTCCTCGGTCCACAGGCGTTTCATGAGATCGAGGGACTCCTCCGCGCGGCTGCCGCGGTGCTCCCACGGCACCTCCACCGAGGTGAAGTCGTTCTCGCGGCTGCCGAAGCCGATGCCCAGGGTGACGCGGCCGTTGGACAGGAAGTCGAGGGTGGCCACGGTCTTGGCCAGGAGCGCCGGATGACGCAGCGCCGACAGCAGCACCGAGGTGCCCAGCCGGACGCGCTCCGTGGCCCCCGCCACGGCCGCGAGCACGGTCAGGGCCTCCAGGTTGTCGTAGGCGATGCGGTCGATGGTCCAGAACGAGTGCAGCCCGCCCTCGTCGCACTTCCGCGCCATGGCGGTGACGAAGTTGGCGTCGATCTGCGGAGCCGGGTTGACGAAGCACATGCCGATGTTTCCCATGGTGACGGTCCTTTCCGGGTGTTGTGTCGCGGATACGGGAGATTAGTCTGTTTCCCCCGATCCCGCAACGGGAGGGGCCGGGCACCCCGCCGTGAAACGACACCGGCCGCCACAGCCTTGACAGCCCTCCCGGACCTCGATATATCCCTGTGGATTTCGTAGGGGTAGAAGGGAGTTCCTATGTGGGAAGCGGCCACCGTGGCATTCGAGAACCTCCTGGTTCCGACCCGGCTGCTGTATCTGTTCATCGGGGTGTTCATGGGGCTCGCGCTGGGTGCGATACCCGGGCTCGGCGGGCTGGTGGGCCTTGCCATCCTGCTGCCGTTCACGTTCGACATGGACTCCTTCGAGGCGTTCGCCATCATGATCGGCCTGATCTCGGTGACGAGCACCTCGGACACCATCCCTTCGGTTCTCTTCGGCGTTCCCGGCACCTCGGCGTCCCAGGCCACCATCCTCGACGGCCATCCCATGGCCAAGAAGGGCGAAGCCGGGCGCGCCTTCGGCGGCGCCTACATGGCGTCGCTGATCGGCGGCGTCTTCGGCTCGCTGGTGCTGGCGCTGTCGATCCCGGTGCTGCGCCCCATCGTGCTCGCGTTCGGCTCCCCCGAATTCTTCATGCTGGGCTTCCTGGGCATCTCCATGGTGGCGGTGCTGAGCGGCAACGCGCCCGTGAAGGGGCTCATCGCCGGCGCCCTGGGCCTGTGCGTCGGCATGGTGGGGATGGACCCGCAGACCGGCGTGCTCCGTTGGGTCTTCGGGCAGCTCTATCTCTGGGACGGCGTGCCGCTGGTGCCGGTGGCCCTGGGCATCTTCGCCATCCCCGAGATCGTCGACCTCACCATACGGGGGACACGCATCGCGGACGTGCCCAAGGAGCGGCTCGTCGGGGTGCTCTCGGGGATCCGCGACACGTTCCGCAACTGGTTCCTGGTCGTGCGCTGCGGCGTCGTGGGAGTGTTCGTCGGCGCCATTCCGGGACTGGGCGCGTCGGTGGTGGACTGGTTCGCCTACGGCCACGCCATCCAGACGGAGAAGGGCGCCAACGAGACCTTCGGCACCGGCGACGTGCGCGGCGTGCTGGCGCCGGAGGCCGCCAACAACGCCAAGGAGGGCGGGGCGCTGATCCCCACCATCGCCTTCGGCGTGCCCGGCAGCGCCTCCATGGCGCTGCTGCTCGGCGCCATGACCATCCAGGGACTGACCCCCGGCTCCGCCATGCTCACCAAGGACCTGGCGGTCACCTACACGATGATCTGGAGCCTGGCCGTCGCCAACATCTTCGGCACGGTCCTGTGCATGCTGTTGACCAACACCCTGGCGAAGATCGCCATGGTGCGGATCAACCTGCTGACCCCGCTGGTGGTGGTGATCGTCTTCCTGGCGTCGTTCCAGGCCACCCGGCACTACGGCGATCTGTGGTCGCTGCTGTTCTTCTCGCTGCTGGGCTGGCTCATGAAGCGGTTCGGCTGGCCGCGGCCGCCGCTGATCCTGGGGCTTGTCCTGAGCGGCATCATCGAGAACTACCTCTTCATCTCCGTCAGCCGCTACGGCGCCGCGTGGATGGCTCGCCCCATCGTGATGATCGTGGCGGTGCTCATCGTCGTCAGCCTGTATTACGGCGTGCGCAACGCGCGCAAGCAACGCGAGTTGCAGCAGGAGCGGGACGCGCAGGTGGAGCACGAGGGAAGCGGGGATACCGATGAAGCTTAGAGCCAACCCGGGCGCGCTGTTCACCGTCTTCATCCTCATCCTGATGATCGGTTTGGTGATGACCGCCAAGCAGTGGCAGTTCCAGGCGCGGCTGTTCCCCTGGAGCATCGGCATCCCCACCATGCTGCTGTGCTTCCTGCAGCTTGGCATGGACCTCTTCCGCAACAGGAACGAGGACGAGGACCTGGCCGGAGTGATGGACCTGCCGGTGGACCGCAGCGTTCCGGTGAGGGTGGTGATCCAGCGCGCCGTCAACATCTTCTCGTGGATATTCGGTCTCTACGCGTCCATCTGGATCATCGGTTTCATCCTCAGCGTGCCGCTCTTCCTGCTCCTCTACCTGCGCATTCAGGCGGGCGAGTCCTGGAAGGTGGCCGTCACCTACATGGTGGTGATGATGGTGTTCATGGTCGGAGTGTTCGAGATGGTGCTGCACATCCCCTGGCCGCCGGGCTTGATTAATGGCCCTCAGGCGTTCATTCTAGGCTTGGTGGAACAGCACCTGTCGAGCTTGGTGCCCATCTGATGGAGGGGCGTCAAAGTTCCGTAGGGGGACGCTTGACATTTGCCGCAGGGTTTACGTATAAAAGGGCCGTCTGGATCAGCGGAGCAAAAACCAAAAGGGAGGTAGCATATGGTTGCGAAGAAACAGTTAGTTGGTTTGGCCACGGTTTTGGGAGCGTTGTTCCTTCTGTCGACCGTTGCCATGGCAATGGGGCCCAAGCTGATGGTGGACGTGGGCGACGTGAAGAAGGGTCGGCTGCAGGTCAAGATCTCTGCCGAGGGCCTGAAGGCGGGTCAAGAGGTGGGTATCCGGACGATGATGGGCGGCGTCCTTTCGGACGTGAGCTTCCTGGTGAAGCCCGCCGTCGAGAAGGCTGACGGCAAGGGCATGGTGTCCACGACTTGGGGTATCCGGGGTCGGACCATCAAGCGCCTCCTGAAGCCTGGCGACCACGAGGTCATGCTGGTGGACGGCGACGGGAACACGCTGGCCAAGGCGAAGCTGACAATACCGGCGCCGAAGGCGAACTAGGTCTGGTGCGAAGGGAGCGCCCCCGGTTTTCGCGCCGGGGACACTCCTGATGCAGGTCGGTTCCGGCAGGGACGGCCGTCAAGGACAGACGGGCTGAGGAACTCGGTTGTACTGGAGTCCTCGGCCCGTTTGCGTTTGGTGCCACGGCCCGCACACGGCAGCCGGTCCGTCCACAGGCAAGGCCCAGCAGTTGATGAGGTGAATGAACCATGAAGCGATCGAAAGCGGTGAGTTGGTGCACTCTGTTCTGTCTGCTGCTCTTCGCCGGGTTGATGACGACCACGGCGGCAGCCAAGACCATAAACATCCTGATCGGCTATCCGCCCGGCGGAGGCCATGACATCGAGGCGCGCGTCATGGCGCGCTACCTCGGGAAGTACCTTCCCGGAAACCCCAAGGTGATCGTGCAGAACATGCCCGGGGCCGGCGGCATGATCATGTCCTCCTACGTCTACAACCGGGCCAAGCCGGACGGGGCGACCATAGGCCTCTTCGGCAGCAGCCACGGACTTCAGGCGGTGCTGGCGCCGCCGGAGATGGTCAAGTACGACCTTTCCAAGATGCCGATCCTCTGGTCCGTTGCCGGGATCCAGGTGCATCTGACACGAGACTTTCTCGGGGCGAGGAACGCCAACGATCTGTTGACCAAGGTCGACCGCTCGAAGATCGCCGTGGCCGGCCGCTCCAAGCAGGGCTCCTCGTGCCTGCGCGGGCAGTTGGCCCTGCGGCTCCTGGGCGTCGAAACGTACACCGCGGTGTGCGCCTACGGGGGAACGTCGCCCATCAGGGCCGCCATGGAACGGAGCGAGGTGAGCTACTTCGTGGCGAGTGACGCCCACCTGGTGGGCGGCGGCGCCTTTGTGGACCTGCACAACCGCGGCTTGGTGTTCCCCATGTACCAGAGCGGTATCCTCAAGAGCGACGGCACCATTGCGCGGTCCGCCACCGTAAAGGGGGACGTCCCCACGCTGTACGAGGTGTACAAGTCGGTCCACAAGAAGGAGCCCTCGGGGCCCGATTGGGAGGCGTGGCGCGCCATCGGGCTCGGCATCTCGAATCTGACCCGTACACTGGTGTTGCCGCCGGGGATCGCCGGGGCCAAGGTCGGGGAGTTGCGCGAGGCGGTCGGGAAGATGGCCAAGGACCCGGGCTTCGTCAAGGACTGGGAGAGGGTCTTCGGCCAGAAGCTCGCCCCGGTGCTCGTGGCTCCCGACGACGCGAGCAAGATCCGCGATGAGACCATGGCGCCCGCCGAGTGGCAGGACCATCTCCGCAAGTTCGTCGCCGCCAAGTAGGCGTTGGTTGAGCGGAGGGGCGACGCATCCCGCGGAAGAAGGGAGACATCCATGACCCTACGCAGACTGTCGTTGTTGTTCATGACCTGTGCGGTGCTGGGGATTCTCGTCCAAGGCTCCGCGCAGGCTTTCACCGAAGGCAAGAGAATCCAGATCCTCTCCGGCTATTCCCCCGGCGGCGGTCACGACACCGAGGGCCGGCTCATCGCCCGCCGGATCGGCAAGTACCTTCCGGGCATGCCCAAGAAGGTGGTCAAGATCAACATGCCCGGGGCCTCCGGCCTGATACACGGCGCCTACGTCCACCACAAGGCCAAGAGGGACGGCCTCACCTGGTCCATCATGGGCACCACCCACCTGAGCAGTTCGGTGCTGAAGGAACCCAAGCCCAACTTCGACCTGACGAAGATGCCGGCCATCTACGCTACCAGCGGCGCCTCGGCCGCCATCATCCGCGACTTCCTCAAGGTCAAGACCGGGGTCGAGCTGACCAAGATCGACCCCAAGACCATCGCGGTTTCCGGGCGCTCCATCACAGGATCGTCCTTCCTGAACGACGCCATCGGCCTCGACCTGCTGGGCATCAACGGCTACACCTTCGCGGTGGGCTATCCCGGCACGGCCCAGATGGCGCTGGCGTTTCTGTCGGGAGAGGTCTCCTACGTCGGCGGCACCGGGTTGCATCACGTGCTCGGCAGCGGGGGCCGGTACTACTCCTCCATCCAGGAAGGGGTCGCCATCGCCATCTGGCAAGGTGGCGTCCTGACTCCCGACGGGAAGGTCATCCGCTCTCCCGGCACCGACATTCCGACCTTCGAGGAAGTCTACAAGCAGGTGAAGGGGGAAGCTCCCTCGGGTCCGGCCTGGGAAGCTTACAAGCTGACCGGTCCCACCCTGCGAACCCTGAACCGTACGCTGGTGGTGCCTCCGGGGACGCCGGCGGACCGAGTGGCGATCATCCGGGCCGCCTTCGACAAGATGTACTCCGATCCCGCCTACGTAAAGGAGTGGGAGAAGATCTTCGGGCTCAAGCTCGACTACATCAAGGGTCCCGACGCGGACAAGATCACCGAGACCCTGCTCCAGCCTTCGCCAGGGTGGGATTGGCTCAAGAGCGAGTACATTCCCGCGCTGCTGGCCCGCAAGAAATAGCAGTCCAACCCCATTGCCGTCCGGCGTTTTCCACGCGCCGGACGGCAATGACCTCCGAACGGCGAAACAGCATATGAAAAAGGATATACGCACCTGGATCGACCGGTTGCGCGGCGCCGGCGTGCTCGACACCATCTCCAAGCCGGTGGACCCGCGCACCCAGATGGGCGCGCTCCTGTGGCAGTCGCGCGAACGCGCGCTGCTGTTCGACAACCTCGCGGGGTACCCGGGCTGGCGCTGTCTCGGCCAGGCGCCGGGGGACGTGCGGCTGGCGCCGCTGGCCTTCGGCTGCGACCGCAACGAGATGGTGCCCGAGTTCGTCCGGCGCACCCAGGAGCCCGGCGTCACCCGTCTGGTGTCCTCGGGTCCGGTCAAGGAACGCATCCTCAAGGGCGACGAGGTGGACATCACCAAGCTGCCGATCCACCAGTGCGGCATCCGCGACGGCGGCCCGTTCATCTCCGCCGGGCTCATGATCTCCAAGGACCCGGACACCGGCAACCGCAACCTGAGCTTCCACCGCCTGCAGATGAAGGGGCCGCGCAAGACCGGCATCCTGCTCTACCCGCGCCACGGCTGGACCAACTACCAGAAACACGAGTCCAAGGGCGAGAGCATGCCCGTGGCCTTCATGATCGGCCACCACCCCATGTATTACTTCGCCGCCGCCACCAGCACGGACTACGGTCGCGACGAGTTGACCATTGCCTCCGCGCTGCTCGAAGAAGACGTGGACCTGGTGAAGTGCGAGACCCTCGACATGGAGGTGCCGGCCCAGGCCGAGGTGGTGCTGGAAGGGGAAATCCTGCCCCACGTGCGCGAGGAGGAAGGCCCCTTCAGCGAGTTCCAGGACTACTACCTCGCCGGCGCGGGGCAGAACCCGGTGTTCCAGGTCAACGCCATCACCATGCGCGGCGACGCCATCTTCAAGAACATCCAGAACGGCGCCGAGGTGGAGGGCTGCGTGTACCACAAGGTGCCCATGTCGGCGCAGATCCTGCGGCGCATCCGCGGCGTGGGCGGCGGCGCCCAGGTCAAGAACGTGCTGGCGCTGCCGGGCATCTTCGGCATCGTCGTGCAGATGAACTCCCGCTACTACGGTGAGGCGCGCAACGTGCTCATGGCCGCCCTGTCGAGCGAGTACCAGCACCCCAAGGTGGCCATCGCCGTGGACGAGGACGTGGACATCTTCAACTACGCCGACGTGCTGTGGGCCATCTCCACGCGCGTCAACCCCGCGGAGGACATCATCACCATCCCCGGCGCCAAGATCCACGCCATGGACCCCTCGTGCCAGGAGGTGGGCAAGCCCGGCGCGCCCGGCTGGCACCGTGTCGGCGGCAAGGTGATGATCGACGCCACCAAGCCGCCCGAGTGCGACCCGGCGCGGCGCTTCGAGTTCGAACGCCTGCAGCCCATGGGCGCCGGCAAGGTGCGCCTGGAGGATTTCCTCTAGTGTCGCGTCCCCGTAAACAAGCGGCACAAGTCGTGTCGCCACCCGTAGGGGCGACCCGCGGTCGCCCCCATGGCGGACACCAGACGAACAAGTCCCACGGGCAAGCCCGGACTGATGTGCGCAGGACTTCGTCGTCGCCAGGTCGCGATGACGGTCCCCGCTCCTCTTGGAAACCATAGACCCGTAGGGGCGACCCGCGGTCGCCCCCATGGCTTTCAAGAAGAGCCCGGACCGTCACAGGCAAGGGAAGGAGCCGACATTGAGCCAAGTCGCCATCATCACCGGGGGCGCCAACGGCATCGGCCGTTGCGTCGCGTTGCGGTTCGCCCGCGAGGGCATCGCCGTCGCCATCGCCGACGCGGACCGTGAGAGCGCGGCAGGCGTCGTGGAAGAGCTGGCCGCGACCGGAGCACAGGCGCACGCCTACGCCGTCGACGTGACCCGCGCCGCGCAGATCAAGGATGTGGTGGCGCGGGTGCGCGAGGACCTGGGACCTGTCGACATCCTCTGCAATCTGGCCGGCGGCACCATCCACACGAAGGCGGTGGAGGACCTCTCCTGGGCCGAGTGGCGCGAAGTGCTGGACGTGAACCTCAAGGGCACCTTCCTTTTCTGTCGCGAGGTGGCCCCCGGCATGATCGAGCAACGCCGCGGCCGCATCGTCAACACCGCTTCCAACTACGGCCTCACCGGCTGTGCCCTGCGCACGCCGTACTCGGCCGCCAAGGCGGGCGTCCTCGGCTTCACCAAGTCCCTGGCCCAGGAACTGGCCCCCTGCGGCGTCCTGGTCAATGCCGTCGCCCCCGGTCCCACGGACACCCCGCGCGTCCTCGCCAAGGCCGCGCTCGGCTCGCGCGAGGCGTGGAAGCCGCTCATCCCCATGGGCCGCACCGGCCAGCCCGAGGACATCGCCGAAGGCTTCTACTTCCTCGCAGGCCCCCAGAACACCTACATCACCGGTTACACGCTCAACATCAACGGCGGCGTGGTGATGAACTGAGCCGCGGCGCCCGGACCATACACGGCAAGAATGCTTGTCCACCTACAAACTTTTTTGTAAGTTCGTAGGTGCCATGTCGAGAGTCCTCGTCACGTGGATCGGGCACACGGACCTGCGTGCACCCGAAGAGGAGGCCAGGATCGGGGTTGGGCCGGTAGCCCAGGCTTTGTCGGCTCGAAGCTTCGACCGGGCATTCTTAATGGTCGACCACAACGGTGAAGCCGTTCGTCCATACCGGAAATGGCTCGAACACCACTCGGGAGGGGCCGATCTACAGTGGCTGCACGAGACCCTGAGCAGCCCCACGGAGTTCGGCGAGATCTACGTTGCCGCGGTCCACACCTGCGGAAAGGCATTGGCGGACACGGCAGGCGAGACATCCCTGACTTTCCATCTGAGCCCCGGCACGCCAGCCATGGCCGCGGTATGGATCATCCTCTCCAAGACGCGCTTTCCAGCCGAATTGATCGAGTCCTCAAGGGAACACGGAGTCCGAACGGCTTCGGTGCCGTTCGACATCTCGGCCGACTTCATTCCCGATCTGCTTCGGCGCCCGGACGAAGAGCTCGAAAGACTCAGTGCCGGCCTGCCACCGATGGCGCCGGAGTTCGACGAAATCGTGCACCGGGGTCGGGCCATGACCCGCTTGATCGTCCGGGCGCGCCGGGTCGCTCCCCGCTCGGTTCCCGTGCTGATCGAGGGGGAGACCGGTACGGGCAAGGAACTGCTCGCGCGCGCCATCCACCGCGCCAGCCCAAGGCGCGACAAGCCGTTCGTGGCGGTGAACTGCGGCGCCATTCCAGCGGAGTTGGTGGAGTCGGAGTTGTATGGGCACGAGAAAGGAGCCTTCACCGGCGCCACAGCTCGCCGCAAGGGCCACTTCCTGGAAGCGGAAGGAGGCTCGCTCTTCCTTGACGAGGTAGGCGAGCTTCCCAAGTCCGCTCAGGTCAAGTTGCTTCGGGCGCTGCAGGAAGGCGAAGTCTTGCCCGTCGGGAGTTCTGCCAGCCGCGAGGTGGACGTGCGGTTGATTGCCGCCACTAACCGCTCGCTCCTGTCCGAGGTCGCGGCGGGGGCCTTTCGCGAGGATCTCTTCCACAGGATCGCGGTGGCCGTGCTGCGTTTGCCGCCGCTCCGGGACCGGCGTGAAGATATTCCTCTCCTGATCGATCATCTCCTCGCTCTAGTGAACCGCGAAGGCCGGGAGCAACCTGGCTACGTGGAGAAGAAACTTTCCGCGGCCGCAAGGAACCTTCTGTTGGAACATCCTTGGCCTGGCAATATCCGCGAGCTTCAGAACACCCTCAGTCGGGCAGCCATCTGGACCCCCGGTTCTGTACTCAAGGCCGAGGACATTCGCGACGCGCTCCTGCCCACGGTAGGGCGGACGGGGGAGAGCGAAGTGCTCGGGCGGCCGCTGGGAGAGGGCCTGGATCTACCGGAAGTCCTGGCGAATGTGGCGAGGCACTATCTCCAGCGAGCCGTCGACGAGGCCCAGGGGAACAAGACCCAGGCCGCTCAACTCGTGGGTTTGCCCAGCTACCAGACGTTTACCAACTGGACGAAGCGCTACGGGGTGCGCGCATGATGGCACGGCGCTTGCGTAGACCAATGGGACCGTGGACGAGGAGTATGGGATGAGCCCGCGCGAGAGCGAGGCGGACGCGCGCATCGTCATAGACGAGTTGCTGAGGCAGGCCGGCTGGGATCCCGCCGACAAGTCGATGGTCGGCACCGAGGTGCCGTCGGCGCAGTCGCCCGAAGCCACCGAACTCGTGGACCGGTCCCGTGCACGGCCCTTCGAAATGCATGCACCTGTCTACAACCTCGTGGCGGCGGCCGGAGATTTCGGCCCGGACATGACCGTGGGAACGGCTACGGAGGAGATCGGCTGGAAAACCGTCCCCGGCCACGTGCGACTCACGCGCGACCATTTCGTGGCCCGTGTCGCCGGCCACTCCATGGAGCCCACCATCCCTGACGATTCGTATTGTCTTTTCCGCACCGACCGGGGCGGGAGCCGCGAGGGCAAGCTTGTCCTCGTATGGCACCGCGGCTGCTCCGACCCGGGTCTCGGCGGAGAGTTCTCGGTCAAGCAGTACACGAGCACGAAAGCCGTGGCCCCGGACGACGGCACCTGGCGCCACCGCGAGATCCGTCTGAAGCCGCTCAATCCCGATCCTGCCTACAGCGACCTCGTCTTCGATCCGGCGGACGAAGGAGACCTCCGTGTCATTGGCGAGTTCGTCTGTGTCCTCGAAAGGACCGAAGGACAGGAACCCAAGCGCCGCAGGGCCGACTACGTTCTCTACGACCAGCGCGGACGCCCTCTGGCGGTCATCGAAGCCAAGAAGAACGCCATCAATCCCTATGTCGCCAAGCAGCAGGCGCTGCCGTACGCCAAGGCCCTGGGTGCGCCGTTCATCTTCCTGACCAACGGCGAGTTGACGTACTTCTGGGACTACCAGAACGACGACGCGCGCCCCATCGCCGGCTTCTTCTCGCGACGGGACCTGGAACGCATCGTTGAGATGCGGGCGCAGCGGAAACCGCTGGCCACGGTCGAGATCCCCGAGCACTACATCCGCCAAGGGGAGACCCGCACGGTGCGGCCCTATCAGGCCGAGGCCATGCGCGCCCTGGATCATGCGTTCGAGTTGGGGAAACGCCGCTTCCTGATCGAGCTTCCGACGGGCACCGGCAAGACCGACCTCATGTGCTTGTACCTCAAACGCCTGCTGGATGCCGGCTGGGCCGAGCGTATTCTTTTCCTCGTGGACCGGGAACAACTCGCCAAGCAGGCCATCGACGCCGTCCAGGATATCCTGTCCGCACACTCCAGTTATTGGCTGCGACCGGGTTCGGCCCGGCAGGAACAACAGATTACCGTCGCACTCCTTCAGACCATGATCGGCCGGGTGGACGAATACACCGCCGGTTACTTCGACATCGTCATCGCGGACGAGTGCCATCGCTCCATCTATGGCTCCTGGCAGGCGGCGTTGACCCGGTTCGACGCTCTCCATATCGGCCTTACGGCGACGCCGGCGAGCTACATCGAGCGCAACACCTATGACTTCTACCAGTGCGAGCCCGGCAAGCCCGACATCTCGTATCCACTAAAGGACGCCTTCCGCGACAAGTACCTGGTGCCGTACCGGTTCGCCACGGGAATCACCGAGATCGTGGCGGAAGGCGCCGACGTCGACGAAGAGCACTACGACCCCGGCGAGTTCGAGCGCCGCTGGACCAACGTGGAGAGCAACCGCCTGATGATGGAGGAGTTCGACCGGCTCGCATGGGAGAACTACAAGGAGCTTGCGCCCGGCCAGGATTCCGGACCCGGCAAAGCCATCGTCTTCGCCATCACCAAGCACCATGCGGCGCGTCTGGCGCAGTACCTGAACGAGCTTCACCCCGAACACAAGGGCCGGTACGCGGAGGTCATCACCTCCGATGTGGCCGATACGGACGCCTTGATACGCAAGTTCAAGACCGAGACTTACCCCATGGTCGCGGTCAACGTCGGGATGCTCGACACCGGTTTCGACTGCCGCGAGGTGCTGCATCTGGTACTGTGCCGGCGCGTCCGAAGCCCCATTCTCTACCAGCAGATGCGCGGCCGCGGCACACGCACCGCACCGCACATCCGAAAACAGAAGTTCGTCGTCTACGACTTCTTCAAGAACCACGAGTACTTCAACGACAGCGACACCGACGTGTCCACCGGCACCGGAGGCGGTCACGCGCCCGGCGGCCCCACGCCTCCGCCGGAGCCGCCTTCACCCCTCGTCGAGCTGGGCCTTGAAGACGAATGGCTCGAAGCTGTTACCTATATCGAGGTCGGTCCCGAGGGTGAGCGCGTTGACAAGAAGGAGTACGTGACCCACTGGGAGGAGGCGATCCGCTCCCAAGCGGCCGATGATCCGCTGCTCTGCAAGGTGCGGGACGAGGAGCCGCTGGAACCGGACGAAGAAGACGAGCTTGCGCGGCGTCTCAACAGACCCGAACGTTACTTCAACGAGGACAACCTGCGGCGAGCCTACCGTGACCCGAGCGGCAGCCTTGTGGACTTCATTCGCGCGGCTCTCGGTCGGCTTCGCATCAAGAGTCGCGAGGAGAAACTGGAAGAGACTTTCCGCGCCTGGCTCGTCACGCGTTCCCTCACGCCGCAGCAGGCTGAGTATCTCTGCCTCCTCAAGAACCGCGGCATCGCCACTGGACAGGTGAGCCTCGGCGATCTCTTCGAGCCGCCGCTGTCGATACTCGACGCCGCCGGCAAGGGAGTGGAACTGTTCGGCGAAGAGGGTCTCAAGCAGGTGGTCGCCCAGCTCAACGAGGACGTGTTCAAGGCCGCCGGCTGACGAGGAGTCCATGGACCAGACACTGCGACGCAAGCTGGATCACATCACAGACGTGCTGTGGGCTGGTGGTGTGACCAACCCGGTCACCTACATCGAACAGATCTCCTACCTCATCTACCTGAAGCTCCTGGACGAGGAGGAGTCCGAGCGCGAGCTTCGGGGCCGACTCGGAGCCGGCAATGGCGCGAGCCTTTTCCCTCTCCAGGCCGCGCGTTTCCGCTGGTCCAAGTGGCGTTTCCAGAGTGGCGAAGGGCTTCGCAACTTCGTCCGGGACGAGGTGTTCCCGTACATGGCTTCGCTGGTCAAGGACGAGCCGCACGTGGCCGACTACTTCCGGGACGCCGTGCTGGAGATCGTCGATCCCAACGTGCTGAAACAGGTGATCGACGAACTGGACTCCATCGACTTCCGCAAGCTCGGCCCCGACATCAAGGGCGACATCTTCGAGTACCTGCTCACCCACCTCGGCCAGTCGTCGCTCAACGGCCAGTTCCGCACCCCGCGCCAGATCCGCGCCTTCATGGTCCAGATGGTCGATCCCGATTTCGGCGATACGGTCTACGATCCTGCCTGCGGCACCGCCGGTTTTCTCATCGACGTGGTGGACTACCTCCTCGCCCGCTACAGCGAGGAGCCGAAGGAGACCCCCATCTACGGTGAGGACTGGCTGGAGAAACGCGAGCAGACACTGGATGAGGCGCGGAAGGAGATCCCGAATCTCCAGACGTACCGGAAAGGCGCGGGCGAGAAGATCCCGGATTGGCGACGCCTTGAGGCATCCATCTACGGCACCGACGTGTCGCGGCAGATGATGCGGATCGCTTCGATGAACCTCGTGCTCCACGGCATTCGCCGGGCCAACCTCAAGCGCGCCAACGTCCTTTCCGAGATGGGCGGCCTCACCGAAGACGACATCAACCGCCGATACGCCGTGATCCTCTCCAATCCGCCCTTCGCCGGCCAGATTCCGGCGGAGTCCATCCGCCAGGACCTGCCTTCCAAGTCCAAGAAAAGCGAGCTTCTCTTTCTGGCCCTCATGCTGCGCTCGCTCGCTCCGGGCGGGCGCTGCGCCGTCGTGGTGCCCGAAGGCGCACTCTTCGGCTCTACCAAGGCGCACAAGGAACTTCGAGAGACGCTGCTCCGGGAATACGAGATTCAGGCCGTGGTTTCGCTGCCAGCCGGTGTTTTCAAGCCCTACGCCGGCGTCAAGACCTCCGTCCTGGTCTTGCGCCGTTCTGCCGCCGAGCCGGAAGATGGCCGTCCCGCGACCAGGCAAGTCTGGTTCTACGAGATCCGAAACGACGGCTACGACCCCGACAAGATCCAGGGCGGCGGCCGTCCCGAGACGCCTGACGAGAACAACATCCCGAGCTTGCTGGCGGCATGGGGCGACTACAAGGTGTCCCGCTTCCAGGAACCGCCGGGCGCCGGGTTCGGCACGCTGCTCGATGCCGGAAGCGAGGAGCCGCGCTGCTGGTGGGCTTCTTTCGAGACCATAGCGGACAACGACTTCAATCTGGCTGCGTCGCGCTACAAGCCCCGCGTAGCCGAGCCGGTTCCCGACGAGGACCCCGCCGAGTTGATCCGCGAGGTTCTGGCCATCGAGAAGGAGCTCACCGAGGGCTTGGAGAAACTGTTGAGCGAGGTGGAACGATGACGCCCGTCACCGATGACATCCTGGAGCGCATGGTCCGGGCCATCGTTGACGAGGTCGATCCCGAGCAGGTGATCCTGTTCGGTTCCCGCGCCCGAGGCGACCAGCGAGAAGACTCCGACATCGACCTGATCGTCCTGGAGGCCGACCCCTTCGGCCCGCAGCGAAGCCGCCACAAGGAGTTGGTCCGACTCAACCGCGCAGTGGCAGGGTGTCGCGTGCCCGCGGACGTTCTGGTCTATTCATACGAGGACGTGGAATACTGGCGGGACTCCATTAACCACGTCCTGGCGCGGGCGTTGCGGGAAGGCAAGGTGCTCTATGAGCGACCTTAAGTGTACGCGGATGCTGCATCGCGCAGGGGAACCGGACGTCGAGGTGCTCCGGGTCACGCATCGGTCGGGCGAAGTGTCCGACGAGGTATTCGGTTTTCACGTACAGCAGGCCGCCGAGAAGGCTCTAAAGGCCCGGATTGCTTTGCTGGGCGATACTTATCCGCTCACCCACAATATTGAAGATTTGTTGGATTTCCTCGTGGACCGAGGAGTGAACTTGGGGGTCTATAGGGTGCTAGTTGAATACACACCCTATGCTGTTGAGTTCCGCTATCATGGCATCGATTCGGATGTCGAGCCAATCGACCGTGATGGTGCAGTCGCTCTTGTCGAAGCTTTGCTCGAAGATGTCCGGAAGGCGTTGATGGGAGTGGAGGTGGGGTGATGGAGTGGCCTTGCGTAGAGTTGCGCGAAATCGCCCAAGTCCTTATGGGACAATCTCCACCGGGCGACACATACAACCATGACGGAGACGGTCTGCCTTTCTTTCAAGGAAAGGCGGATTTTGGGGATATCTATCCGACCGGACGAAAGTGGTGTTCAAAACCCACGCGCGTCGCCCGTGCGGGAGATCTTCTCCTGTCCGTGCGAGCTCCTGTAGGCCCGACAAACACTGCACGGGAAACATGCTGCGTAGGTCGCGGTTTGGCGGCGATCCGGGCAAACAAGGCTCTGGTAGAGCCGGACTATTTACGATTCTTTTTCAAGCACCAAGAGGCGGTGTTGTCTTCACAGGGTCAGGGTAGCACCTTTGCGGCAATTTCACGTGGCGAGGTCGAATCTATTCGGCTTCCCCTCCCACCCCTGCCAGAGCAGCGTCAGATCGTCGAGGTCCTCGACCAAGCTGACCACCTACGTCGCCTCTGCGCCGAAGCTGAGGCTAAGATCAACCGGCTTTGCCAAGTCCTCTTCAGGACAATGTTTGGGAATCCCGGTAGGTCTTGGGGCTTTGCTCGTTTGGGCGATCTTCTGAGAAAAAAGAAAGGTGCTCTTCAGAGCGGGCCGTTCGGCACGCACCTCCACAACAGTGATTTCGTGCGTTCCGGCACTGTCTTGGCCGTGGGGATGGACAATGTCTTAGACGGTGAGTTTGTCCTTGGGCGAAATCGTCGGATTACCGACCAGAAGTACCGGGATTTAGCGAAGTACACGCTTGAACGAGGCGATGTTCTCATTACAATCATGGGAACCGTTGGGAGAACCTGCGTATTTCCGGGTACTACAACCCCATCAATCTGTACAAAACACGTCTATCGCATTCAAACCGACGAAAGGATTCACCCTGAGTATCTGAGTGCCACTCTAAGGTTTTCAACGGCTGCGCGTTCACAGATAGGTGCCGGGATCACTGGTCAAACTGTAGCTGGCATCAAGTCAGAGCATCTACGTCAACTCCAGTTACACTTGCCTCCGAAGGAAGTTCAAGCCGAATTTGCGGCGAAAAAAGGCCAGATCGACAAAATTAGAGATCGAGGTCTGCGTGTCGAGGATCAGCTCGATGCCCTTTTCTCACTGCTTGTCAGTTGTGCCTTTTCTGCAAACTCAACAGCCTCGTGGCGGAAAACCCACATGGAAGAAGTGGTTACGGAGATGAAACAACAGACGAAAGAGGTGTCTTTGTGACTCACGCGGGGCTACGTACAGCTCGCCATTGCCACTAGAACAAAAGTTCCGAATGAAGGCAACATAGGTAGGTATGCGGGTAGGAGCTACTCTGGAACGTGCAGGCTGCGTGGTCCGTCGGGTCCCCCTTGCTCGGATACAGCGGCTTCTTGAAATGGGCGCTTCTGAACTTCTGAGGAGAACCGTCACCCTGTGGCCCGGTTCTTTGTTAAAGCCATGAGATTTTCGCTTGTAGATGGCGTCTGCGTCGAGCCTCAGCCTAGTCTCGCTGGCGAATGCCGCGTCTGCGGCCGCGATATGATTTCGAAGTGCGGGGAGTATGTACGATGGCATTGGGCTCACAAACGCAGAACCGATTGCGACGCATGGCATGAGGCGGAAACCGACTGGCACCTGATGTGGAAAGACGCATTTCCCACGGACTGTCAGGAAATCGTGCAGATCGACGAGAAAACCGGAGAGAAACACGTAGCAGATGTCAGGACACCGGGCGGCGTGGTGGTGGAAGTACAACACTCTCGGATATCGGACGACGAGTTACGCAGTCGCGAGGATTTCTACGACGACATGATCTGGATAGTCGATGCTCGTGACGTCGTGTGGACTACTTCGCGGGAGCTTGTGTCGCTTGCACCCATGTCTTATGACTTTCAAGTCCTCAGCAGAAGCACGCTCCTCACGAGGTGGTGCTCGGCCCGACGCCCTGTGTATCTCGACAATACTGCCCCCGTCTATCGCGACAGCGAACGCGGTACATTGTGGGTATTGCCTCCCGAACGAAGAATCCCGATTTCGGAGAGAGCCGTATGGCGAGTGCTACAATACGACGTCGAGAATAACACGGGGCTCATTGCCCCGGTTCCTGCGGACTGGATCGTGGAAGCTACCATGCATGGTGAGCGAGTGCCTCTGCCAAAGTGTAACGAGACAGATGCGTGGCAATACAGGATGGGGCTGGTCGAAGTCGGCGGCCGTCTGGATGATGGCGATAGGGAGAGTCGAGTTGCGCCAACCGTAGATATTGAGCAGGAAAATCCGGCGAGGATACCCATCGACGACGACGATTTGCCGTTTTAGCCCCTACAGAAAATTGGTCGTTTGGATAGTTTGCCATCAGTACTGTCCGACAGGTTGGCTCGCGGCAAGCTGTAACGTACTGAAATGACGGGATAATTGTGGGTTTTGAGGTGTAACCGATTTGGACGGCGAGATCGGAGTTTGGCAGACTTCCGGGATTGATCCGGGAGGTGGC
>JAJEAI010000073.1 GCA_022824205.1 Candidatus Binatia bacterium
CGCGGAAGCGGGAATCCATGGGTGGTCGTGGGGCACTACGGCGGCGTTTCCCCCCTCGCCACCCCTGGATTCCCGCTTCCGCGGGAATGACTCATTGGGGGGCCGCGCCCCATTTTCATCCCCGTTTGTGTCGGCTGCAAGCCGACATGGGTGATTCCCGCTTCCGCGGGAATGACGACCCGAAGGCGCTCCGCCTCATCAGTCTTTACACAGCCCGGAAAGCGGGAATGACTTTCCGTTACGTAGTTGTGTTGTGATGTTTGTTCATGGGAGGGGGCTTGTGCTACTTTGTTGCCCCGACCTGGAGGCATCGGCGTTTCTCACGGTCAAAACTCTCAGAGGAGGTATGCATGTTATCCAAGTTGTTCAAGGGAAAGAGTGGGTCGCTCCGGCTCGTCGCCGGCGTGTTTGCCGCGGTGCTGGCGGCCTCGCTGCTGGTCCCGGCGGGCGCGTTGGCGCAGCGCTCGGACGCGGAACTGAAGCAGCTCTTCGAGTCGAAGCCGGTCAACATCATCGTCGGTTCGGCGCCGGGCGGCGGCTACGACACGTTTTCCCGGATGGTGGCGCGGTTCGTGGCCAACTACCTGCCGGGGAACCCTTCCTTCATCGTCCGGAACGTTCCCGGGGCGGGTCAGCTTCGCGGGCTGCGACGGGCCATGAAGGCCAAGCCGGACGGCATGACCCTGGGCCTTCTGCATCCGCGGTTCGTCCAGCGTGAGCTGGCCGGCACCGACGTGCCCGACTTCGACCTCAAGAAGGTGCGCGTGCTGGGGAGCCCGAGCGCGGGCGCGGTGCCGCGCATCTGGTGTGTGCGCCGCGACATCGGCACGACCTACGCCGACCTGGTGAAGCGCGGCACGCCCGTGACCAGCGGCGGCAACGCGCCGGGCGCGGCCTTCGGCATCGGACCCCAGTTCGTGCAGGAATTGGGCGGTCCCATCAAGATGGTCTACGGCTACGGCGGGACTTCCGAGATCATGGCCGCCTTCGATCGCGACGAGATGGAAGGCGTCGACCGTTGCGTCGAGGAGAACGTGCCGCGGCTGTTCCCCAAGTGGGTCACCGACAAGAAGGTGGCGCCCATCTTCTGGTGGGAGAAGGAGCCTTCCAAGGACTGGATCGGCAAACTCGGAGCCACCAAGGTGCCGCACCTCTTTGACGTCGTGAACCCCACCGAGGAGCAGAAGAACGCTTTCCTCGTGGCGCAGCAGTTCAACACCTTCAGCCGGATCTTCGTGCTGCAGCCCGGGGTGCCGGATGACGTCTACAACGTGTGGAAGAAGGCCTTCGAGGCTACCACCAAGGATGCGGGGTTCCTGAAGGCCGCGGCGGTGGCGGGCCTGGACGTCGCGCTGGGCACCTCCGAGGACTTCCAGGCGGGTCTCAAGCGCTATGAAACGCTGACGCCGAACGGCGAGAAGCTGCTCAAGAACCTCATGGGCATCAAGTAGTCCGGGCTTTCGAGGCCTGCGGTTTCCGCGCCGGCTTCAGCCGCCTCTCGGGCAAGGAAACGGCCATCCGTCTCGCGGCGGATGGCCGTTTCTCGTCAGGGTTCGCCCCAGAACAGTCTGAGGAGCGGCGGGTCGTGCCACGTGGCGTGGAGGAAGTGGTCGTAGACCCCCACGATCAGGGCGAGGAAGAGAAGCCCCAGGAGCGTGGACCAGATCCACCCGGCGCGGCCGTAGACGAGCACGTAGAAGAAGACCCCCAGCGGGATGGCGATGTGGAAGCCCACCAGCCAGATGGCGCCGTAGAGGGCCAGGATGTAGAGGCAGATGCGCGCGAAGCGCTGTCGCTCGCCCCGGGGGTCGGCACCGGTGCGGAAGCCCAGGTCCATGATCTGCTCGGATGATGTTTCGCGGGTGCTGCGTACGAGGGCGAACAGCCGCGCGAACCAGAACGGCGTGCCCAGCCCGATGGCGATGCGCGGCATCAGGGCCGAGCCCTCGGGCCAGGAGAAGGACTCGACGAACATGTAGACGAAGAAGAAGCCGACCACGGCCAGCAGGATGATCTCCCCCACCACCTCCATGGAGAAGCCGCGCCGCGCCGTCGCCGTGCTCTCTTGGCCGGCGTTCCTTTCCCTGTTTTCTTCCATCAGGACTGCTCCGGTCCGGGCTCGCCCGTTTCCCGCGCGGATTCCTCCGCCGCCCTCTTGGCCCCCTGCTGCATGCGCAGGCTCACCACCATAACAAGGACCATCACCGCGATGATGGCCAGGAACTGCGGGCGCTGGAACATGGCCCAGCCGTAGCTGTTGGCCGACAGCCAGAGGTACTTCTCCACGATGTCCGCCAGCACCACGGCGATGAGGATCGGCGGGCGCGGCCAGCCGTAGCGCTTCATGAACAGGCCCAGCACGGCGAAGGCCAGCACCAGGCCGAGGTCTTCCATGGAATAGGTGGACTGGAAGGCGGCCAGGGTCACCAGTGCGATGATGATGGGCGCGAGGATGTTGGGGGAGACGGCGGCGATGCGCGTCATGTAAGGCGCGAAGTAGAGCATGATGGGCACGACGACCACGTTGGCCAGGACGATGGTGTAGACGAGGCTGACGGTGAGGTCCAGGTGCTCGGTGAGCATGGACGGGCCGGGCTGGACCCCGGACAACACCAGGATCGCCAGCATGATGGCCATGCCGCCGCTGCCCGGGATGCCGAACACCACGGTGGGGATGAGCACGCCGCCGTCCACCGAGTTGTTGGCCGAGTCCGCCGCGATGACGCCGCGCACGTCGCCCTTGCCGAAGGTCTCCATCGCGCCCTTCTCGGTATGGCGCGCCTGGGCGTAGGCGATCCAGTGCGCCCCGGAAGAGCCGATGCCCGGCATCATGCCCACGAAGGTGCCGATGAGCGACGAGCGCACCAGCAGCCACTTGTTGTTGAGGGCCTCGCGCATGCCCTTGTAGACGTCCTTGTCCGCCTCCTTGAGCATGGTCTCGAGGCGTTCCCGGGCGATGGGGGTGTTGGACACCACCAGGTCGATGACCTCGGGCAGGGCGAACAGTCCGATGACCACGGGAGCCAGGGGGATGCCGTCCCACAGGTAGTCGAAGCCGAAGGTGGTGCGGGTGTTGCCGCCGATGACGGAGAAGCCGATCATGGAGACGGCGAGGCCGAAGCAGGCCGTGAGCATGCCCTTGACGAAAGCTCCGGAGCTGACGATGGCCACGCACATGAGACCGAGCAGCGACAGCAGGAAGAACTCGGCGGCGCCGAAGAGCCGCAACAACTCACGGGAGACGGGCAGCGCCAGCAGCAGCGCGACCGCGCCGATGATGCCGCCCACGAGCGTGCACATGTAGCTGGCCCCCAGGGCCACGCCCGCCAGTCCCTGCCGTGCCAGGGGGTAGCCGTCGAGGATGGTCGCCTGAGCCGAGCGCGCCCCGGGAATGCCCATGAGGATGGACGGGACGGGTTCGGTGATGTCGCTGGCCGCCAGGAAGAACACCACGGCCGTCACCGTGATCCACGGGTCCACGTAACCCGCGAAGCCCAGCAGCACCACCGCGACGGGGAGGTTCCCGCCGGGCATGAGCCCCGATACCAGCGCGATGGGCAGCATCACCACCATCACCAGGATCGGGCCCAGGGAAAAGAGTCTTTCCGCCGCGCCTATGGCTGCTTCCCACATAGAGACCCCTTGAAATATCGTTCCGACGGCCTTGGCCGGCGAAGTGCTGACTTGCCACGACCGGCGTGCCGTGTCAACTTCCGCGTTCGCATTCGGGCGTGATCCGGGATACGTAAGGAGCGGCAACCTCATGATCGCCGAACTTCTCGCCCTGCTCACCGCGTTCTCCTACGCCACCGCCAACGTTTCGGCCCGTTGGGGGCTGCGCTACTCCACTCCCAACACAGCCGTCCTGTTGTCCCTCGTGGTGCACGCGGTGGGCCTGTCGGCCGTGGTGCTCTTCACCCGTGGCATTCCGGCGGTCCCGCCGGCCGCGCTCTATATCGTCATCGTCACCGGCGTCCTGCAGACGCTGTTGCGCTTCTGCCATTACCTGGCGATATCCAAGGTCGGCGTCGCCCGGGCGGTGACCCTCCGCAACACCTACCCGATGCTCACCGTGCTCATCGGCGTCATGATCCTCGGGGAAGAGACCAACACGCTCAACCTCCTCGGCGTGGCCGCCATCGTCATCGGCACGGGCCTCACTTCCTGGCGCATGGACGAGCTGGTGCCCGGTTTCCGCCGCTGGTACCTGGTGCTGCCCGCCGCCACCTCGCTCATCACCTCCACCGTGCACCCGATGCGGCGCTACGTCATGACCCTGGCCGATGAGCCGCTCTTCTTCGCGGCCGTGGTGGGCGTGGTGTCGCTGGGCTGCTTCAGCAGCTACCTGGCGCTGCCGCTGCCGCGGGAGAAGGTGGTGTGGCACCCCAAGGCGCTGGTGCCGTTGACCCTGTCCGGGGTGTGCGAGACCAGCGCGATCCTTCTGCTATTCTACGCGCTGGCCGCGGGTCCGGTGGTGGTGGTGTCGCCCATCGCCGCTACCTCGCCGGTGTGGACGGTGATCCTCGCCAGCATCCTCCTGCGGCAGGTCGAACGCACCACCCCCGCCGTCGTCGTCGGCACCGTCCTGGTGGTGGCCGGTGCCATCTTCGTGACTTTGGGGCGGTACCTGTAGCTGTCCATCCAAAACCCCAGCCTGGATTGCCGCCCCCGATCGGGGTCGAGGGCAAGCTTTCGCGGGAATCACCGATGTCGGCTTGCAACCGACACAAACGGTCATGAAAATGGGGCGTCGCCCCCCCGATGAGTCATTCCCGCGGAAGCGGGAACCCAGGGGTGGGGGGGTGTGGCGACCTCATTGCCCGGCCCCACCCCGCCTGGATTCCCGCTTCCGCGGGAATGACTCATCGGGGTGTAGCGGGATTCCGTAACTATCAGTAATCATTGAACAATATTTCGTTTTCATATCAATGACGACATGAAGCTTCCGTTGCGGCATTGACCTGCAAGGCGGCCCCATATATTTACCTGTCAAATCCAGGGGGATCGCCCGCACCGCGCCCCCGAAGGAGGCATTCCATGGCCAAGGCGAAAGTTTTCATTTTCGCGCCCAACGACGAGAAGGGCGAGTCCCACAAGAAGCTAGAGGACAACGGCTGCGAACTGGTGCTGGGCAAGGCCGGCTGGCACAACCCGATGGGCGACAACGAGGCGGAGATGGTCGGCATGGCGCAGGGGGCGCACGCGCTCGTGGGGACCTCCATTCGCAGCTCGCCCATCACCCAGGCCGTCATGCAGGCCTCCAAGGACCTCCGGGTGGTGGCCAAGTACACCATCGGCGTGGACGACGTGGACGTGGACGCGGCCACGGAGATGGGCATCATGGTTTGCCACGCGCCCACCGAGTCCAACTGGGGCGGCGTCGCCGAGGGCACCATCACCGGCATGCTCACCATGCTCAAGCGCACGCGTGAGCGCGACCGCCACCTGAAGTCCGGCGGCGAGTGGCGCGACCCGAGCCACCAGGGCACCTACGTGGGCTCCCGCGAGATGGACGGCTACCCCGGCATCGTCCTGGGCATCATCGGGCTGGGGCGCATCGGCACGCGCGTGGCCAAGCTCATGAAGCCCTGGGGCATGCGCATGATCGCCTGCGACCCCTACGTGCCCGACGAGAAGTTCGCTGAGGCCGGCGTCGAGAAGGTGGATTTGCCCACACTCCTGCGGGAGTCCGACGTCGTGACGCTCCACGTGGTGCTGACCAAGGAGACCCGTCACATGATGGGCAAGGAGCTGTTCGCGCAGATGAAGAAGGACGCCATCTTCATCAACACTTCCCGCGGTTACTGCGTCAACGAGCCGGACCTGGCCGAGGCCCTGGAGAACGACGTCATCTCCGGCGCGGTCCTCGACGTGTTCGAGGACGAGCCCCTGTCCATGGACAGCCCGCTCCGGAAGCTCGGCGACAAGGTGATCCTGTCGCCCCACATGGTCTCGTCCAACAAGGGCAGCGGACTCTACCCCGGCGTGGTCTGGGCCACGGAGTCGGTGCTCACCGCGCTCCGCGGCGAGGTCCCGGACAACGTCTACAACAAGGAAGTCATCGAGCAGTGGAAGAGCCGCTTCGGCGGCAAGAGCGTGCTCTGAGGCGGTACGCAGCGCCCGGCCCGCGAACCCGCGACATGACACCGCACCTTTGTCGCGGACCGGCACAGGGAACTCCCGTCGCGGCAAGGTGCGGAAACCGCGACAGCCATCAGGAGGACCCATGCTTTCCGAAGCGGAGTTGCGGGCGCTGCACGCCTACTGGCGCGCCGCGAATTACCTGTCCGTCGGGCAGATCTACTTGCTTGACAACCCGTTGCTGAAGGAGCCGCTGGCCACCGCGCACATCAAGCCGCGGCTCCTGGGCCACTGGGGCACCACGCCCGGGTTGAATTTCATCTACACGCATCTCAACCGCGTGATCCGCGAGCGCGACCTGGACGTCATCTACGTGGCCGGTCCGGGCCACGGCGGTCCCGGGCTCGTGGCCAACACTTGGCTGGAAGGGACCTACAGCGAGGTCTATCCCGACGTGTCCCGGGACGAGGCGGGGATGCGCCTGCTGTTCAAGCAGTTCTCCTTCCCCGGCGGCATCCCCAGCCACGTGGCCCCGGAGACTCCCGGTTCCATCCACGAGGGCGGCGAGCTGGGCTACGCGCTCTCCCACGCCTACGGCGCGGCGCTGGACAACCCGGACCTGATGGTCGCCTGCGTGGTGGGCGACGGCGAAGCCGAGACCGGCCCCTTGGCGGCGGCGTGGCACTCCAACAAGTTCCTCAACCCCGCGCGGGACGGCGCGGTGCTGCCCATCCTCCACCTGAACGGCTACAAGATCGCGAATCCGACGATCCTGTCGCGCATCGGCCGGGACGAGCTGGAGAGCCTGTTCGTGGGCTACGGCTACGAGCCGTATTGCGTGGAGGGCTCGGATCCCCGCGAGATGCACCGGCTCATGGCCGGGACGCTGGACACGGTCACGGCCCGCATCCGCGCCATACAGGAGGAGGCGCGCGCCCGCGGCGTGACCACCCGTCCGCGCTGGCCCATGATCGTCCTGCGCACCCCCAAGGGCTGGACCGGTCCCAAGGAGGTGGACGGGCTCAAGACCGAGGGCCACTGGCGCTCCCACCAGGTGCCCCTGGCGGAGCTGGCGGCCAAGCCCGATCACGTGCGCCTCCTGGAGGAGTGGATGAAGAGCTACCGCCCGGAGGAGCTGTTCGACGAGACCGGGCGGCTCGTGCCGGAGCTGGCGGCGCTGGCTCCGGCGGGCGCGCGGCGCATGGGCGCCAACCCCCACGCCAACGGCGGCCTCCTGCTCAGGGACTTGCGGATGCCGGACTTCCGCGACTACGCCGTGGCGGTGCCGCGGCCCGGCGGCACCGTGGGCGAGAGCACCCGGGTCATGGGACGGTTCCTGCGGGACGTCATGAAACGCAACCTGGAGAGCCGCAACTTCCGCGTGTTCGGCCCCGACGAGACCGCGTCCAACCGCCTCGGTGCCGTGTTCGAAGTCACCGACCGGGTGTGGATGGCGGACGCCCTCCCCGAGGACGATCATCTCGCGCCCGACGGCCGGGTCATGGAAATCCTGAGCGAACACACCTGCCAGGGCTGGCTGGAAGGGTACCTGCTCACCGGGCGGCACGGCATCTTCTCCACCTACGAGGCGTTCGTGCACGTGGTGGATTCCATGTTCAACCAGCACGCCAAGTGGCTCAAGACCACCCGGAACCACATCCCCTGGCGGCGCCCCATCGCCTCCCTGAACTACCTGCTGTCGTCCCACGTGTGGCGCCAGGACCACAACGGCTTCAGCCACCAGGACCCGGGCTTCGTCGACCACGTGGCCAACAAGAAGGCCGACGTCATCCGGGTCTACTTCCCGCCCGACGCCAACACGCTCCTCTCGGTCACCGACCACTGCCTGCGCAGCCGCGACTACGTCAACGTCATCGTCGCGGGCAAGCAGCCCGAGCCCCAGTGGCTGGACATGGACGCGGCGGTCAAGCACTGCAACGCGGGCATCGGCATCTGGAAATGGGCGAGCACCGACGAGGGCGCCGAGCCCGACGTGGTCATGGCCTGCTGCGGCGACGTCCCCACCATCGAGACCCTGGCGGCGGTGGACCTCCTGCGCGAGCACGTGCCCGACCTGAAGATCCGCGTGGTGAACGTGGTGGACCTGATGAAGCTGCAGCACGCCGAGGACCACCCCCACGGGCTCGGCCACCGGGAGTTCGACGTGCTCTTCACCAAGGACCGGCCCGTGATCTTCGCCTACCACGGCTATCCCTACCTGATTCATCGCCTGACCTACCGGCGCACCAACCATGCCAACCTCCACGTCCACGGCTACAAGGAGGAGGGCGCCACCACGACGCCGTTCGACATGACCGTGCTGAACGAGCTGGACCGCTTTCACCTGGTGGAGGCGGTCATCGACCGGGTGCCGAAGCTGGACACCATCGCCGCCTACGCCAAGCAGGCGGTGCGCGACAAGCTCGTCGACCACCGGCAGCACATCGTCCGCTACGGCGAGGACCTGCCGGAAATCCGCGACTGGACGTGGGCCCGCTGATGGGTGGCATCCTGTCACTCAACAGCGGCTCCTCCTCCCTCAAGTTCGCGTTCTACGAGGCGGGACCCGCCGGCGAGGCCTTGCTGGTGTCCGGCGCGGTGGAGCGCATCGGCTTGGCGGAGGGGCTCCTGTGGGTGCGCGGCGTGGAGCGAGTCGCGTTGTCGGAATCCACGGCGGGAGACCAGGAGGTCCTCTCGAAGCGTAGCGCCGTAACTCGGCCCCTTCTCCTGGAGCGCAAGGAGGACTTTCCGGACCACGAGGCCGCGGTGGACGCGGTGTTTGCGGCGGCCGGACGGCTGCGGCTCCCGGAGCCTGGCGCCGTCGGCCACCGGGTGGTGCACGGCGGCGCGGACCACTCGGCGCCGGAACGGGTGGATGCGCATCTGCTCGCGGATCTGCGTGCTCTCACGCCGTTCGCACCGCTGCATTTGCCCGGCGCCGTCGCGGGCATCGAGGCCGTGGCCGCGCGGTTTCCCGACCTGCCGCAGGTCGCGTGCTTCGACACGGCCTTCCACCGGCGCCTGCCCGAGCTGGCCCAGCGTTTCGCGCTGCCCGGCGCCCTGTGGGAGGAAGGCGTGCGCCGCTACGGTTTCCACGGCCTGTCCTACGAGTATGTCCTGGACGCGCTCGGTGAGGCGGCGCGCGGCCGGGTCGTCATCGCGCACCTGGGGAACGGCGCCAGCATGGCGGCGGTACGCGACGGCGCCCCCGTGGACACCACCATGGGCTTCACCCCCGCCGGCGGCTTCATGATGGGAACCCGCAGCGGCGACCTCGACCCCGGGGTCCTCATCCACCTGATGCGCGAGCGCGGCTGGGGCGCCGGCGAGGTCGAGCGACTGGTGACCCGCGAAGCCGGCCTGCTGGGCGTCTCCGGCCTGAGCCCCGACATGAAGACCCTGCTGGAGGCGCGCGGGCAAAACCCGCGAGCGGCGCTGGCCGTGGACCTCTTCTGCTACCAGGCGCGCAAGCACGCCGGCGCCCTGGCCGCCGCCCTCGGCGGCCTCGACACCCTGGTCTTCACCGGAGGCATCGGCGAGCGCGCCGCCCCCGTCCGCCTGTGGATCTGCGAGGGCCTCGCCCACCTCGGCATCGAAATCGACCCCGAACGCAACCCCGCCCACGCCGATACCATCAGCACCGCCCGCAGCCCCTGCGCCGTGCGCGTCATCCCCACCGACGAGGACCTGATGATCGCCCGGCACACGCACCGGCTGCTGTTCCCGGGCGGTATGGGCCAGGAGGACGTCGGGTAGCGTCCCCCATACGGCGGAACACCGCCTCTGCCGGCTACCCGGAGACTATTCCGCGAACTCTCCCCGCCAAAGGCGTTGCGCGAACGTGGTCGCCGGCAGGATGTCGATGCCGTCGTCCGTCCGGCGAGGACGCGGTTCCAGAGAGACCACGATGCGGCGCTCCACTCCGGGATGTTCTTCCTTGAGCGTACGCAGCCCCTTGAGGTGGTCCCGGGTGATCCTGAGACTGGCCTTGGCCTCCACCGCGAGGCGCATGTCGCCGAGGATGAAGTCCACTTCGATGCCGCTGGGGAGTCGCCAATACGAGAGATCTTCGTCGAGTTCGTGATAGGAGACGAACGCCGACAGCTCGTGGAAGATCCAGTTCGCGAACGCTTTGCCGTACAACTCGGAGCCGGGCGTCAACTCACCCCGCCGGGCCAGCCGGTTTACCACGCCGACGTCGTAGAAGTAGAACTTGGGAGCGCCGATGACGCGGCGCTTGCGCCGCCTGCGGTAGGCGGGAAGCCGGCGGGCGAGCAGGGTATCCTCCAGGATGTCGAAGTAACCCGTGGCCGTGTGGTTGGACACGCCGCATTCACGCGCGACGTTGGAGAAGTTCACCATTTCGCTGTCGCTCAGGGCCGCGGCGTCGAGGAAGCCGGAAAAGGCGGGCAGGTTCCGAACCAAGCCTTCCGCGGCGACTTCTTCCTTCAGGTAGTCGGCGATGTATGCGTTCAGAAGGCGCATCGGCTGCCTTGCCTCATAAATCCTGGGGAGATAGCCATGGTTGAGCATCCGGTGGAGGTCGAACTCGCTCCCCAACTCGGCTGACGTGAGACCGCGCAATTCATACCTGACCGCCCTGCCGCCGAGGAGATTGGCGGCGCCGCGCCGCACCTTCCTGGCGCTCGATCCGCACAAGGCGAAGTTGAGCCGCCCGTTCTCCATCAGCCAATGGACTTCGTCCAGCAGGGCCGGGACTTTCTGGACCTCGTCGATGACGACCTGACGCCCGGGCGCCGGTGGGCCGGATTCGATCTCCTGGCGCAGGAGTTCGGGTCGGGTCAAGTAGCGCCGGTATTCCTCCGTCTTCAGGAGATCGATCCAGAGACCGTCCGGATAGTGGTGTCGGAGCAGGGTGCTCTTGCCGGCCTGGCGCGGACCCCAGAGGAAGAACGTCTCGGTCCCGGACTCCGGCAAGCTGATGGATCGTCGGAACATATACTTCCAAATATCATGATAATTGGCTACACACAAGCCAGGCTCCGGCAGCCGGGACCCGGTTCGTGTCCATGGATGCGCGAAACCTGCAAATCATCACGCGCCAGTGCTATGCTGCGGAGGTCGTACCGGCGGGCGCGCGAACGTTTCGTCGCGCGGACCCGTCCACGAAGTCGGCGAACAGGAACCTCCCATGGGTAGCCAGGACGTACAACGCGACGAGGACGCCGCCGAGCTGCGCTCGTTCATCGCGCACCTGCTGCGGGACGTGCAGGCGCTGGAGCGGATGCTCGACGGGGGCATGATCGAGTCCGGCGTGCACCGCATCGGCGCGGAGCAGGAGCTGTTCCTGGTGGACGCGGCGCGGCGCCCGGCCATGCTGGCGCTGGAGCTGCTGGAGCGGGTGGCGGACCCCCACTACACCACGGAGTTGGGGCTCTTCAATCTGGAGATCAACCTCGATCCGCTGTTGTTCGGCGGCGACTGCCTGAGCCGGCTGGAAGGACAGCTCCAATCCGCCCTGGCGCGGCTCAGGGAGGCGGCCCACGAGCACGGCGCGGAGGTGGTGCTGGTGGGGATCCTGCCGACCCTGCGCAAGTCCGATCTGGCCATGGCGCACATGACGCCGCGGCCGCGCTACCGGGCGCTCAACGCGGTGCTGACGCAGCTTCGCGGCGGTGATTACGAGTTCCGCCTCAAGGGCGCCGACGAGCTGGACATCCGGCATGACTCGGTGATGCTGGAGTCCGGGTGCACCAGCTTCCAGGTGCACTACCAAGTGGACCCGGCCGAGTTCGCCCAGTGCTACAACCTGGCGCAACTCGTGACCGCGCCGCTGCTGGCGGCGGCGGCCAACTCGCCGCTGCTGTTCGGGCGCCGGCTGTGGCGCGAGACGCGCATTCCGCTGTTCCAGCAGTCCATCGACACGCGCCGGGCCGGCCATCACATGCGCGAGCGCGCCGCCCGCGTGAGCTTCGGCCAGAACTGGGTGCGGGAGTCCATCCTGGAGCTGATCCGGGAAGACCTGGCGCGCTTCCGGGTGCTGTTGGGGGCCTCCCTGGACGAGGACTCCCTGGCGGTGCTGGCGCGCGGCGGGCTGCCGACGCTGCCGGCCCTGCGTACCCACACGGGCACGGTCTACCGCTGGAACCGGGCCTGTTTCGGTACGGGCGAGGGCAGGGCCCACATCCGCATCGAGAACCGGGTGCTGCCCTCGGGGCCCACGGTCCTGGACGAGGTGGCCAACGCCGCCTTCTTCCTGGGCATGCTCCGGGGCGGACAGGAGGCGTACGGCGACGTGTCCGGAACCATGCCCTTCCACGACGCCGAGGCCAACTTCCTGGCGGCGGCGCAGCGCGGGTTGAGCGCCCAGTTCACCTGGGTGGACGGCAGCACGGCCCCCGCGGACGACCTCATCCGCCGGGAGCTGCTGCCGCTGGCGTGGCGGGGGCTGCGCGCCGCGGGCCTCGACTCCGCGGACGTGGACCGTTACCTCGGGGTCATCGAGCAGCGGGTGGCGTCGCGCCGGAACGGCGCCTCGTGGCTGATGCGCTCGCTCGCGGACATGCGGGGGGCGGACACGCAGGACGCGCTCCTGAGCGCGCTGACGGCGGCGACGGTTGCGCGGCAATGGGGGGGAACGCCCGTGCACGAATGGCCATTGGCGAAGGTCGAGGAGGGCCGCGGCGGCAAGCCCCAGGCCCTGCGCATCGAGGAGTTCATGACCACGGACCTGATCACGGTCCACCCGGAAGAACCCATGGACCTCGTGATCCGGCTCATGGACTGGCGGCGCATCCGCCACGTGCCCGTGGAGGACGAGGACGGCAAGGTGGCGGGCCTGCTCTCCTGTTTCGAGGCCCTGCGGCAGTGGGCTCCGGCAGCGTCCGGGGACGGCGGCGACCCGGTGCCGGTGCGTGAGGTCATGCAGCCGGATCCGGTGACCATTGCGCCGGAGGCCACGGTCTCCGAAGCGGTGGCGCGCATGCGCGAGGCGCGGAGCGATTACCTGCTGGTGGTCAAGGAGGACCGGCTGGTGGGGATCGTCACCGAAAGCGACATCCTCCAGCTCACGGCACGTCTCCTGGAGCAACTCGGTGGTGGAGACGCGGCGGATGGTTGATTCCCCGGCCCCCGGGCGCATCTTCCCGCGTCTCCTGGGCAGCTACGGCGGCGACAGCGCCGGACCGCTGGTCATCGGCATCGGCGGCATGCACGGCAACGAGCCCGCGGGCGCGGTGGCGCTGCAACGGGCGCTGGAGATCCTGCGCACGCACGACGTTCCCTTCCGGGGCAGGCTCGTGGGTTTCGCCGGCAACCGCGCGGCCCTGGCCCGGGGCTGCCGCTACGTCGACGAGGACTTCAACCGCGTCTGGTCGCAGGAACGCGTGCGCCGGGTGCGGGCGGGCATCTCGCCGGCGGACATGTCCGCCGAACAGCGGGAGCAGCGCGAGCTGCTGGCATGCCTTGACGACGAACTGGCGCAACGCCGGGGACCCGTGGTGTGCCTCGATCTCCATACCACCTCGGCCGCGGGGACGCCCTTCGTGGTCATTGGCGACACCCTGCCGAACCGCCGTTTCGGCTTCCGACTGGGCGCCCCGGTGGTGCTCGGGCTGGAGGAGCGGCTGGAGAGCACCATCCTCAACTACCTGGGGGAGGAAGGGCACGTCGCCGTGGGTTTCGAGGGCGGGCAGCACGAGTCGCCCACGGCGGTGGCCATACACTTGGCGGCGATCCGCACGGTGCTCGCCACCGCGGGGTGCATGCGCGCGGAAGACCTTCCGCTCCCCGGCGACGGCCGCGACGCCCAGGACGAGGAGACGGACGGGTTGCCCCCGGTGGTGGAGGTCCGTCATCACCACGTGATCCGGAACGGTGACGAGTTCGTCATGGAACCCGGGTTCACGAACTTCCAGCCCGTGGAGCGCGGCCAGCTCCTGGCGCGCGACCGCCGCGGTCCCATCCGCGCAACCGAGTCCGGCCAGATCCTCATGCCCCTCTACCAGGGGCAGGGCACCGACGGGTTTTTCCTGGTGAGGCGGGTGCGGCCGTTCTGGCTGCGGGTCGCCAAGTGGCTGCGCCGGTTGCGCATCGAGCGCCTGCTGCCGGCCTTGCCGGGCGTTCGAAGATACCAGGACAGACCCGGGACGCTCGTGGTGGACCCGCGGGTCGCCCGCTGGTTCGTGGTGGAGCTGTTCCACCTGCTGGGCTTTCGCAAGCGGCAATCCCGCGAAGGCAAGCTCATCGTCAGCCGGCGCTGGCACGAGACGCACGTCTTCGACGAACCGCCGGGTCCGTAGGACCTCGGCTTCTGGTGTTCCCGGCGTCTTCACTTTTCTGTAACGGTGGATTAAATAAATGGCGATCATGCGCCGAGGATGTGTTATTGGAATCCAGGACCAGAGGGAGAGTCACATGATTTCCGTTCCGCGAAGGCATTCCCTGATTGGTGCCGGGTTGGCGCTCACCGCCTTGGTACTGCTCGGAAGCCCCGGCTTCGCCAAGACCGTTGCCCTGACCATCGTCCACTTCAACGACCTGGACCGCATGGAGGAGAAGGACGGCCAGGGCGGCATCGCGCGCCTGGCGGCGGTGGTGCGCGCGGAACGCGCGCGCCGTCCCCACGTCTTGGTGACCTTCGCCGGCGACGCCGTTTCGCCCTCGCTGATGTCCGCCATCGACAAGGGTGCGCACATGATCGACCTGCTGAACCGGATCGGCCTGACGGCCATGGCCATCGGCAACCACGAGTATGATTTCGGCCCGGAGGTGGCCAAACAGCGCTTCTCCGAGGCGACGTTCCCGATCCTGGGCGCCAACAACATCGATGCGGACGGCAAGATCGTCAAGGGGGCGCGGGCGTCGCTGATGGTGGAGGTGGACGGCTACAAGGTGGGGATCTTCGGCCTGACCACTCAAGGCACGGCGGTGAAGTCGAGCCCGGGCAGTGTCACCTTCGCGCCGGTCGACGCAGTGGCCCGGGAGCAGGCCAAGGCGCTGCGCTCGGCCGGGGCGCACCTGGTGGTGGCGCTGGCCCATACCGACGTCGCCGAGGACGACGCGTTGCTGCGCCAGGGGGCCGTGGACGTGCTCCTGAGCGGCGACGACCACCGGCTCCGGCTGGACTACGACGGTGACGTGTTGTTCGCCGAATCGGGTCAGCAGGCGGACTGGGTGACGGTCATCGACCTCACCCTGGACCAGGTGGAATCCCGCGGGAAGAAGAAGTTCGTGTGGAGCCCGGCCTTCCGGGCCGTCCATACCGGGCGGGTAGAGCCCGATCCCGTTCTGGCGAAGGCGGTTCAGGCCTACCGGGACCGGTTGTCCCGCGAGCTCGACATCGAGATAGGCTCCACCGAGACGGAGCTGGACAGCCGCAGGGCCATGGTGCGGACCCGTGAGACGGCCATCGGCAACCTCGTGGCCGACGCCATGCGCGTGGCGGTGGGCGCCGACGTTGCGTTGACCAACGGCGGTGGTATTCGCGCCGGGAAGGTGTATCCGGCAGGGACCCGGCTGACGCGCCGGGACATCCTGAGCGAGTTGCCCTTCGGCAACAAGACCGTGCTGCTGGCGTTGACGGGCCGGGAGTTGCGCGCGGCGCTGGAGAACGGCTTCAGCGGTATCGAAAAGGGGTCGGGCCGGTTCCCGCAGATTTCGGGTATCGAGGTGGACTATGATCCCCGGCGGCCGGCTGGTGCCCGCGTGATCGCGGTACGCCACAAGGGCGCCTCCCTGGACCCGGACCGTACCTACACCCTGGCTACCAACGACTTCATGGCGCGGGGCGGGGACGGTTACGGGGTCTTGGCCGACAAGACGCCGCTCATCGAGGCCCGCGCCGGTACGCTGATGACCACGCAAGTGATCGACTACGTCACCGCGCGAGGCGTCATCGCGCCGCGGGTGGAGGGCCGCTTGCGTATCCTGGAGTAGCGTTTTTGGGGGTCGCGGAGCTCGATTTCGGGGCGCTAAAAAAACCTTCGGAGGGGGCTTGCAACCCGCTGGGAAATGAAATAGGTAGGACATCCGGCCTCGGAACCGCCGAATTCACCCATCGAAAAGGACACCGTGGGATCCATGAGACAAGGGGCAGCGATCATCGCGCTGGCGCTAGGGATGAGCTTTGGGCTCATCGCCGAGTACGTGTCCGCGCAGTCGTCGCAGCCGGTCAAGACCGCCGCGTTGCGGAAACCGGGCGTGGAGGAGCCCAAGGTCGCGAAATTGCCGAAGCTCCTGTCCCGGTACGACGCCGCGCTCTACCGCAAGGTGTTCGCGCTCCAGGAAGACGGGCGTTGGCGGCAGGCGGATACGCTCATCCGGCGGATCAATGATCGGATGCTCATGGGCCACGTGCGTTTCCAGCGCTTGATGCATCCGACGCTGTACCGCTCTTCCTACGGGGAGCTTTGGACCTGGATGGAGGCGTACGCGGATCATCCGGGGGCCCGGCGCGTACACAGGCTGGCCAAGCGCCGCCAGCCGAAGGGTTGGAAGTCGCCTCGGCCTCCGGCCCGGGCGATGTTGGTGCCCGAGCTGAAGACCCACCCGGAACCCGCGGTAGCGGGTGCGCACGTCGATGACCGCCAGATCGCGCCGGACACCGGCGAACGTTCACGGACACTCGCGCCGGAGGCGCGGGAAGTCCGGCGGAAGATCCAGCGGTTGGTGTCCCGCGGACGCGTGACGAAAGCCCGGGAGTTCCTGGAGGACCAGGGCCGGCGAGACCGGTTGGATGCCGTCGATTTCGATGCGAACCTGGCCTGGATCGCCCGGGGCTATTTCTTTTTCGGCGAGGACCGCAAGGCCTTGGCCGTGGCGCGCCGGGTGATAACCCGGTCGGGCGACCGCGTTCCCATGGCATACTGGTGGGCCGGTTTGGCCGCTTGGCGCCTGGGCCGGCATCTGGACGCGGCCGGCCATTTCCGGGCCTTGGCCGAATCGCGGTCGGTGACGCCATGGCTGGTGTCGGCCGGGGGCTACTGGGCCAGCCGGGCCTACCGGGCGGGAGGCAAGCCGGGCGAGGCGGCTTCCATGCTGCGGGCGGCGGCCCGCCACCCGCGGACGTTTTACGGTCTCTTGGCCGTGACGACGCTGGGCGGGCGTCCCTCCCTGGACTTCGGAACGCGCCGGCTCAATGCCGCGGATCTGGATGCATTGCTGAGCATGCAGCCGGTGCGCCGCGCCTTGGCCTTGATAGAGGTGGGGCAGCACGTGCGTGCGGGTGTCGAGTTGCGTCGTTTTGCTCACCGCCTGTCGCCCCGGATGGCGCTGGTGATGCTGGCGCTGGCTTCCGAATCGGGGTTGGCCGACCTCTCCTACCGTACCGCCGAGAGCCTGCTGCTGCGGACCGGCGTCCCCGTGGACGCGGCGCTGTACCCACTTCCCATCTGGGAGCCCGAAGGCGGTTACACTCTCGACCGTGCCTTCCTGTTCGCCGTGATGCGTCAGGAGTCGAAGTTTCGCGCCGCGGCCCGCAGCCGACGCGGCGCCAGGGGGCTGATGCAGATCATGCCCCGGACCGCCAGCATCATGTCGGGGGACAAGCCGTATCGTCGCGCGCACCGGCATCATCTGCTGGATCCGGTCCTCAACGTGACCCTGGGCCAGAAGTACCTGCGTTCCCTGCTTTCGCAGCAAGAGGTGGGCGGGAACCTGTTCTATGTGCTCGCCGCCTACAACCGTGGTCCGGCGAAGTTGCGGGAATGGAAGCGCAGGGTCGACTACCGGGGCGATCCGCTGTTGTTCATCGAGAGCATTCCCACCGGTGAAACGCGGATTTTCATCGAACGAGTCCTTACCAGCATGTGGATCTACCGGATGCGATTCGGACAGGTACCCCGCTCCCTCCAAAAGGTGGTGTCCGGCGGCTGGCCCCGCTACGTTCCCATGGACCCCGCCCGCCCGCCCGCCCGTTCCTGAACCCACACCGTCGATCGCGCGTCATCAAGCCAAGGGAGTTCCCTGGCGCTTGCAGTCGGCGGCTTGGTGGGATACTGGTGTGCCATCGTTGGTTCAGCCGAGTCCGCTCCCGGGCATCCAGTCAGACAGGAGGTCATGATGAAGACACATCTGCGTATCCGCGGGATCATGCTGCTCGTTGCCGTCGTTGCCTTGGTATCCGCCGTCGCCACGGCCGGAGCGGCGGACTTCTACGCCGGCAAGACCATCACCATCGTCTGTCCCTATTCCACGGGCGGAACCTACGACCGCATGTCGCGGCTCGTGGCCCGGTTTCTGCCCAAGCACATACCGGGCAACCCCGCGGCCATCGTGAACAACCGGCCGGGCGCCGGCGGCGTCATCGGACTGCGGTCGGTCTACAAGGCCGAGCCCGACGGGTTGTCACTGATCCACTTCACGAGCCCCATGGTGGTGCGCAGCCTCACCGGCGGCATCAAGGACATCGACTTCAAGAGACTTACGTGGCTGGGCAGCGTGGGCGGGGCACACTACATCTTCGCGCTGCGGTCGAACCGGCCCGAGCGCACCATCGCCGACTTCAAGAACGCCGAGACGCCCATCCGCGTGGGCGCGTCGGGACCGAGCTCGCTCCTGACCCAGGCGCCGAAGTTCCTGCAGCGGGCCGGCAAGTTCAACCTCCGCCTGGTGGCCGGCTACAAGGGGTACAACCCCATGGCGCTGGCCATGAAGCAGGACGAGGTGGACGCGGTGTCCACGGCGGGCTCGGCGGTGATGGTCAACACGGCGACACGCGAGATGCACAAGGACGGCACCATCAAGCTGGTGCTGTCCATGGGTGGCGCGCCGCCGCCGGAGCCCCTGAAGGCGGAGGTCGCGGCCCTTCCGAAGTTCGTCGACGCCATCGACGATCCCCAGGACCGCGACGCCTGGGTGGCGTTCTCCGGGCTCCTGAGCGCGAGCCGTCCGTTCGCGGCGACGCCGGGCCTGCCGGCCGAGCGCGCCGCCATCCTCAAGAAGGGCATGGCGGACATGATGGCCGATCCCGAGTTCCGCAAGACCGCCACGGACCAGGGCTTCGTGCTCAACACGCTCAACGCCGAGGAAGCGGAGAACCTCATTCTCTCGGTGTTCAACCTGTCCGCGGACATTCAGGAGCGGTTGAAGGCGCTGCTGAAATAGTCCGAGCCGGCTGCGTATCGTAGCGCGCCATGGCGCTCGAGGCGTTCCACGAGGCCCTCGGCATCACCTTCACGCTTCCCGTCTTCGGGGGGATGTTGTTGGGGCTGGCGCTGGGCCTCGTCTTCGGCGCGGTGCCGGGCCTGAACGCGGTGCTCGGCATCGTGCTGCTGCTCCCGTTCGTGTGGACGCTGTCGCCGTTCGTGGCCTTCGCCATCATGCTCTCGCTGGTGTCGGCGGTGCACACGTCCAACACTTTCCCGGCGTTCTTCTTCAACGTTCCCGGAAGCCCGAGCGCCGCCGCCACCATCCTGGACGGGTATCCGATGGCCCGTAACGGCGACGCCGCCCGCGGCCTGACCGCGGCCTTCGCGGTGTCGGCGGTGGGCGGCATCATCGGCGCGCTGGTGCTGCTGGTGGCCCTGCCCGCGCTGCAACCCGTGGTGCTCGCCTTCGCGGCGCCCGAGCGCTTCATGCTGGTGGTCCTGGGCATCCTCATGATCAGTTTCCTGAGCGGCACCAAGCCGGTGAAGGGGCTGCTGGCGGGCGCCATGGGGCTCTGGCTCGGCACCGTGGGGCAAGACCCGCAATTGGGGGTCGCCCGGTTCACGTTCGACTCCGACTATCTGCTGGACGGGCTTCACACCGTCCCCATCATCATGGGCTTGTTCGCGTTGCCCGAGGTGGTGTCCCTGGCCATGCGCGGAAGCATCGCGGAGCGCACGCACGTGGACATGGGCGAGGGGTTCTGGCCCGGTATCCGTGCGTGCATCGCCAACCGCTGGCTGGTGGCGCGGAGCGCCGTCGTGGGGGTGGTGGGTGGCGCCATTCCGGGCATCGGCGGCACCGCCGCCGCGTTCTACGCCTACGGCATGGCGGTTCAGGGGGCCGGCGCCGCGGAGCGGGAGCGTTTCGGCAAGGGCGAGATCAAGGGGGTCATCGCGCCGGAGAGCGCCAATAACGCCTCCGCGGGCGGGGAACTGGTGCCGCTGCTGGCTTTCGGCGTGCCCGGCGGGGCGACCTCCGCCATCCTCCTGGCGGCGTTCCTGATCCTGGGGATCAATCCCGGGCCCGAGATGCTGGGCGAGAAGCTGTCCTTGAGCTTCTCCATGGTCATCGTGCTGGTGCTGTCGAACCTGCTGGCCACGGGCGTGTGCATCGTCATCACCCGCCCGGCGGCGCGCATCGCCTTTCTCAGGAGCAACCTGTTGATTCCGGCGCTGTTGCTGTTCGTCCTGTTCGGCTCGTACGTCGCCTACCCTCACCCCTTGACCCTGGTGCTGACCCTGGCGTTCGGCGTCCTGGGCTACTTCATGATGCGCCTGGACTGGGCGCGCGCGCCGCTGCTGGTGGGTTTCATCCTCGGACCCCTGGCGGAGAACAACCTGGCCATCTCCCTGGCCAGCTACGGCGTGGCGTTTCTCGTCCGGCCGATCCCTCTGGTGTGCATGGCGGTCATGGCGCTGGTGGTCTTCGTGGCGGTGCGCCGGGGGATGGGTCGGACGTGACGGTGGTGCGCGACATCGCCCTGGGGAGCGCCTTCGCGGCGCTGTTCGCCTACGTCGTTTTCACCGCCGCGGGGTGGGAGCCCGAAACCGCCACGTTCCCGCTGCTCATCGGCGTGGCCGGACTGGGGCTGGCGGTGTGGGCGGTGGCGGGCGACGTGCTGCGCAGGCGGCCGGCATCCGCCGAGGTTGCGGGGACGACCGCGGATGACAAGGCGAGGGCGCGTGCGGCGTTCGCCTGGATCGCGGTGTTCTTCGCGCTGGTGCTGCTGATGGGGTTCCGCGGGGGCCTGCCCCTGGCCGTGCTGGCCTACTACCGCGTGGAAGCGCGCGTGGGCTGGGCCGCGGCCGTCGCCGCCGCGCTCGTGTGCGCGGCGTTCCTCCACGTGGCCGTCGCGTACCTCTATCTTCCGCTCTACCGCGGCTTCGTGTTCCAGCCGTAGCCGGGCAGCGGCTCAAGACTCGTGAGATCCCACATCCCGGCCCCGAAACGTCAATCCCGCCCTTCCCGCGGAACAGGCTGTGTCCAAACCCCGCTCGGACGAGAATAGGCACCGCCCCCCCGATTCGTCATTCCCGCGGAAGCGGGAATCCAGGGGTGGTTGTGTGGCGGCCCATTGCCCCAGGCCCCACCCCGCCTGGATTCCCGCTTCCGCGGGAATGACGAATCAGGGG
>JAJEAI010000158.1 GCA_022824205.1 Candidatus Binatia bacterium
GCAGGCGCCCGTACGCGTCGGACCCGGTCTCGGGGATAAGCAGCTCCCGTGGCTGGATGCGCCCGAGTTCGTTGGCGAGGGCCGCATGACCCGTCATCTGGGTGAAACGGAACTCGCCGGTGGTGACGTCCGCGAAGGCCAGGCCGTACTCGTCGCGGGACGCGGTCACCGCCACGAGGTAGTTGTTGACCCCGGAGTCGAGTCCCTCGCCTTCCGTAAGGGTGCCGGGGCTGATGACCTTGATCACCTCCCGGCGCACCACCCCCTTGGCGAGCTTCGGGTCCTCGGTCTGCTCGCACACCGCCACCTTGAATCCCGCGGACAGGAGCTTGCCGATGTAGGGCGTGGCGGCGTGGTGCGGCACGCCGCACAACGGCACCGGCGCGCCGTCGCTGCGGCCGCGGCTCGTGAGCGCGATGTCCAGCACCTTGGACGCCTTCTCCGCATCCTCGAAGAACATCTCGTAGAAGTCCCCGAGCCGGAAGAACAGGATGGCGTCCTGGTGACGCTCCTTGATCTCCAGGTACTGATGCATCATGGGCGTGAGCCGTGTCCGCTCCATCATTTCCCCAGGAAACCGGGTATTGCCGCGTCAGAGAGCCCTTGTCCGTTCCCTTGGGCTCAAGTCGTCCATCCCCTCTTCGCCAAGACCGCCGAGATGGACCGGCACCCGGTCGGGAAACGCCACCACCAGATCCAGACGCCCGCCCATGGCCTCGATGTAACCGCGTAGCGTCGAAATCAGGAGATCGCTGCGCTTCTCCATCTGCGCCACGGTGGCCTGGCGGATGCCAAGGGTCTCCGCAAGCTGGGACTGAGTCAGCGCCTTCGCCTTCCGCAGATCCTGGAGGGTCAGATACTCCTGATGCAGACGCTCGGTCTCCGCCTCGATCCGTCCGCCACGGTCGGGGGCGAGCCGCGACATCTCCTCCCTCAGTGTCGTCCCCATCGTCCTCTCCTTTCCTCTTCGCTTCGCGTCGCCATTCCGTCATGTTCGCGTGCTTCGACCCCTTCAGCGTGTCCGCACGCCTTCGGCCAAGTCCTGACCTCCCGTTCCAGCAAATCCGCCTTCACCAGAATCGCGTCCTGGAGGGGGAACAGATCGAACTCGGCCTCGAAACAGTCAAGAGATGTGACGGATGTGACGACCCCCGCATGCGTCAATATAGCATACGGCCTATATTGGGCTCAATCCATAGAGTTGCCGCGGCTGAAGTGCTGCCGCGCTGGCCGCCGGGGTGGGGCCTGGGGCAATGGGTCCGCCACACCACCACCCCTGGATTCCCGCTTTCGCGGGAATGACGATTCAGGGGATTGTCGCCTCTCTTGAATGGCGTTTTGACACGGCCTGTTTCGCGGGAATGACGGCTTGGCGTTTGGTCGCCAGGAAGCAGCGTTTTGACACAGCCTGGGAAGCGGGAATGACGTAGTGAAGCCGGAGTCTTCTTTTCATCCCCGCCGCAACCCGCGGCGTGAGGCCCCCTCTACACCTTGCGCCGCTGGCCCAGGAGGTAGTCTACGAGAAGGTATTGTCCCAGACGGTCGGGACGGGTGTAGAAGGCGCGGCCCTTGTTGAGGCGGGTCATTTCGTCGACGAAGCCCTTGAGGACCGGGCTGTCGTCGAGCATGAAGGTGTTGATGGTGATGCCCCGCTGGGTGACCCGTTTGGCTTCCTTGAGGGTTTCCTCGGCGGCGCGCTGGCTGATGCCGCCGAAGCTCAGGGGCCACTCGCAATAGAGCCGGCCCTGGCGGCAGTACGCGGTGGGCTGGCCGTCGGTGATGACGATGATCTGCTGGTTGCGGGTGGAACTGCGCTTCTTGAGCAGGTCGATGGCGAGATGGAGTCCGTCCTGCAGGTTGGTGAAGGGGTCGCCCATGTTCCAGGTGGCTTCCGGCAGGTCCTTGGCCTTGAGCTCCACCGCGCGGGTGAAGAAGCCGACGATGCCGAAGTAGTCCTGGGGATACTTGGAGCGGCACAGCGACTCCATGGCCAGGGCCACCTTCTTGGCCGCGGCGAAGCGGCCGTCCCAGCTCATGGACCAGCTCATGTCCAGCAGGAGCACGGTGGCCGCGCGGGTGGAGAACTCGGACTCGAGCACGCGAAAATCCGCCGGGTCGAGCTTGAGGGGCAGCGTGGCGTCCCGGCGCAGGGTGCTCTTCAGGGTTTCCATCAGGTTCAGGTTGAGAGCATCGCCGGACACGTAGGGCTTGCTCGACTCCGGCACCGGTTCCTGGGAGCCGTGGCGGGCGATCTGGTGGCGGCCGGCGGCGTCGCGCGCGAGCTGCTTGTAGATGTCGCGCAGGGCGATCTGGCCGATGCGCCGGACGCCGCGCGGCGTCAACTCGAAGTGGTCGCCCTTGTCGACCACGTAGCCGCCCTCTTCCAGCGCCGACTCCAGGCGCATGACCCCTTCGTAGTCCTCCTGGGCCTGCGGACCGAGAAGGCTGTTCAGCAGGTCCATGTCGACGTCCTTGGGACGGCTGCTGGAGAGCTGGCCCTCGAGTTTCTGCAACCCTTCCATCTTCTCCTGCAACTCCGAGGCCTCCTCGAAGTTCAACGATTCCTGGCCCCTGAAGAGGTTGCCTTCACGTCGAATATAGTTTTCCAACCGGCGGATCTTGTCCAGTTGGGAAAGGATCTCCTCGAAGTCCTTGCGCGCCTCCGCGTTCTCGAAGCTGTAGCCCGCCAGCCGCTCGATGGCGTCGCTCAGCTTGGGCGGCAGGTGCTGCAGGAACTCGTCCTTCTGCTGGGCTTCCGCGCGGTCCTCGCTCTCCTTCAGGGTCTCGCGCTCGCGGTTGACGATGTCCTGGAGCGCCTCCTGAATTTCGTCCAGGGCCGAGCGGATCTGGTACTGCTCGTACATGCGGCGCTTTTCCCGCGCCACCTGCGACAACAGGTCGTCCAGGCCCGGGACCCGCTCCTCGTCCTCGCCCATGCCGCGCTGCATCATGCGTCGCATGGACTGCTGCAGGTCGCCGGTCTCGTCGAGGTGTTCGTTGAGCTGGTCGAAGACGTCGTCCGGCCGGACCGACCTGTCCTGGAAGCCGTTCCAGCGGCTGTAGCGGGCGTGATGGATCATCGTGCGTGAACCGCGGTCGTCATCACTTGCCGTACGTAATGCGACCTCCCGCGGCCTCCTTGTTGAGCTTCTGATGCAGGTGCAGGCCCTCCAGCACCAGCTCCGTGGCCGAGGCCAGAAGACCGGGCGAGTCGATGTCGCCCAACGTGCGGATGGCCTCATCCAGCCCGGGGATCGCCTTGATGCCCTCGAGGTAGTCCTCGGAGCGCATGTCGTCGGAGACCTCCACGCCCCAGCCCGTGTTGAAGTACTCGATGATTTCCTGGAGGGCGTTGACGTCGAAGCGGCTGTCAAACGTCTTGAGGATGGCCCTGTTGAGCAGACGCTCGATGAGTTCCTCCTCGTTCTTCTCCTCGCCCACGTACTCCACCTCGATCTTGCCGCTGGTGGAAGGAAGCACCGCATGGAGGTCGCTCACCCGCGGCACGATGGTGTTCTCGCCCACTCGCAGGGCGCGCTTCTCGGCGTTGCTCACCATGCTCTCATAGTTGTTGATGCTGACGCGCACACTCACGCCGGACGACTGGTTGATCTCGCCGGAGTTGCGCGCCTCGAAGGTGAGGTGGCCCAGGACATCCTTCATGAAGTCCGGAATCACCACCTGGTGGCTGCGTCCTTCCAGGGAAGCCGATTCCTGCTCCATGATGTCGATCTCGTGCTCGACCTGGCGCGGATAGTGGGTGCGGATCTGGACGTCGAAGCGGTCCTTGAGGGGCGTGATGATGCGCCCGCGGCTGGTGTAGTCCTCGGGGTTGGCGCTGGCGACGATGACCACGTCCAGGGGCAGGCGGATCTTGTAACCCTTGATCTGGACGTCCTTCTCTTCCATGAGGTTGAAAAGCCCCACCTGGACCTTCTCGGTCAGGTCCGGCAGCTCGTTCACGGCGAAGATGCCCCGGTTGGTGCGCGGCACCAGGCCGTAGTGGATGGTTTCCTCGTCGGCAAGGTAACGGCCTTCCGCTACCTTGATGGGATCGATCTCGCCGATGAGGTCGGCGATGGACACGTCCGGGGTGGCCAGCTTCTCGCCGTAGCGCAGATCCCGGCCGATCCACTCCACTTCAAGATCGTCTCCCTGCTGGGCCAGTGGGCACCGGCGCGGAGCGCATATCACGTTGTAGGGATCGCAGTTGATCTCGCAGCCCTTCACCCTCGGGGTCTTTTCGTCCAGCAACGTCGTGAGGCTGCGGATGATGCGCGACTTGGCCTGGCCCCGCTCTCCGAGGAAGACCATGTGATGACCCGACAGGATCGCGTTCTCGATTTCCGGAATCACGGTCTCGTCGTAGCCCACGATGCCCGGCAGTATCCTCTCGCCGGACTTGAGAAGAGCCATGAGGTTGTCGCGCATCTCCTCGCGCACGGACCTGACAACGGTTCCGCTGCGTTTCAGTTCGCCCAAGGTTTTTTTTGATTCCACTCCAATACCTCCTGCCAGGCCATTTGATTCTGTTGCTAGTGTCCTGCGTCACAAACAAGCTTGTGAGGATGCGGGGCGTTTGCCTGAAGCCTCATCCATCCTCGGCAGCAGGGCTCTGGTTGACCCGCAACCGCAACTCCTTGCCGACCTTGAAGAAGGGGACTCTCTTGGACGACACGGAGACGACTTCTCCGGTCTTCGGGTTGCGGCCGTCGCGGGCGCGGCGGTGCTTAACCACGAAACTGCCGAAGCCGCGAATCTCGATCCTCTCCTCCCGCTGGAGGGCGGTGATCAGGGAGTCGAAGACGGTGTTGACGATCACCTCCGCATCGAAACGCGACAGGTGGGGAAACCGGTCGTTGATCTCTTCGATGAGGTCGCGCTTGGTCATGCAGTTTCCTGGAAGCGTGTCCCGCGAAGCCTAGCGCCTGTTGCGTTCCCGGCCGCGGCCGCCACGGCTTTCGCGATCCAGCTTCAACTCCTCGTTCAGGATGGTCTCGAACGAAAACCGGCCAGCCTCCTGCTCGCGTTGGAGATAACTCTCGAGTTCTTCCCGTTCCTCCGACTTCTTGAGGGCACGAATGCTGAGGCCGATCTTGTGCTCCTGGACGTCGATGTTGACCACTTCCGCCTCCACCGCGTCGCCCACCTGACAGAGGCTGGAAGGCTTGTCGACGTGCTCGGTGCTGAGCTGCGAGACGTGGATCAACCCCTCCACGCCCTCGGCGATGCGCACGAAGACGCCGAAATCGAGCACCCGGACCACTTCGCCGTGGACCCGGGAGCCGACGGGGTGTTCGTTGATCACGCGCTCCCACGGGTCCATGGTCAACTGCTTGACCCCCAGCGAAAAGCGCTCCACCTGGGGATCGACCCCAAGCACCTTGGCTTCCACCATGTCGCCCTTCTTGTAGAGCTCCGAGGGATGCTTGATCTTCTTGGTCCAGTCGAGGTCGGAAATGTGGATCAACCCGTCGATGCCCTCCTCGACGCCCACGAAGACGCCGAAGTCGGTGATGTTCCGCACCGGCCCCTGGATGACGCTGCCCTCGGGATACTTCTCCTTGGCCAGAAACCACGGGTTGGGCAACACCTGGCGCAGACCCAGCGAGATGCGCCGCCGTCCGGGATCCACGTTCAGCACCATGGCCTCCACGGTCTCTCCTGCCTGGACCACCTTGGAGGGATGCGACAGCTTCTTGGCCCAGGACATCTCGGATACGTGGATGAGGCCCTCGACTCCCTTCTCGAGCTCGACGAAGGCACCGTAGTCGGTGAGGCCCACCACCTTGCCGGTGATCTTCGAATCCACCGGATACTTCTCCGCCACCGCCTCCCACGGGTCCGGCGTGATCTGCTTCATCCCCAGGGAAATCCGCTCGCGCTCCTTGTCGAACTTGAGCACCACGACCCGGATGGTCTCTCCGATGCCGAGAAGGTCGCCCGGGTGGTTGACCCGGCCCCACGACATGTCGGTGATGTGCAGGATCCCGTCGATGCCGCCCACGTCCACGAACGCGCCGTAGTCCGTGATGTTCTTGACGACTCCTTCCAGGATCACACCCTCGTCCAGGACCGCCAGGGTCTCCTTCTTGAGCACCTCGCGTTCCTGCTCCAGCAGCATCTTGCGGGACACCACTACGTTGTCGCGCATGCGGTTGTACTTGAGAATCGTGAAACGATCCCGTTTCCCCACGAACTGGTCGAGGTTCCGCGTCGGGCGAATGTCCACGTGAGACCCGGGAAGGAATCCGTCCACTCCGAGATCCACCTTGAAACCGCCCTTGACCCGCGCCACGATGGTTCCCTCGATGGGAATGGCCTGCTCGTAGGCCTTCTCGATCCGGTCCCAGACCTTGATGCTCTCGGCCTTCTGGCGCGAGAGCACGATCTCGCCCCGGTCCCCTTCCGGGGACTCGAAGAACACGTCCACGTCGTCCCCCACCGCCACCTGCAAGGCACCATCGCGGTCCTGGAACTCCTGCACGGCAATGCGCCCCTCGGTCTTGTAGCCCACGTCCACGACCACGTGGGTGGGATTGATGTCGACGATCGTGCCGCTCACCACCCCGCCCGGCTGCACCGCCTGGATACTCTCCTCGAAGAGCGACCGAAAGTCATCCTCGGTGGACGCCGCCTGCTGACCGTGTCCCGCCTCCTGGTTCACGGGAGCTTCCTGGGTCTGCGGAGTCTCCTCGTTCTTGTTGGCCTCGCCTTCCGTCATGAAACAGTTCTCCCATTCTCATTGGATTTCTTCTCGACTTCTCGCAGCACCCGCTCCACCACCGCGTCCACCGGCAACGACGTCGAATCGATGAGCACGGCGTCGTCCGCCTGGCGCAACGGCGCCACGGCGCGTTCCTTGTCACGCTGGTCCCGGCGCATCACATCCGCCAGCGTCTCCTCCAGCGTCAGGCCCGGGTCCTTCACGGCAAGCTCCCTGAAGCGGCGGCGCGCGCGCGTTTCCGGGGAAGCGTCCAGGTAGACCTTGACCTCGGCCTCCGGAAAGACCACGGTGCCCATGTCACGCCCTTCGGCAACGACCGAGCCGCCGCGTCCCATGGCGCGCTGCAACTCGGCCATACGCTTGCGCACCACCCCCAGACCGGAAACCCTCGACGCCGTCTGTCCCACCTCCGCGGTGCGGATGGCGCCGCTCACGTCCACGCCGTCGAGCATCACCGACGGCGTGTCGGCGTCCGCGCCCAGGTCCACCGCGGTATTCCGCAGGATCCTGCCCAACGCCACCTCGTCGCCGGGGTCCGCCCCATGGCTCATGACCTTCCAGGCCAGCGCCCGATACATGGCTCCCGTGTCCATATAGCGGCATCCCAAACGCTTCGCCACGGCCTTTGCGACGGTACTCTTGCCCGCGCCGGCCGGCCCGTCGATGGCAACGATCAACTATCCTAACCTCCCTCGGCAGCAGGCACAAACGGTGCGCGGCCACCCGAATCCCGATCCCCGTCAACCACGGAGCTTCTCCAGGCTCTCGAAGAAGCCGGGGAAAGAGACCTTCACGCAGTCCTCTCCCGTGAGGCGTATCCCGCCCGCGGCCGAGAGCCCCGCCACCGCAAGGGCCATGGCCACCCGATGGTCGCCGTGGCCTTCCACGGACGCCGCCTTGAGGGAGACGCCGCCCTCGATGGCGACGTCGTCTCCGTCCACCTCCACCCGCGCGCCCATCTTGGAGAGCTCGCCCGCCATGGTGGCAATGCGGTCCGACTCCTTGAAACGTAGCTCGCCCACGTCGCGGAAGAGCGTTTGCCCGTGCGCCAGGGCGGCCGCGACGAACAATACCGGGTACTCGTCGATGGTCCGGGGGGCCAGCTCGGGCGCCACCTCCGTCCCCGCGAGCGTGCCGCCGCGCACCCGGACATCCGCCACCGGCTCGCCGGCCTCCTCGCGCCTTCCCGTCAACTCGATGTCCGCGCCCATGGCGCGCAACACCTCGATGACGCCGCTCCGGGTGGCGTTGCAACCTACGCCGCGCACGATCACGTCGGAACCCGGAATGGTGGCGGCCGCCACCGCCAGGAACGCGGCCGAAGAGATGTCCCCGGGCACCGTGAGGCGCGTTCCCGTGAGCTCCTGCGCACCCGGCACCACCACCGCGGGGCCGACGCTTTCCAGTGTGGCGCCGAAACCCCGGATCATGATCTCGCTGTGGTCGCGGGAGCGGTACGGCTCCTCGAAACGCGTTTCGCCCTCCGCCTGCAGGCCCGCCAGCAGCACTGCGGACTTGACCTGGGCGCTGGCCACGGGCGAGGCGTATTCGATGCCGTGGAGCGCACCGCCGTGGATCTCGAGGGGCGCGCGTCCTTCACGGTCCGACATCCGCGCTCCCATGCGTGCGAGAGGCTCCGTCACCCGCTTCATGGGACGGGTGCGCAAGGAGTCGTCGCCGTCCAGAATGGCCGGGAAGGGCCGTCCCGCCAGCACCCCGGCGAGCAGGCGCATGGTGGTGCCGGAATTGCCGCAGTCGATGGTCTCCCGGGGCGTCCGCAGTCCGTCCCAGCCCCTGCCCTCAATGCACAGAGCGCCGTCGTCGCGCCGAAACGCCACGCCCATGCGCCGGAAGGCCGACACGGTGCTGGAGTTGTCGGCGCCGGCGGACATGTTGTGGATGCGCGTCTCTCCCTGGGCCACCGCGCCGAGGATCACCGCGCGATGCCCGATGGACTTGTCTCCCGGCACTTCCAGCGCACCCCGCAGCGGGCGCGAAGCCTGTTCCACCCGTACCATGCCTACTCCATCCGCTTGCGCGTCTCCAGCGCCCGTTCAAGCTCCCGCTCCAACCCCGGTCCGTCGCTCCGCTCAACGCAATTCGCGAAGCGATCGATGGCACGGGCCAGTTCCCGAAGCCCCTTCAGCACCGGGCCCCGGTTGAGCAGGCAGATGTCGCGCCACAATTCCGGACGCCCCGCGGCGATGCGGGTGGTGTCCTTGAACCCGGAGCCACAGTACTCCGCCAGGTCCAGTGAGTCGACCCGGGTGCGTTCCAGCACGTTCACCAGCGCGGATGCCGCGACGTGGGGAAGATGGCTCACCACGCCCAGGATCCGGTCGTGGCGCGCGGCGTCCATCAACTCCACCTTCGAGCCCACGCCGCGCCAGAACGCGCGCAGCTTCTTCACCGCCGCCGCATCGCTCTTCCGGGTCGGCGTGATGATGCAGCGGCGACGGACGAAGAGGTCGGCCCTTGCCGCGTCCGGACCCCACTGGTCACTGCCGGCGATGGGATGCGCGCCGACGAAGGGCGGCCCACCCTTCAGCAGCCGCTCCATGTCCGTCACCACCTGGCGCTTGACGCTGCCGACGTCGCTGATGAGACAGCCCGGGTCGAGCCGCGGCAGGAACGAGCGGGTCAAGGGCGCGATGGCGCTCACCGGCGTGGCCAGCACGAGGAAGTCGGTGTCTTCGGGGAACTTCCCGGCATGCAGGAAGTAGGTATCGAGGATGCCGATCTTCCGGGCCCGGCGCAGGGTCTTCTCGTTGCGGCCGTAGCCCACCACCCGTTGCACCAGCCCCCGCTCCCGAGCAGCCAGCGCGAGCGAGCCGCCGATCAGCCCCACGCCCGCGATCACCAGGGTGCGGAACATCAGCCGGTGCCTCCGCTCCCCGTCCGGATCTCCGACAAGGCCTCGAGGAACCGCCGGTTCTCGTCCGCGGTGCCCACGGTCACGCGCACGTGCTCGGGAAACTCGGGTCCCACGGGGCGCACGATGACGCCACGGCGCAGGAGTTCCTCGTACACGCGCGCCGGATCGCCGGTGCGCACCAGGATGAAGTTGGCCTGACTCGGCACCCAGTCGACCCCGCGGGAGGTCAGCTCTTCCGTCAGGTACACCAGTCCCTGGCGGTTTACCTCGATGCTGCGGTGCAGGTGCTCGTCGTCGTTCACCGCCGCGGCGGCCGCCCACTGGGCCGCGGCATTGACGTTGAAGGGCTCCCGCACCTGGTTCATGACGGCGACGATCTCGGGATGGGCGATGCCGTAGCCGACGCGCAGGCCGGCCAACCCGTAGGCCTTGGAGAAGGTCCGCAGGGTCAGGAGCGAGCGGTCGTCGCGGTGATAGTGCAACGAGTCCGGGTAATCCGGGTCGTCGACGTACTCGAAATAGGCCTCGTCCGCCACCACCAGCACGTCCGGTCCCACCCGTTCGAGAAAGTCCTCCCACTCGGGCCGCCGGTAGATGGTACCCGTGGGGTTGTTGGGATTGGCCAGGAAGACGCAGCGCGTCTCGGGCGTCAGCGCCCGTGCCATGCCTTCGAGGTCGAAGCCGTAGTCCTTGAGCGGCACCGTGCGCACGGCCGCGCCCATGGCGGCGAGCGCGAGACCGTAGGCCACGAAGCTGCCGCGGGACATCAGGGCCTCGTCGCCCGGACGCAGAAACGTCCGCACCGCGAGGTCGATCAGCTCGTTGGAGCCGTTGCCGAAGACGAACCGCTCCGGTGCCACCTCCAGCCTGGCCGCCAACGCGTGGCGCAGGTGGAAGCAGTCGCCGTCGGGATAGAGGTGCACTTCCTCCAGGTGCTCCCGCAAGGCGGCCAAGGCCTTGGGCGACGGTCCCAAAGGATTCTCGTTGGAGGCGAGCTTGGCCGAGCCCTGAATGCCGTACTCCCGCTCCACCTCGTCGATGGGTTTGCCCGGCACGTAGGGCACGATGCGCCGGATGTAATCCGGGACCTTGTCGGTGATGCTCATAGGCTTTGGGGATATGATCCGAGGACCTTCAGGAAGACACAGTTCCGGCCGAGTTGCTCCAGCGCCTTCTCGACGTGTTGCTCCTGCCTGTGGCCCTTGAAGTCGATGAAAAAGACGTACTCCCACGCTTTCTGGCGCGACGGCCGGGACTCGATCTTGGTGAGGTTGATTTGGTGTCCGGCGAACGGCGCGAGCATCTCGTGCAGCACGCCCACCCGGTCCTTGGCCGCGAAGACGATGCTGGTCTTGTCCTCCCCGGTGGGCAAGGGAGGGTCGTCGCCGATGACGTAGAAGCGGGTCATGTTGTCGTGGTTGTCGGCGATGTTGGCCTGGACGATCTTGAGGCCGTAGACGTCGCCTGCCAGACGGCTGGCCACCGCCGCCACCTGCCGGTCCGCGCGCGCCTCCCGGGCCGCCTGGGCGGTGCTCGCCACCGCCTCGACCGGGGCGTCCGCGTGGTGCGCTCCCAGCCAGCGGCGGCACTGGCCCAGGGCATGGGAGTGGGACAGGATGCGGCGCACGTCGGAGGCCCGTCCCGAGCGGGACAGGAGACAAAGCTCGATGTCGATGCTGACCTCGCCGCAGATCTGCGCGTCCGACTCCTGGAGCAGGTCCAGGGTGTGGGTCACCACGCCCTCGGTGGAGTTCTCCACCGGCACGACGCCGTAGTCGACGTTGCCGGCGCCCACTTCGCGGAAGACGTCGGCGATGGTGGGCTCGGGCAAGTAGCGCACGGTGCTGCCGAAGTGACGCTTCGCCGCCATGTGGGTGAAAGTCGCCTCGGGGCCGAAGAACGCCACCTTCATCTGCGCTTCGATGCCGCGGCAGGCGGACAGGACCTCGCGGAACACCGCGCGCAACGACGCCGGCGGCAACGGCCCGGGATTGGCTTCGGTGATCCGGCGGTACACCTCGCGCTCGCGGCTGGCCACGTAAACGCGTTCGCCGTGCAGGTCCTTGTGCTGCCCTACCTTCAGGGCGAGGGATGCTCTCTCGTTGAGAAGCGCTACAATCCTGGAATCAACTCGGTCGATCTTTGTGCGGAGGGCATCTAACGATTCTCGGCGGCTCAATGAAAACCTCGAGGGGAAGGATTCGGGACGGAAAACGCTACGTTAGCCCAAGAGCCCGGCAATTGCAAATCCGCGCGGACGCCGCCCGATCGTTCATGGGCCGTCCACCGGCTCCCGCGTCTGCTTCGTTGACGGAACGGAATCGTGGTAGCCTCACCGCGGGCCTATCGAGTGACGGGGCACGATCATGGCACGGAATCCCGCCGTGACCGCATGAACCGCGCGGGCCGGTGAGCGACACGACATGCAACGCCAGACCCAAGCCTATCTCTACGCCGGCGCCAGCGTGCTTTGCTGGTCCACCGTGGCGACGGCATTCAAGCTCTCCCTGCGCCACGTGGGCGCCGACGCGCTGGTGTTCTACTCCTCACTGGTCTCCGCCGGCGTACTGCTGAGCATCACCGTCGCCACCGGGCGGCTCGGACAGCTCCGGGAGTGGCGCCTGCCGGATCTGCGAACTTCCCTGGTCCTGGGTTTCCTGAACCCGTTCCTCTACTACGTCGTGCTGTTTCGCGCCTATGACCTCCTGCCCGCCCAGGAGGCGCTCACGCTGAACTTCACCTGGCCCATGGTGCTGGCGCTGTTCTCCATCGTCCTGCTGGGGCAGACCATCCGCCTCCGGGCGGTCCTGGCCATGGGCATCAGCTTTTCCGGCGTGGCCGTCATCGCCACCCGCGGCGACCTCCTCGCCCTCGACCTTGCCAACCCGCACGGCGTGGCCCTGGCACTGGGCAGCACGCTGATCTGGACGTTCAACTGGATCTCCGGGGTCAAGGACCGGCGCGATCCGGTGACGCGCCTGCTCGTCAACTTCGTGTTCGGATGCGTCTTCTCCGGGGGCTTCCTGTGGCTCTCGGGGGCCATGGCGGCACCCACGCCCCTGGGCCTCGCGGGCGCCGCCTACATCGGCACTTTCGAGATGGGCGTCGCCTTCGTCACCTGGCTCCAGGCGCTGAAGCTATCGCGCACCACCGCGCAGGTGGGACAACTGATCTACGTCACGCCCTTCCTCTCACTGCTGGTGATCGCGTTCGTCGTGGGAGAACCCATCTACCCGAGCACGCTGGCAGGGCTGGCGTTGATCATCGGCGGGATCGTGCTGCAACGGCAAGGCGGCTGAATCCGGTATCTCCTGCAACGCCGATTCGCCCCCGTGCGTCATACCCGGCTCCCCTTCCGTCATTCCCGCGAAACAGGCTGTGTCGAAACTCTGCTTCCTGGGGACTAAACGCCAATCCGTCATTCCCGCGAAAGCGGGAATCCAGGGTGGTGGAGCGGGGAAACGCCGCTGTAGCGCCCCACCACCACCCCTGGATTCCCGCTTTCGCGGGAATGACGATTCAGGGGATTGTTGCCTCTCTTGAATGGTGTTTTGCCACAGCCGGTTCCGCGGGAATGACGGAAGGGGTGTCATCGCTTCTCCTACTTCATTAAGGGGAAGGACCATGGGCTCATCTCTTCCGCGGTCCGGCCCAACGCGTCCCAGTCCTGCAGGTGGCCCCACGCATGCTCACCCGCCTCCTGCGCCTGTGCCCGCAGGGCCTCCATGTCCACGTCCGGAATCCGGCCGTCCTCCACCCGCACCACGCCGTCGACGATCACCGTCCGCACGTCGTCGCCGATGCCGCACTCCACCAGGCTCTTGATGGGATCGCGCACCGGCCCGTAGCGCAGAGTACCGCGCCCGGAGATGTCGACGATGATGATGTCCGCGCGGGCGCCCGGCGCCAGCCGTCCCAGGTCGTCGCGCCCCAGGGCCCGGGCGCCCCCCAGGGTGGCGGCCTCGAAGACCTCGGCGGCGCTGGCCGCGCGCAGGTTGTGACCGATGACCTTGCCGAAGTACGACGCGATGCGCATCTGCATCATGAAATCACGCGGGTAGGTGTCGCTGCCCAGGGCGATGTTGACGCCGGCCTTGCGGTATTTCTCCCAGGAGTCGAGGCAGCGCCCCCGGCGGGCGATGTTCACCGGACAGTGGGAGATGGAAACGCCGTAGGCACCCATGAGCTCGATGTCCCGGCCGCCCGAGTAGTTCAGTTGCGGATTTTCGGCCACGAGGTTGCCGTGGCCGATGGTGAGGTCGGGCCCTAGAAGGCCCACCGACTCCAGCAGCTCCACCGGGGTCATGCGGTGCTCCGTCACGAGTTCGTAGAACTCGATGACGTTATAGGCCGCGTGGGTCGAAACCGGCACCTTGAGCTCGTCCGCCGCCTTGCGGGCGGCGCGCAGCAGGTCCGGCGTACAGGACTCGGTTTCCCGCGGAATGAGTATTCCGCGCACTCGGTCGCCGCAACTGCCTTCCACGCGCTTGATGAAGTCCACGGCGCCTTCGAACTCCCGCCAGCCGGCGGCTTCGTCCAGGGCGCGCTTGAGCCGTCCCTTGTCGTCCGCCACCCAGCGGCCCGAATCGAATCCCGGACCCAGGTAGGCACGGGCGCCGAGCCGATCCACTTCCTTGAGGAGCCCCTCCTGGACCCGGAGCTGGCTGCCGATCTCCATGAACGTGGTGACGCCGTTGCGCAGCAGATCCGCCACCGTGAAGGTCGCGTGCAGGTCGGTGCCCTCGGAAGCGCCGGCCTGGTCCGGCCGGGTATACCTCGGGTCCCCGGTGGGCCGTTTCCCCTCCCGCGGCACGCTGATCTCCAGGAAAGGCTGGCCAAAGTAGTCCGGCCGCCCGACGTCGGTGATCAGCCGGTGGGACGCGCGGTGCCCGCCGTGAACGTGCATGTCGATGAAGCCCGGCGCCACCACCATGCCGCGGGCGTCGATCTCGCGATCCACCGCGCCGTCGAAATCGGCGCCCACGTGCACGATGTCGCCGCCCTCGAACACCACCACCCCGTCACGCCAAAGCGTATGGTGTCCGCCCTCGTGGCCAACGATCCATCCGCCGCGAATCAGCGTACGCATGCTTGTCTCCGTCACGGCTCCGGCGGCGCCGCGCCGTTCAGCTTGGTGCGGCCGCGCCGCGGGAATACCGGCTAACTCCCCTCTTCTCCGAACGGCAACTCGGTGCCCAGGCCCTTTTCCCGCGCCAGCCCGTAGATCCAGCTCGCCACGCCGACGTCGAGGATGCCCATGCCCGGAGACTCGTAGAGGATGATCTCGTCGTCGCTCCGGCGGCCCGGTTTCTTGCCGGCGACCACGTCGCAGAACTCGGCCGCCACGTCGTCCCGGCCGAACTTTCCACTGGCCAACAGCGCCGGGAACGGCTTGCGCGGCGGGCTGTCTCCCAGCACCTGGTCGGTGCCGGAGAGGAAAACCCGCGACCCTTCCACCGTGGCCTCGTCGAACTCGCCCGGAGCCAGCGACATGACCAGGGCTCCGGGTTCGAGCCAGCTTCCCTCGAACACGGTGGTGTTGCCCGAGGTAGCCAGCAGCATGATGTCGGCATTGCGCACCGCCTCCCGGCCCGACTCCACCGCCGTCACCTCGATGCCCAGGGCCGCCGTCATCTCTTCCTGGAAACGTCGTCGGTTGTCCGCGCTCCGGCTGTAGGCCTTGATGCTGCGGATGTCGCGCACCGAGCAGCATGCCTGCACGAAGCCCTTGGCGTAACGTCCGGTGCCGATGACGCCGATGGTGTGCGCATCCGCCCGCGCCAGGTACTTGGCCGCCACGCCGTAGGGAGACGCGGTGCGAATGGCGTGCAGGTGGTAGTCCGAGATGATGGCCACCATCTCCATGTCCTTCCAGTCGAACAGGCAGATGACCTCGGAGCGGTTGGTGCCGCGATACCCCGAATAGACCCGCACCGCCGCGTAGCCCAGCTCGGGCACCATCCCGGGCAGGATGCGGATGTTGTGCCACAGATGCCCCGGGTGATCCGGATGCTCCATGGTCAGGCGCTTGAGATGGAACGTGCTGCCCTCGGACTGCTGGCGCAGCACCTCCTCGATGACCGTCACCGCCTCGCCGCAGGCATTGCGGCCCTCAACGGCCTTGAGAACGTCCTCTTCCGCAAGAAACAGCATGATGGTGTGGTGCGCCGTCGTGTGGACGGTCAATCGAGACCATACAGCCGCGCGGCGTTCCCGCCCAGCACGGCCTCCTTCTGTTCCTGCGTCATGTCCCCCCGCTCGAGCAGCTCGTCGATCTCATGCCGGCACGACGCCGCGTCGAAGACCTCGTGGGGAAAATCGCTGGCGAACAGGAACGGCTCGGCGCCGGTCTGCTGCACGGCGAAGGCAAGCCCGGCGTCGTCGCAGTCGAAGCCCACGAAGATGCGCCCCTCCCGGACGTGGCGCTTGAAGTGCTCGCTGGCCTTCTCCCCCGGCCGGGGACCGGGCACCGGGTTGCCCTCCAGGTCGATCTGCAGGTGCCCCTCGTTGTACGACCGGTCGAGCCGGTCCATGAAGAACGGCACCCAGGTGGCGCCGCCTTCGAGGAACGCCACCCGCAGACCCGGAAAGCGTTCGAAGATTCCGTGGCTCAGCATCGCCGCCGCCTGCACCATGATGCCGAAGGGATGGCCCAGGGCGTGCACCGGGTAGTAGACGCTGAAACCGTCGAGGCCGAGATGATGGTGCGCGCCGCCGTGCACCGTGAGGCAGCAGCCGAGCTTCTCCGCCTCCTCGTAGATGGGCCAGTAAGCCTTGGCGCCCAGGTGGCCCTTGATGCCCTCCCCGTTGGACGGAAGCATGGCGCCGGCCATGCCCAGCTCCCGGACACAACGATGCAACTCCTCCACCGCCGCCTCCTCATCCTGGATGGGAATCAACCCGACACCCTTGAGACGCGGGGTGGTGTTGGTGAAGCGGTCGTGCAACCAGTTGTTGTAGGCACGGCAGGCGGCGATGGCCCACTCCACCGAGACGATTCGCCCCACCCCCAGGCCCGCGCTGGGATAGAGCACGCTCCAGGCGATGCCGGTCTCGTCGATGAACGCAAGCCACTCCTCCGGGCCGGGAGCGGTCTTCATGCTCCCGCCGACGTACTTGGGCACGCGGTTCTTCATCAAGTAGCGGAAGTGCAGGTGGTCGAACACGGGGAACATCTGGCTGAACTGGTTCCCCGTGGGCATGTATTCGGCGATCTCGTCGCCGAAGTAGTAGTCGTTGACATGGCCGTCGGCGTCGTTGATGGTCGGCATCGATTCTCCTCCCGCGGGCTGTGATCGCAGCCCCTGAACACTGTCAACTCGTTGTTCGTCGTGACGCCGCGGGGAAGCGCCTGCCCATCGACACGGACCGCATCTGGGGGTGACGCCGCTGGCGGTGGCAAGATTCCCGCGCGGCAGTCCGCCCGGCCCGGCTCAGCCCAGCGTCCAATCCTGCCCTTCGATGGGATCGCCGTCGACGCACACGTAGTCCATCTCGTCCTCCGTCCGGGGGTTCTCTCCGGTGGCGTCGACTCGCCGGACCTCTTTGCGGTCCGGTTTGTAGGCGGCGAAACGCAGCAACGCCAAGGCCGTGTCGCCGGTGCTCTCGAACTGGTAGTAGACCCCTTCCGGTAGCAGGATGCCTTCGCCCTTCCCCAGCACCGTAGCCTTCTCGTCCCTGTCGAAAAACGTGGCTTCGCCGTCGAGCACGACGAACATGTGGTCCTCGCCGGGGTGGGTGTGGAGCTTGTTCTTGCGGCCGGGGGCATAGTAGTTGAGGCCGCTCATCAACACGTCGGTCCGCACCAGGGGCATGTGGCTGCGGCCGCCGGTGATGCAGGGGGTCTTTACCGAAAAGGTCTGGGCTTCCATGGTTCTCCTCCTTGGGAACGTCCGGTGATATGGCGCCACGATGCGCTCCGTAGTGGCCTATCCCCCATTCCGATAGAAATTTCAAGGTCCATTGGCTAGGATGTCCCCCATGGACGCCACCTACGTCATCGTGGTGCGGCACGGCGAGACCGAGTGGAACACCGAGGGGCGGCGCCAGGGCCACCTCGACAGCACGCTCACACCCAAGGGGCGCGCCCAGGCCGAAGCGCTGGCGCAGCGCTTCACTCCGGGGAGTTGCAGCGTCATCTACAGCAGCGACCTGGGGCGCGCCTACGAGACCGCCAGGACCATCGCGGAGAACACCGGCCATGAAGTGGTGCCCGACGAGCGTTTGCGCGAGCGCAACCTCGGCATTTTCCAGGGACTCGACGGCGGCGAGATCCGCCAGCGCTACCCCGCGGAATACGAGGAGCATCGCAAGGGCGGAGCCGACCACGCGGTGCCGTCCGGGGAGAGCTTCCGGCAACAGACCGAGCGCAACATGGGGTGCCTGGAGGAGCTGGCCCGGCGCCATGAGGGCGAGATCATCATGGTGGTCACCCACGGCGGTGTCTTGAGCGCGCTCTTCCGGCACACGCTGTCCATCCCGCTGGACGCGCCCCGCCGTTTCTCCTTCAAGAACGCCAGCGTCAACCTCTTCAAGTTCCAGGACGGCACCTGGGGGCTGGAGACCTGGGGCGACATCACCCACCTGCGGCGGGTGGGCGCCCTGGACCTGTCCTACTTCTGAGCCGCGCGGGATGAGCGGGGAAATGGACGAGATGGAACACGAGAAATCACCGGGAGCCCGGTTCCGCCGCGCCGTGCAAGACGAACGCCCCTTGCAGGTCGTGGGCGCCATCAACGCCTACTGCGCGCTGCTGGCCGAACGCCAGGGTTTCCGCGCGCTCTACCTTTCGGGCGCGGGAGTGGCCAACGCCTCCTTCGCCCAGCCGGACCTGGGCATCACCACCCTGAACGACGTGCTGGAGGACGTGCGGCGCATCACTGCCGCAAGCCCGCTGCCGCTGCTCGTGGACATCGACACCGGGTGGGGCACCGCCTTCAACATCTCCCGCACCATCCGCGAGATGGTGCGCTCCCAGGCAGCCGCGGTCCACATGGAAGACCAGGTGGCGGCCAAGCGCTGCGGCCACCGGCCCAACAAGCAGATCGTATCCACCGGCGAGATGGTGGACCGCATCAAGGCGGCGGCCGACGGCCGCACCGACGATCGGTTCGTCATCATGGCGCGCACCGATGCCTTCGCCAGCGAGGGGCTGGACGCGGCCCTGGAACGGGTGCGGCGCTATGTCGAGGCGGGCGCGGACATGATCTTCCCGGAAGCAGTGTACACGCTGGAGGACTACCGCGCCTTCTGTGAGAACGCGCATGTGCCCGTGCTCGCCAACCTGACCGAGTTCGGCAAGACGCCGCTGTTCGGTGTCGACGAGCTCAGGGAGGCCGGGGTCGGGCTCGTGCTCTATCCCCTGTCCGCGTTCCGCGCCATGAGCCGGACCGCCATGGATGTTTACCGCACGATTCGCGAGGACGGCACCCAGAGCGGGATGACGGAGCGGATGCAGACCCGCGAACAGCTCTACGAGGTGCTCGGCTACCACGCCTACGAGCAGAAGCTGGACGCTCTGTTCAGCAAGGAATGACCTCAAGCAACCCCAAGACCTTTTAACCATGACCGACGTTTCCGTGCGCGACGCCCAACGGCCCCGGCCCGACGCGGTGCTCTCCGACATGGCCGCCTACGCCCTCTCCGGCGGACCGTTTTCCGATGAGGCGCGGGAGACCGCGCGTCTGTGTCTCATGGACAGCCTGGGCTGCGCCCTGGCCGCGCTGGAGTTCCCGGCGTGCACCAGGCTGCTGGGGCCGGTGGTGCCCGGCGCGGTAATGCCCGGAGGCGCGCGCGTGCCCGGCACCGCATGGGAGCTCGACCCCGTGCAGGCCGCCTTCAACATCGGCGCCATGATCCGCTGGCTCGACTTCAACGACACCTTCCTGGCCGCGGAATGGGGCCACCCCTCGGACAACCTCGGCGCCATCCTGGCGGTGGCGGACTACCTCGACCGCGGCGCGGGCGACGGCGGCGACGGCGTCACCATGGGCGACGTGCTCACGGGCATGATCAAGGCCCACGAGATACAGGGCGTCATGGCCCTGGAGAACAGCTTCAACCGCGTCGGGCTGGACCACGTGCTGCTGGTGCGGGTGGCCGGCACGGCGGTGGCCGCGGCCATGCTCGGCGGCGACCAGGAACAGGTGGTGAACGCCCTTTCCAATGCCTGGATCGACGGCGGGGCGCTCCGCACCTACCGCCACGCGCCCAACACCGGCTCGCGCAAGAGCTGGGCCGCGGGCGACGCCGCCAGCCGCGCTGTGCGGCTCGCGCTCATGGCGCTCCAGGGAGAGATGGGCTATCCCTCGGCGCTCTCGGCCAAGGGCTGGGGTTACTACGACGTGCTCTTCAAGGGCCGGCCCTTCACGTTCAGCCAACCCTACGGCAGTTACGTCATGGAGAACGTGCTCTTCAAGATCTCGTTCCCCGCGGAGTTCCACGCCCAGACCGCGGTGGAGGCGGCGCTGGAGCTGCACGGCGCGGTCAAGGACCGCCTCGACGACATCGAACGCGTGGTCATCGAGACTCAGGAGGCCGGCTCGCGGATCATCGACAAGACCGGGCCGCTGGACAACCCCGCGGACCGCGACCACTGCATCCAATACATGGTGGCGGTGCCGCTGATTCACGGACGCCTCACCGCGCAGGACTACGAGGACGAGGTGGCCCGGGATCCGCGCATCGACGCCCTGCGCGACAAGATGGAGGTGCGGGAGAACCCGCGATTCACCGTCGACTACATGGATCCGGACAAGCGCGCCATCGGCAACGCGGTGCAGGTGCGCTTCAAGGACGGCACCGCCACGGAACGGGTGGAGGTGCCCTACCCCATCGGGCACCGGCGGAGGAGGAGCGAGGGCGTGCCGCTCCTCGAGGAGAAGTTCGAACACCATCTGGCGGCCCGCCTCCCGAAGACCCAGTGCGACGCGATCCTCGGGGCGTGCGCTTCCCGCGACTCGCTGGAACCCATGCGGGTGCGCGACTTCATGGACCATTGGGTGGCGAAGCACGAGAACTGACCGGGAAGTTCATTCTCGGGATATCGGCTACCGAAACTCGCAATCGTCAATCCCGCGAAGCAGGCTCTGTCGAAACCCCACACGAACAGGGAATGGCACCAACCCCCCGAATCATCATTCCCGCGGAAACAGGCTGTGTCAAAACAAAACACCATAATGGAGAGGCACCGACCCCTAGAAACGTCATTCCCGCGGAAGCGGGAATCCAGGGGCGGTGGCGTGGGGAATATGGCCGTTTGCCCCCTCCCAACCCATGGATTCCCGCTTTCGCGGGAATGACGTTTCGGGGGGTTGGTGCCATTTCGTGTCCGAGCAGAGTCTTGACACGGCCTGTTCCGCGGGAATGACGATTCGGGGGGCTGGTTCCGTTTCGTTTCCGAGCAGAGTCTTGACACAGCCTGGGAAGCGTGAATGACGGCATCAGGTAGACATGACGGCATCAGACGCGCATGACGATTGCGCGTGGGAGAACTTCTAATGAGATGGTGCAGGTTCCGGAGCGACAACGAGACGCGGTTCGGGTTCATCGACGACGCGGACAACGTCACCGCCATCGGTGGCAGCCCCTTCGAAAACTACAGGGTGACAGGCGAGACCCATGCCCTGGCAGGCGTCAAGTTGCTGGCGCCGGTGGTGCCGCCGACCTTCTACGCCGCGGGCGTGAACTACCGCGAACACGTGACCTTCGCCGCCCAAGTGCGCGGCGAAGAGCCCGTGTTTCCGCCCAAGCCCGACGTGGGCTACCGGGCGGTCAACGCGCTGACGGCGCACGAAAGCCCCATCGTCATTCCCCATGACGCCACCGAACTGGTGCAGTACGAGGGCGAGTTGGTGGCGGTCATCGGCCGCACCTGCCGCAACGTGCCGGAGGACGAGGCGCTCGACTACGTGTTCGGCTACACCATCGGCAACGACGTGAGCGAGCGCACATGGCAGCGGTCCGACCGCACTCTGTGGCGCGCCAAGAACACCGACACCTTCAAGCCCATGGGACCGTGGATCGTCACCGATCTCGACCCCGACGACCTGCACGTCACCATCACCCTGAACGACCGAATGGTGGGCGAGTACGACGTGAAGGACGCCATATTCGGCGTCGCGCGCTACATCAGCGCCATGAGCCGCTACCTGACCCTGGTGCCCGGGGATGTCCTCTGGATGGGCACGGACGGCGCCACCGAGAACATGAAGGACGGCGACGTGGTGGCCGTCGACATCAGCCACATCGGCACGCTGCGCAATCCGGTGGTTCGGGAGTCCGATGCGGAGTGAAGGTCGGGGATTCTGGCCGTAGCGAAGCGAGAGCGAAGCGAAGTCGAAGGACGCCATGTCCGAGATCTTCCTCATCCTCGTGACCTTCATCGCCTCCACCACCGCCGCAGTGGTGGGCCTCGGCGGCGGCATCCTGCTCATCTCGGTCATGCCCGGACTGATCCCGACCTTCGCCATCATCCCGGTGCACGGGATGGTGCAGATCTTCAGCAACCTCACCCGCACGCTCTTCGGCCTGCGCCACGTGGTGTGGTCGCTTTTCGCGCCCTTCGTGGTGGGCGCGGTGCTGGGCGCGTCCCTGGGGTCGATGCTGCTGGTGGACATCAGCTCCGACTACCTGCCGGTGATCATCGGTTGCTTCATCCTTCTGATTACGTGGGCCCCGACCATCCGGAACGTGCCGCGAATACCCGGCAAGTTCGGCATCATCGGCGCGGTGCAGACCTTCCTGTCGCTGTTCGTGGGCGTGGTCGGGCCGCTCAACATGCCCTTCCTGATCCGTGAGGGACTGTCGCGGGACCGTCTGGTGATCACGCACTCCACCCAGATGACGGCGGTGCACGTCATCAAGGTGTCGACTTTCTTCTTGCTTGGATTCGCCTTTGCGCCGTACCTTTACCTGATCGGCGGCATGATCCTGAGCGCCACCCTGGGTTCCTGGGTCGGCACCCGCTGGCGCGCCCGGGTCCCCGAGGCCCTGTTCCGGCAGATCCTCAAGTGGGTCGTGACGCTGCTGGCGTTGCGAATGGTCGTGGGCGTGGGGCTATAGGGCGGGACACGGGCGCGGCCGCACACGGAAAGGAGGCGGTGGAAAGCCATGGCAAAGGAACGCATCAAGGACCTGATCGACGGCGGCACCGCGGGCGCGGAGGTGACCGTCGAGGGATGGCTGCGCACCGTGCGCCACAGCAAGAACGTGTCGTTCCTCGACGTCTCGGACGGCTCGTGCATGTCCGGCATCCAGGCGGTGGCCGCGCCGGAGCTGGCCAACTACGAGGCCGAGATCCGCAAGCTTACCACCGGCTGCTGCGTGCGCGTGGCCGGCCGGCTGGTGGAGTCGCCGGGCAAGGGGCAGCGCTACGAGATCCAGGCGCGGCAGGTGGAGGTGGTGGGCCACTCGGACGAGGACTATCCGCTGCAGAAGAAGCGCCACAGCTTCGAGTTCCTGCGCACCCTCGGGCACCTGCGCATGCGCACCAACACCTTCGGCGCGGTGATGCGGGTACGCAACGCCGCCGCGCGGGCCATCCACGAGTTCTTCCAGCGACGGGGCTTCATCCACCTCCACGCCCCCATCATCACGCTTTCCGACTGCGAGGGCGCCGGCGAGATGTTCCGGGTGTCCGCGCTGGACCCGGACCGGACGCCGCGCACGGAATCCGGTGCCGTGGACTACTCCCAGGACTTCTTCGGCAAGGAGGCCCGGCTCACGGTGTCCGGCCAGCTCGAGGCGGAGATCGCCGCCCTGGCCCTCACCGACGTCTACACCTTCGGACCCACCTTCCGCTCGGAGAACTCCAACACCAGCCGGCACCTGGCGGAGTTCTGGATGGTGGAGCCGGAAATGGCCTTCTGCGACATCCAGGGCAACATGGACCTGGCCGAGGCGTTCCTGAAGGACGTCACCAGGGACGTGCTGGAGAGCTGTGCCGACGACATGGCGTTCTTCAACGAGCGCATCGACCAGACGGTGCTGGAGACCCTGGCCCACATCGTGGAGCAGCCATTCGAACGCATGACCTACACCAAGGCCGTGGACATCCTCCAGCGTTCCGGGCGCTCCTTCGAGTACCCGGTGTCCTGGGGCGTCAACCTCCAGAGCGAGCACGAGCGCTACATCGTGGAGGAGCACGTGGGCCGGCCCGTGATGGTCATAGACTACCCCAAGGAGATCAAGGCGTTCTACATGTACCTGAACGACGACGAGCGCACCGTGGCCGCCATGGACGTGCTGGTGCCCAAGATCGGCGAGATCATCGGCGGCTCGCAGCGGGAGCACCGTCTGGCGCACCTCCGGCGGCGGATCCAGGAATGCGGCCTGCCCGAACAAGAGTACTGGTGGTACCTGGAGCTGCGGCGTTACGGCTCCGCGCCCCACGCGGGCTTCGGCCTGGGCTTCGAGCGACTGGTCCAGTTCATGACCGGCATGGGCAACATCCGCGACGTCATCCCCTTCCCCCGTGTCCCGGGATTCGCGGAGTTCTGAATGCCTCCAACCCTGGATTCCCGTCTTCCAGGTGTGTCAAAACTCCCAGGGCATCCACGTCACAGAACGTCATTCCCGCGGAAGCTTGCCCTCGACCCCGATCGG